>PKTR01000002.1:306500-613000 GCA_002869065.1 Hyphomicrobiales bacterium
GGTCGACACGATCCGCAAGGTTCAGCCGGCCTTCATGATGAGCCACTCGATGTGGGACCCGTACAATACGGACCACATGAACACGACCAAGTTCGTGCTCGAATGCCGCATGATCGCGCAGGCCTGGGGCCACAATCCGGGTCAGAAGGTGCTCGGCGCGCCACAGCTCTATCTGTTCGAGCCGCACCAGACCGAGCAGATGGGCTGGAAGCCGGACGTATTCCTCGACATCACCGACGTGTGGGAGAAGAAGCGCGCGGCGATCGAGTGCATGCAGGGCCAGGAGCATCTCTGGCACTTCTACACCAATGTCGCGGAAAACCGCGGCAACCACTTCCGCCGCAATTCCGGCGGCATGGCCGGCGGCCGCAATGCGAAATACGCGGAAGGCTTCCAGTCGATCTTCCCGCGCACCGTGGACGTACTGTGATGGCCGTCGTCGTTCAGAACATCGAGCGCGCCGACAAGGACGTGATCGCCGGGCTGGCGGAATGCGGCGTGGCGACCGTTCACGAGGCGCAGGGACGCAAGGGGTTGCTCGCCTCCTACATGCGGCCGATCTATCCCCGCGCCCGCATCGCGGCGTCTGCTGTCACCATCTCCGCCCCTCCGGGCGATAACTGGATGGTGCATGTGGCGATCGAGCAGGTGCAGGCCGGCGACATTCTGGTGCTCGCCCCGACCAGCCCGTGCGAGGACGGCTATTTCGGCTACCTTCTCGCGACCTCGATGCAGGCGCGCAGCGGCGTCGGGCTGATCATCGATGCGGGCGTGCGCGACACGCGCGACCTCACCGACATGAACTTCCCGGTGTGGTCGAAGGCGGTTTTTGCGCAGGGCACCGTCAAGGAGACGCTCGGTTCGGTCAACGTGCCGGTGGTCTGCGCCGGCGAACTGGTCAATCCGGGCGACGTGATCGTTGCCGACGATGACGGCGTGTGCGTGGTGCGCCGCGAGGAAGCCGCCGACGTGCTGGCCAAGGCGCGCGACCGCGAGGCCAAGGAAGAGGACAAGCGGCGCCGGCTGGCGGCCGGTGAACTCGGCCTCGACATCTACAACATGCGCCCGCGGCTCGCCGAAAAGGGCCTGAAATATGTCTAGCGCGACGCCGCCCAAAGCCATTCGCTGCATGTGGATGCGGGGCGGCACCTCGAAGGGCGGCTATTTCGTCGGCGACGAATTGCCGACGGACATCGCCGAGCGGGACCAGTTCCTGCTCGATGTGATGGGCTCGCCCGATCCGCGCCAGATCGACGGTATGGGCGGCGCCGATCCGCTGACCTCCAAGGTCGGCGTGGTCCGCCGGTCCGAACGTGAAGGCGTCGACGTCGACTACCTGTTCCTGCAGGTCTTCGTCGATCAGGCGATCGTTACCGACGCGCAGAACTGCGGCAACATCCTCGCCGGCATCGGCCCGTTCGCCATCGAGCGCGGGCTGGTCGAGGCAGAGGACGGCGAAACCACCGTCTCGATCTTCATGGAGAACACCGGACAGGTCGCGGTCGCGCGGGTCTCTACCCCCGGCGGTGTCGTTTCCTATCGCGGCGAGGCCAAGATCGACGGTGTGCCGGGGACGGCCGCGGCTGTTCCGATCGAGTTCCAGGACGTCGCCGGATCGAGCTGCGGCGCGCTGCTGCCGACCGGCAATGCGGTCGACGTCATCGACGGCATCGAGGTTACGCTGATCGACAACGGCATGCCGACTGTCGTCATGCGGGCGAGCGACATGGGCATTACCGGCACCGAGACCCGCGAGGAGCTCGAGGCCAACGAGGCGCTGCGCGCCAGGCTCGAAGCGATCCGGCTGAAGGCCGGCCCGATGATGAATCTCGGCGACGTCGAGAAGAAGACCGTGCCGAAGATGAGCATGGTCAGCGCGCCGAAAAACGGCGGCGCGATATCTACCCGCACCTTCATTCCGCATCGCTGTCACGCCTCGATCGGCGTGCTCGGCGCGGTCAGCGTCGCCACCGCCTGCCTGCTGCCTGGCTCACCGGCGGCGGCGCTGGCGTCGATCCCTGATGGACCGCGAAAGACGCTGTCGATCGAACACCCGATCGGCGAGTCCTCCGTGATCCTCGATGTTGCCGAGGACGGCACGGTGGGTGCGGCCGCGGTGCTGCGCACGGCGCGCAAACTGTTCGACGGCGTGGTGTTCGGCCGATAGCGGCGCGCTGCAAGAAAACGAGTAACGATGATGATGGACCCGGATTACCTGCCCTTTCACCCGAACCCGTCGAAGCCGGCCTATCAGCCGCCGGCGGGCGCGGTCGACGCCCATTGCCATGTGTTCGGGCCCGGCGACGTGTTCCCCTATGCGCCGGAGCGCAAATACACGCCGTGCGATGCGTCGAAGGAACAGCTCTTCGCGCTGCGCGATTTCCTCGGCTTCGACAAGAACGTCATCGTCCAGGCGTCGTGCCACGGGCGCGACAACGCCGCGCTCATCGACGCGCTGAAGACCGCTGGCGAGAAGGCACGCGGTATCGCCGTGGTGCGGCCCGATATCGAGGAAGCCGAACTTCGCGACATGCACGAGGCGGGTGTGCGCGGCGTGCGCTTCAACTTCGTCAAGCGGCTCGTTGATGCAACGCCGAAAGAGGTCTTCCTCGGCATCGCCGACAAGATCGCCAAGCTCGGCTGGCACATCGTCGTCTATTTCGAGGCGCCGGACCTCGCCGATCTGACGCCGTTCGTGAAGCAGCTGCCGACGACCATCGTCGTCGACCATATGGGCCGGCCGGACGTCACCAAGGGCGTCGATCACCCAGACTTCCAACGCTTCGTCGACCTTCTCGGCGAGAACGAGAACATCTGGACCAAGGTGAGCTGCCCCGAGCGGCTGACCGTTGCCGGTCCGCCCTATGACGACGTCGTGCCCTATGCGCGGCACCTCGTCGACAGCTTCCCCGACCGCGTGTTGTGGGGAACCGACTGGCCGCATCCGAACATGAAATCGCACATGCCGGACGACGGCCACCTCGTCGACCAGATCCCGAAGATCGCGGTCGACCAAGAAAAGCGCCAGGCCCTCCTGGTCGATAATCCGATGCGCCTCTACTGGGCGTAACGCAAGGAAACGCAAAAGGAAGCGGTCACATGAACACGGATCTCAGGCAGGAGCCGATACCCGGCACGCCGATCTTCGACGGCGAGCAGGCCATGAAGGGCTATGCGCTCAACAAGATGTGCTACTCGTTCAACAAGGCTGACGCGCGCGAGGAATTCCTCGCCGACGAGGAGGCCTATTTCGACAAGTTCGGTCTCAACGAAGAGCAGAAGGAAGCGATGCGGAACAAGAACGTTCTGCAGATGATCGCGGCCGGCGGCAACATCTACTACCTGGCGAAATTCGCCGGCATTTTCGGCCTCAACGTTCAGGACGTCGGCGCACAGCAGACTGGCAAGACGGTTGAGGAATTCAAGGAAATGCTGCTGCGGGCGGGAGACTGAGATCATGGCACAGGTTGTTGGCGGACTGACCACGTCCCACATCCCGGCAATCGGCGGCGCCATTGCCAAGGAACTGTTCACCGACCCGTACTGGAAGCCGTTCTTCGACGGCTATCCGCCGGTGCGCGACTGGCTCGACGAGGTCAAGCCGGACGTCGCGATCGTGATCTACAATGATCACGGGCTGAACTTCTTCCTCGACAAGATACCGACCTTCGCGGTCGGAGCGGCGCCGGAATATCGCAACGAGGACGAGGGCTGGGGCATTCCGACGATCCCGCCGTTCGCCGGCGATCCGGCATTCTCCTGGCACGTCATTAACAGCCTGGCGGGCGAGGAATTCGACCTCACCACCTGCCAGGAAATGGCCGTCGACCACGGCTTCACAGTGCCGATGCAGCTGTTCTGGCCGGAGCGCAAGAACATGCCGAAGGCGATCCCGATCGCGGTCAACACGGTGCAGCATCCGATCCCGACGCCGGCGCGCTGCTACAAGATGGGCCTCGCGCTGCATCGCGCCATTACCTCCTATCCGGAGGATCTGAAGGTCGTAGTGCTCGGCACCGGCGGGCTGTCGCATCAGCTCGACGGCGAGCGGGCCGGCTTCATCAACAAGGAGTTCGACCTGATGTGCATGGAGCAGCTCGTCGACAACGCCGAAGAGCTGGCGAAGATGTCGACGCACGAGCTGATCCGGCAGGCGGGCGCTCAGGGCACCGAATTCATCATGTGGCTGATGATGCGCGCCGCGCTCGGCCCGAAGGTGAAGAAGCTGCACCAGAACTATCACATCCCGATTTCCAATACCGGATCGGGTCTGTTGCTGCTGGAGGCCGCGGCCTGAGCGGCGGGACGTACCGCTTGAAGGGTTGCGCCGGAGTGCGTGTCAGGAAAGACCAGATATGATCGACCTGATTAATCAGACATCGCTGACGCTGGAGAGCGCGAGAGTGCTCGCCGGCGAGGCGCTCCGCCAGGCGAAGGCCATTGGCAAATGCATGCACGTTACGATCGTGGATGCGGCAGGCCATGTGCTCGTCTATCAGCGGATGCCCGGCGCGCCCTACCCCGGACGGGAATTTTCCGAGAAAAAGGCCTACACCGCGGTCAGCTTCAAGAAGTCGACTGCGGTGTGGAAAGACCGGCTGGCAGAAAACCCGCATCTCGCCGCCGGCCTCAGCCAGCATCCGGACGTGGCGATGATCGGCGGTGGACTGCCGATCACCATCGACGGCGCGGTCGTCGGCGCCATCGGCATCGCCGGCGGCCTCGAAGAGGACGATATTACCGTCGCCGAGGCGACGCTGGAGGCGTTCGGGCTTTAGGTTTGCCGATTGCGTGGCGGCATCGCCGACGCATTTTGGCCGGACCGCAGTGCCGCTTCCCTCTCCCTCGTCATCCTCCGGCTCGACCGGAGGATCGGGTGCTGCAGGCACGTCGTCCGAGAGTGAAAGCAACGCCTGGCGAAGCCGGCGCAGCGCCAGACAACACATCATCATGCGCGTCGATAGCGATCCTCCGGTCGAGCCGGAGGATGACGCAGAATGTCGGTTTGACGACGGCCCGCCGTCCCGTTGACATACCGTGTCGCGAGGGGCAATGGCCCCCCCGCTCACGGCCGGGGTGACGGGGAGTGGTTGGGGCGAGGCAACGCTTGTGGATCGGCACGGCGTTTCATAGGCGAAAACCCTCTCCGTCGTCATCCTCCGGCTCGACCGGAGGATCGGGTGCAACAGGCACGCCTTGCGAGAGTGAAAGCAACGCCTGGCGAAGCCGGCGCAGCGCCAGACAACACATCATCATGCGCGTCGATAGCGATCCTCCGGTCGAGCCGGAGGATGACGTGAGTATGTGGGACAGAGGACGTGCGAGCTTCGGGCTCTGCCCGCCCGCAAGGCTGCACGCCAACCCAAAGAAGCCCGGGGGAAATGTTCCACCGGGCTTTTTGTCTCTACAGCAGCGACTTCAGCGGGAAATCGGGGTCGGCGGCCTGATCCGGCGTCGGGCCGGCACCTGCGGCGAGCAACTTGCGCGCCATGATGTAGTCGGCGCCCTTGTTGACCGCATCGATGGCGCGGAACGTCCCGTCGCGGAAATGGAAGATCGAGAAGCGCTGGCTTTCCATGTCACCGCGCAGCACCTGCTGATCGCTGCCCTGCGACAGGCCGGCCATTTGCAGCTTCAGATCGAACTGATCGGACCAGAACCACGGCACGGCGTCGTAGGGCTTTTGCTTGCCGACGATGGCGGCCGCGACGCTGCGCGCCTGATCGGCGGCGTTCTGCACCGATTCAAGCCGGATGCGGGCGTCCGCGAAGGGGTGCTCATAGGCGGCGCAATCGCCGGCGGAATAGACGGCGGGGTCCGAGGTGCGGCCGTGATCGTCGACGACGATGCCGTTGTCGCAATGAATGCCGGCGGCTTCGGCCAGCTCCACATTCGGGATGACGCCGATGCCGACGACGACGAGATCGCACCGTACCTCGCCGCCATCGGCGAGTACCACGGCTTCGATACGGCCATCCTTGCCGGCAAACTCGGCGACGCCCGCACCGCAGCGGATGTCGACGCCGTGCGCCTGGTGAACGCCGGCATAGAACTCCGACAGCATCGGCGGCGCGACGCGGGCGAGCACCCGGTCCATCGCCTCAAATACGGTCGCCTTCTTGCCGAGCTTGGAGGCCACAGCCGCGAACTCCAGCCCGATGAAACCGGCGCCGACAACGGCGACATGCTCGGCGTCGGCGAGCCGGCGTTCGATGCGGTCGATATCGGCGAGGGTCTTGAGATAGAACACGCCGTCGAGATCGGCGCCCGGCACCGGAATCTGACGCACGCGCGCGCCGGTCGCTAGCACCAGATGGTCGTAGGCAAGGCCGCTGCCATCGCCGAGCGCGACGGTTTTTGCCGCGCGGTCGAAGGCGGCAACGCCGGTCGACAGCTTCAGGTCGATGCCGTTCTGGCCGTAGAAGTCATCGGCGCGGAATTTCAGCCGTTCGGCATCGGAATCGCCGAGCAGATAGGCCTTCGACAAGGGTGGGCGCTGGTAAGGGGGATGGGACTCCTCGCCGATCAGGGTGATCGGGCCTTCATAGCCCTCCTGACGCAACGAATCCGCACACTGGAAACCGGCCTGACCGGCTCCGACGATGACCACTCCGACCATCAGCTCTGTTCCTCGGGCAGGCGCACCACAAGGCCGTCGAGACTGCCGGACACCTTGATCTGACAGCCGAGACGACTGTTCGCGGTGCGCGTCGATACGGTGAATTCCAGCATGTCGTTCTCGGCTTCCGCCATCGCGCCGACTTTGTCAAGCCAGGCATCGTCGACATAGACGTGACACGTTGCGCAGGCGCAGGAGCCGCCGCATTCGCCCTCAATTCCGGCGACGTTGTTGAGCGTCGCGGCCTGCATCAGCGTCCAGCCTTCGGGCGCCTCGACCTCGGTTTTTGTGCCGTCGTGGGCGATATAGGTGATCCTGGGCATCAGCCGTCCTTCCCCCAAGGGTTTTCTTGCCGCGCGGACCCTCATCCGGCGGCATTCGGAGTTGTTTTCGTTGTAAAATCGGGCAGCACTGTGCCCGCCGGCATGAAAACCGGCGGGCATGGTGCGCTGCGTCTGGAGCCCATCGCGCCCCAAGGCTTTCTGGGGCATGTTGTTTGTCGCAAAACCGGAATCCACTTTTGCGCAACATGCTCTACAGGATGCGGATGTCGAGCTTCAGCGGGCTGCGGAAGGTCGTCGACGGCATCCACGGGAGTTCCTCGTCGACCCGCTCGAAATCCGGGAAGCGGGTGAGGAATTCCTCGAACGCGATCTTCATCGCGAGACGCGCGATCGCCGTTCCGAGACAGGCATGCACACCGCCGCCGAAGCCGAGATGGCCGCGCGGCTTGCGGGTGATGTCGTAGACGTCCGGGTTCGGGAAACGGCGTTCGTCGCGATTGCCCGCGCCATAGGCGAGGCAGACGAAATCGCCGGCCTTCATCGTCTGGCCGTGCAACTCGGTGTCCTTGGCGAGGCAGCGGCGGAAGCGCTGTGCCGAGGTGTTGAAGCGCAGGCTTTCCTCGATCGCATCGGGGATCAGCGAGAGATCGGCAGCGAGCGCCTTGCGGGCCTCGGGATGGTCGGCGAGGTTGAGCGCGAACATGGTCATGAAGCCGGAGAGCGATTCCACGCCGGCCATGATCAGCGTCGTCACCGTCATCTGCACTTCGCGGTCGAGCAGCTTCTCGCCGTCGATCTCGGCCAGGATGAACTGGCTCAGAAGATCCTCGCCGGGGTTCTTCTTGCGCTCCTCGACGAGGCGGGCGGCATAGTCGCTCATCCACTCGAAGGCGGCGATGTGCTCGGGGCCCTTCTGGCGGCTGACCGGGTCGGACTGTACCATCAGCACCGCCTTGTCGCGGACCTCGTTGCGGCCCTCATCCGGCAGGTTGAACAGATAGAACAGCAGGTCGACCGTCATCTTCGACGAGAAACCAGTGACGAAGTCGAACATCGACTGGCCCTCGAGCGCGGCGATATGGGCCTTCGCCGCCGCACGCGCCGGCTCGATGATGTGGTCGAGGGCGCGCTTCGTCACCGCCATCTGGATCAGCGAGCGCAGCCGGTCGTGACGCGGGGGATCGGTGGTGCCGAGCGTGGCGCCGGCGCGGTTCGGGAGCTCGTCCATCAGGTTTCCCTTGGCGGACGAATAGGTCTCCCAGTTGTTCAACGCGGCGAGAATGTCATCGTAGCGGGACAGGATCCACATATTCGCGTCCTCGCTCCAGAAGCAGGGATGTTCGTCCCGGAGCGTCTTGTAATATGGGAACGGGTCCGCATCGACCGCCGGGGAATAGGGATCGAACCGGAACATGGACTTAACCTCCTTCTAATATACGTTTTGTCTTTGTTGTTGGCGGGCAGTTTATGGCCGACCGATCGTTCAAGGAATGGACCTATCGCTCTTCTCCTTGTACTTTTGGAACATCTTTGTCCCCTGGAGCCCGGCGATGCCCGCGACCGAAATCTCCCGCTTCACGCTCTATCGCGACCCCAATACGGCCGACGATCCGGAGTTCGTGCATATCGAGGACATCGGCGCGCGCTCGCGACTGTACGAATGGCAGATCACGCCGCACCGCCACACCGGCATGTTCCAGATCGTGTTCGTGCGCGAGGGCGGCGCGACGGTGCGGCTCGACGAGCGCACCGCGGAGCTGAAGGCGCCGGCTGCCGTGACGGTGCCGAGCGGCGTGGTGCACAGCTTCGTTTTCGAGCCGGAAACGCTCGGCCATGTGGTGACGGTCTCGCAGGTGCTGCTGGTCGATGCCCGCTACCGGCGCAGTCGCAAGCTGCTCGACCCGCTCTATCGCGCGCCGCTCACGCTTGATTTCTCGGACGCGCCGGACCAGCGCGACATCGTCGCCCGGACGCTCGAACAGATGCATGCCGAGTTCCTGTGGCCGCAGCTTGGGCGCTCGTCGATGTTCGAATGGCAGTTGCGCATCCTTTTGATGACGCTGCGTCGCCAGCTCGAGCGGATCTCGGCACCGCAATCGGAGCCGGGGTCCCGCAGCGAGACCTTCGCCCGACTGCGCGAGCTTATCGAGGATCAATATCGCCAGCACTGGAGCATTGCCGACTATGCCGAGGCGCTCGGTATCAGCCGGGTTCAGCTCAACCGGCTGGCGCGCTCGTTCGCCGACAAAAGCGTGCTCGACCTGATCCAGGACCGGCTGCTGCTCGAAGCCCAGCGCCACCTCACCTACACCTCGGCGAGCGCGGCCGAGATCGCCTATGAGCTCGGCTTTCAGGACCCGGCCTATTTCTCGCGCGTGTTCAAGCGGCGGACGGGAGCGACGCCGGGTGAGTTCCGCCGTTCAAGCCGCGCGGCGACCACCCCGGAACCTGCCCGCGAGGCAGCCGAAACCAGATAGGCGCCCTGCTTCCGCTGCGGGTTTTTCGCCGCTCTATTCCAGCCTATGATCCGCACCGCCGGACAGGTCCGGTACGAAAAGACGGGATTTCCGAATGAGCAAAGATGCGATCATCCGTCTGGCCGAGGCCGACGACGCCGAGGCCATTCACGCCATGCTGGAGGCGCTGGCCGGCTATATCGGCGCGGAAACGAAGATGGTCGCCTCGGCTGCAGATCTGCGCCGTTTCGGTTTCGGCGAACATCCCGCCTTCGAGGCTTTGATTGCCGAAAGCGACGGCGAAGCCCTCGGGCTCTGCCTGTGGTTCCCGACCTTTTCGACCTGGCGCGGCCGGCCCGGCGTCTATGTGCAGGACCTCTACGTTTCGGACCATGCGCGCGGCATGGGGCTCGGCCGGCGTTTGCTGGCCGCAGCGGCCGAACGGGGGCGCCAAATCGGCGCGACCCATCTCCGGCTTGCCGTCGATCACGACAATTCCGACGCCAAGGCCGCCTACCGGCGGATCGGCCTCGTCCACATCGAGGAAGACCACATCTTCCAGATCTCCGACGGCCCCTTCGACGATCTGGCCGGGGGTAGCGAGAGCCTCAAGGCGGCGGCCCAATAAAAAACCGGCGACCGCAAGGCCGCCGGTGCAAGTCGGGCTTTGGGATCGGCGGCGCGTCCAGGAATGCGCCGCTAAATTTTCGTTGCGTGCTATTTCGCTCCGCAGGCGAATTTCGCCTTCAGCGTACCCATCAGCGCTTCGGCTGCGGGCATGGTGCGGCGGCTGTATTTCTCGTTGATCCAGCGCATGTAGGCCCAGCGGACCTCGTCGGCCAGATTGTCCTCGGGCAGGCAGATGCCAGAGGCATCGCCAACAGCGCCGGTGAACTTCAGCGCCCCGACATAGCCGAGGATATACTGTTCGCATTCGAGCTCGGCCGTTTCGCCCCAGCGGGCGTCGTTGTCGGCTTCCATGCACGGCGCCAGCAACTGGCCTGCCGAATAGTCCTCGGCCTGGGCTGCGGTGCCAAGAGCCAGAACCAGGGCTGCGGCACCGATCGTCGTGATCTTCAGCTTGAGCATGGGTCTTGTCTCCCTCGCTCGGTTGAAAGGAAAGAAAGGCGGGGCGGCCAACAGCGACCGCCCCTTCCCGGTGTCGCGGTTACTTGGCGCTCTTCTCCTTGGCATAGGCGTTGAGCACCTTGTTCATGACTTCCTGATGCTGGTCGTTGTTGACGAACCCAGGTGTGTTCACCTTCGACCAGAGGTCTTCGTTGGTCATGTTCTGGTGGCAGCCCATGCAAAGGCCCGTGCGCTCCATCTTTTCGCGCATATCCTGCGGCAGCGGACCCGTCAGCGGCCAATGCGAGCCGATGGTGACGAGCTGCTTGCCGTCCCGCGTGATGATCTGCGACAGGTCGTGATCAAGCGTCGGGACAGGTTGCGACTGGAGCTGGGTCTTCTGCGGAATGGTTTCGCCCAGAGCGGTTTCGAGATCGACGGTGAAGCCCTTCTCGTAACCCTTCATGAAGCGACCATCCGAGATGCCGTAGCCAAGCGCCTTCGGATTGTCGTGGCAGCTCTCACATGTGCGGGCTTCACGACCGGCCGTGTGCGGCTGGACGGCGGCATGGTCAAGACCCTTGGTGCCGCCGGCGTCAGGCGTCATCCAGGTTTCGTTATGGGCGACAGTCTTGCCGTCCTTGTCGATAACCGTGGTGATGACCTGGCAACCAGGCATCAGCGGGCTGACGCGACCTTCGCCATTGATGCCAAGCGTCGGTTCTTCCCAACGCAGGTACGAGCGGGTCTCGGAGACTTTGCCCGCGGACTTCAGGCCGTTTGTGCCCAGCTTGTTGTCCTCGGTCAGGCCATCGGGGCCGCGCGAGTTGGCGTTGTTGATCCAGTCGACGTCGGTCTTGCCTTCAGAGTAATCGACGGTGATGTGGCAGCCGTAGCACTGCGGAGCCCAGTCCGCGTGGCAGGCGTAGCATTCCATCGATTCCATGTGCTTGCCGACATTCATCATGGCGACCTGAGCGTTCAGGTTCTTCCAGGTCTTGTCGGTGGCGATCTGCTTGAGCACCGGGATCTCGAAGTCGAGGCCGGAAGCCGAATGCAGGACCACTTTCTTGCCGCTCTTGACGACGTTACCGAGCGGGTTGCCGCGGGCACTCAGGAGATACCCGTCTTCGGCTTCATACTCGGTGGCGAACGCCATGAAGTCCGGCAGTTCGTCAGCAAGGCCGCGACCCTTGTCGCCGATGTCCTTGGCATGCTCTTCGGCATAACCGAGCGGCAGTTCCCAAGGATATTTCGACACGGTGCCGTGGCAGTCTTCGCACTCGATCTCGACCTGCGCCAGCGTGGTACCCGGCAGGTTGCCGTCGCCGTGCATGTCGATCGAGGTGTGGCAGTCCTGGCACAGAAGTCCGCCTTCCGGATTGCCCGGCCGGCTCTGCTTCTGATGGTGCAGATCGTCCTTGATGAAGACGTAGTTCTTGGTGTGCAGCTTGGGCTGCTTGCCACCCTTTTCATCGTACGGCGACCCGTACGGGAACTCCATGATGCCCTGATAGCTCACGCCAATCCGCTTGCCGCGGTTGTGGCACGAGTTGCAGGTCTCGGCCGGAATACCCGAATACTCGATATCGCCATGCTTGATCTTGGTCTTGCGGGTCGACTGCATGCGGTGGGTAAGCAGCTTGCCCGGCTGATCCTTGGCGATCGTCGGATCCTTGCCCTCATAGAAGCCGTCGTTCGAATAGGGAACGTGGCACGACGAGCAGCCCGAACCGCGATAGTCGCCGCGTTTCTCACGACCGGTCACACCGACATGGCAGCGCTGGCACTGCTGGCGCGAGTAAGTGATACCGGCGAGATTCGGATGTTCGGAGATCGAGTCGACATCGACGGCCGGAACCTGCTCGACTTCGGTCGGCATCTGATCCGGATGATCGGCGATGAACTTCTCCATGTAGTCCTTGTACGCCTCGGTACCGACGGTCGGCCGCGGGCCGTCCTCGTCCTTGATGGCGTAGTTGGCCCAGACGACCTTGTGGTCCTTCTGGACGCCCCAGGACCACAAATTGCCCTGCAGCTTGCCGGCTTCGGTGTTCATCAGCGACTTCGAGAGACGCTCGGCATAGCCTTCGTGGCACTGGCCGCACGCTTTTTCCGCCGCGCCCCAGATCGCGCCAGGGTCGGAGTAGAACATGTGCGGGCCGCCCGCTTCGGTCAGCGCCTTGGGCGCGCCGCTGTGGGCCTCGTCGGCCGTGGTTGCGCTCGGGTTGCCGCCATGACAGACGACACAGCCACCCGGGTCGCTGTAGTCATGACCCATCGCTTCGATGGTGTCCTGCATCGGACCGTCGGAGAAACGCTCGATGCCCTCGTGACAGGACATGCAGCCTTTTTCCTTGGCCAGTTCGGACGTCACCGTCATGACTTCCTTCGGCTCCTCAGCCTTCGGCTCTTCCGCCGCGAATGAGGGGCCCGCAACAAGCCATGCAGCCGTCCCGAGTATTGCGAGTAGTTTTTTCACGGTTGCCTCCATCGGCATGGCCCCCGAACCGTCGACAAGACGGCCGCCAAGAGCCGATTCCACCAATCGCAGGGTAAAAAAAGGGCCCGGAATTCGCCCTGACCGAGGTCAGAAATTGGCGTTTCCGGGCCCGAAAACCGACGGCTGTCGGCTGCTGAGCTATTGCGCGATGCCGATTGCGCTCGCGGTTTCTTCCAACTGGGCGAGAACGGTCGTATCGCCCTCGAAATGGGTGCGTGCCGTGGCGAGTGCCGCCTCCGCACGCTCCTTGTCGTGCAGTATCGAATAGGAGCGGATCAGCATGATCCAGCCGTTGATGTCCTTCGGATTCTCCTCAAGCCGCGCGGCAAGGCCCTCGACCATGCCATCGATCATCTGGCCCTGCTCCTCTTCGCTCATCGAAGCGGCGTTGGCGATGTCTTGCTGGGTCGGGCCTTTGGGTTCAGACGCCGCGGGCTTGACCGCATCGAGGCCGAGCGCGCGAGCCGCCTCGTCGAGCTTGGCGACGATGAAGGGCGCGGCCTTGTAGCGATCGCGGGCGGTATCGAGCGAGGCACTCGCGGTCTCGTTTTCGCCGATGCGCGCCTGCAGCGTCGCCAGCTCGATCCACGACTTGTAGTCCTTCGGCTCGTTGCCGAGATTTGTTTTGAGTTCGGCGATGCGTTCCTCGACCTTGGCCTTTTCGTCGCCGAGCGCGAAATTGCCAGCCTTGGAGAGTTCGGCGGCGGTCGCATCGGGGAGCAACGTCTTCAGATCGACCTTGAGGAAGCGAGCCATATTGGTGATGTCGCGGCGAACCAGCGGCATCCACGGTGCTTCCGGCGCGGATTCCCGTTTCAACGCCATCCAGTCGGCGAGCGCGCCCTCGAAATCCTGCGTCTGCGCCTTGGCGAGCGCCAGATAATAGCGGGCGCGAGGGTCCTTCGGCCGCTTCGTGATCACCTGGGTGAAGGCGATACGGGCGGCCGGGACGACGCGGTTGCCATTCGCCAGCGTGATCGCCTCGGCATAGGCGACGACGACGCCGGGGTCTTCCTTAGACAGTTCGACGGCGTGGCGGTAGGCCTCGGCGGATTCGGTGTAATTCTGCAGCATCGCGTAGGCCTGGCCGAGCATCCACCAGTCCTCGAAATTCTTCGGATCCTTTTTGGTCTTTTCGGCCAGATAGGCGACGCGGCTCTTCAGATCGCCGCCCTTGGCGGCTTCGGCGAGCAGATCCATCTTGCGCTGGACAAGCGGCAGGTCGGGCATGGCAGGATTGCCGTAAGTCCAATAGAGGCCAAGCGAGGCGGCGCCGGCAACGACGACGACAGCGGCGGCTGCGGCCGGCATGCGGCGCACGACGCCGGGGCTGGTGTCGAGCTGGCGAGCGGCCTTCAACGTGCGGCGTTCGATCTCTTCCTCGGCGGCGCGGTATTCGTCCTCGCCGATGAGGCCACGATCGCGGTCCCGGGCCAGTTCGTCGATCTGGTCACGATAGACCGAAATCGCGTAGTCGGATTCCATGCTGACCGTCCGCTTGCGGGCGAGGAACGGACGGGCAAGCCACAGCGCGACAACCGCGGTGATGGCAGCGACGGCGAGCCAGAACATCATTGTGCCCCTCCTTCGAGAATCTTGCGGGCCGCATCGCGGTCCTCCGCGCTGAGCGCTGCGCGCCCGGCCACGTCCTTGCCGCTGCGGCGGTAGTAGGCGCCGCCGATCAGGAACGCGATGGCGATGAACAGCACCGGTGCGGCCCACAGCACGTAGGTCGTCGGCTTGACCGGCGGCTTCAGCAGAACGAAATCGCCATAGCGGTCGACGACGTAGCCTTTCACGGCAGCAGCATCATCGCCGGCCTGCAGCCGCTCGCGCACCAGGATGCGCAGGTCGCGGGCGAGCGAGGCGTTGGAGTCGAAGATCGACTCGTTCTGGCAGACGAGACAGCGCAGTTCCTTGCCGATTTCGCGAGCTTTTGCCTCCATCGCCGGATCGGGCAGCAACTCGTCGGCCGTCAGCGCAGCAGCCCGGTCGCCACCCATCGCAGCGAGCAAGCCGAGGGCGAGGATCGCGGCGGGTGCCGCCTTGCGACCGGCCTTGCTGCGGGTCGCACGATTGGCGCGGCGCGCCGGGGCGCCGATGCGCAGCCGCCGGTCGGCGAGCGACACCATGCCGGCGAACGCCATCAGCACGCCGCCGACCCACATCCACACGACGCCCGGATTGTAATAGAAGCGCGTGACCCAACCGCCCTTGCCATCCGGATCGCCGATGACGGCATAGAGATCCCCGTGCCAACGGGTGTCGATGGCGGCTTCGGTGGTTGCCTTGCCCTCGACCGGATACCAGCGGCGCTCGGGATACATGGTGCCGACAGCTTCATCGCCGCGCTTGACGGTGATGGTGGCGATCTCGGCCTGATAGTTCGGGCCCTCGCCCTTGTTGACCTCGACGAGCGTGAAGCCGTAGCCGCCGACCTCGGCTACATCGCCCGGCTTCTGCACCTGGATGCCTTCCGCCTGCCAGACGGAAATCGCTGTGACGCCGAGGATCGCAAGCGCCAGGCCGCCATGGCCGAGATAGAGCCCGTAGCTCGAGCGCGGTAGGCCGAAGGCGCGGCGCAGACCGCCGAGGAAGCCGACGCGGGCGAAGCCGGCGCGGTCGACGAAATCGCTCAGCGTTCCTGCGATCAGCCAGGCGGCGACCGCCATGCCGGCATAGCCGAGGATATCGGCACGGCTGGCGAAGATGCCGGTCAGCACGCAGGCGCCGATTGCGGCGGCGAGCAACACATAAAGGCGCTGTACGAGGGCGCGGGCATCGGCCCGTTTCCAGGACAGCATCGGACCGATGGCGGCGACCAGCGCGACCGGTGCAAACATCGGAATGAAGGTCAGATTGAAGTAGGGCGCACCGACGGTGAGCTTTTCGCCGGTGAAGATGTCGACGAACAGCGGGTAGAGCGTGCCGACGAAGACCGCGCCGCCGCCGGCGGCCAACAGCAGATTGTTGAGCAGCAGGCTGCCTTCGCGCGAAAACGGGGTGAACAGGCCGCCGCCATTGATCGTCGAGGCGCGGGCGGCAAACAGGGCCAGCGCGCCACCGATGGCGATGATCAGCAGACCCAGAATGAACACGCCGCGTTCGGGGTCCTGCGCGAAGGCGTGCACCGAGGAAAGAATGCCGGAGCGCACCAGGAAGGTGCCGATCAGGCTCAGCCCGAAGGTGAGGATGGCGAGCAGGATCGTCCATTTCTGCAGCGCGTCACGCTTTTCAACGACGATCGCGGAGTGCAGCAGCGCGGTGCCGAGCAGCCAGGGCATGAAGGACGCGTTTTCGACCGGATCCCAGAACCAGAAACCGCCCCAGCCGAGTTCGTAGTAGGCCCACCAGGAGCCGAGCGCGATACCGAGCGTCAGGCCCGACCAGGCAATCAGGATCCAGGGCCGCATCCAGCGCGCCCAGCTCGGGTCGATGCGCCCGGCAATTAGCGCGCCGACGGCGAAGGAGAAAGCCGTCGAGAAACCGACATAGCCGAGATAGAGGAAGGGCGGATGGAAGGCGACGCCCGGATCCTGAAGCAACGGGTTCATGCCGCGACCGTCGACCGGCGGCGCGGGCAGACGCTCGAACGGGTTCGACGTGGCGAGAATGAAGGCGAGGAAGCCGAAACCGATGAGGGCTTGAATGGCCAGTACGCGAGCGCGCATGCTGAGCGGGATATTGCCGCCGAACAGCGAGATCAGCACACCGAACAGCGCCAGCATGAAGACCCACAGGAGCATCGAACCCTCGTGGTTCGCCCACACGCCGGTGACCTTGTAGAGCATCGGCTTCGTGGAATGGGAGTTCAGCGCCACGTTGGCGACGGAGAAATCGGAGACGACATAGGCGTAGACCAGCGCGGCAAAGGCACCGGTGACGGCCAGAAACTGGATTTGCGCGGCGCTGTCGGCGAACTGCATGGCGCCGACGGTGCCGCGATGGGCGCCGGCCAGAGGCACGACCGCCTGCAGCAGGGCCACCACGAGGGCAACGCAGAGCGCGAAATGGCCGAGTTCTACGATCATGACTGTGACTGCCTTTCGAACGGGGCTCCGTTGAAGAACCGGCCGCGCGCCGAGGGCCCGGCCGAGGGGTCGGATGCGGGATGGTCGTCGCCCCCGCCATTGTGGCGGGCGGCCTCGGCGGCGGGCCTCAAACCGGCGGCGGTCGGCGCGCGGCCGGCAAGACCGTCGAGGTCGTGGACGACGAAATCGGTCGGTGAAAGGAACGTCACCAGCCGGCTCTTGCGAATACGGGTAAACAGGCGACTGACCGTCTCGGCGTTGAGGCCGAGATAGTCGGCGATGTCCTCGCGGCTCAACGGCAGCGTGACGCGATAGCCGCCGGGACAGGGATCGCCCAGCCGATAGGTCATTTCGGCAAGGAACAGCGCGACACGTTCCAGACCGTCGAAGCGGCCGAGCATGATGAGATTGGCGTTGGAGCGCTCGAGCTGGACGTGGGTGGCGCGGAACAGGCTGGCCGACAGGGCCGGCGCGAGCCCGGTGGATATCATCGCCGCGAGATCGATTTCGCAAAGCTGGCTGGGGGCCAGAATGTCGACCCAGGATTCGACGCCTTCGGCACCGCCAACGGGACAGAGGATATCGCCGGATGTGTTCAGGCTGGTGATCTGGCGGCGACCGTCGGCAAGCGTTGTCGACAGGCCGACGAGGCCGCTGACCACCACCCACAGACGGCGGCAGGGATTGAGACCGCCGACGAGACGCGTGCCGCGGGCGAGCGAGATCAGCCGCTGCGGGCTGACCCCAGTCTCGTCTCGGGCTGCGGTGATGTGGGGTTTGAGCGGGCAACGCGCCAATTCACAGCAGCCGCAATCGTGCTCCTCGGGCGCGGAATACGCCACATTGGTCTTGCGTGCTGCGAACATGACTGCCTCGTCCCCCGGGACCCGCGGCCTTGAGCGGGTCTACCCGTCACCTCCCCGGTGAGCGGAGGTGAGCGGTGCGATCGCGCAGCCAGTTCTGAGGGGCGGAATATTGCGACGATTTGGCTGGCGCGATCGCACACCGGCGTTCAGCCGATGGACGCGACTCTAGTGGGGGGATGTAACGCCGCTTTTTCGTCCGAGCCGTCCGGAGGTTACAAATGATGGCGAGATGTAACGAAATGTAACGACGGCCTCGGGTGTGTCGCGAAAAGCCTTAATCCACGGGCTCGCTGGCGTCTTTGACGTTCGGCAAGCGGATCAGGCTTCAGCCTGCGTCGAGGGCGGCGTGTCGAGCAGACGGCGCAGCGTGCGGGCGAGCTGTTTCGGGTCCATCGGCTTTTCCATCACCGAAAGATGCGCGTCGGGAGCGAGTTCCAGGTCGGTCGCGCGGTAGCCCGTGCAGATGATGACCGGACACTCCGGCTTGGCCTCGCGGACAGCCTTGGCGAGCGCACTGCCGCTCAACTCCGGCATCACCAGATCGGTGACCACCGCATCGAACCGGCGGGGATTGGCGTTGAACACCGAAAGGGCGGTTTTCGGGTCGCTGTAGGCCTCGACCATGTAGCCGAGCCGCATCAGCAGTCGGCGGTAGGTGGTCACCAGATCGACCTCGTCGTCGACGAGCAGGATCTTTTCGTGGCCTCCGGGAGTTGCCGTCACACCGCTTTCGACCGATTCCTCGGGCGGGACCTCGCGCAGACACATGGTGAAGGTCGTCCCCTCGCCCGGCTCGCTCGTGAAGGACAGCGTGCCGTCCATGTCGTGCACCAGCGTGTTGACGACCGACAGGCCAAGGCCCGTCCCCTTGCCGATCGGCTTGGTTGTGAAGAAAGGATCGAAAATCCGGCTGGCGTAGTCGGCGGGGATGCCCGGACCGTCGTCGGCGACGGTGAGCTGCAGCCAGCTGGTATCGGAAGCGAATTCCGTTCGTCCGGCGCCGTCCGACTGTTCCGCCTCGGTGATTTCCGGCGGCGGCGCTGCCATGGATGACAGGGTGATCCGGATCGACCCCTGCTCCGCACCGATCGCCTCGGCGGCATTGCGGCAGAGGTTCATCAGCACCTGATGAAGCTGAGTCGGGTCGGCGCGGGTTGCGAGATCGCTGTCGCCGCCTTCGAAGGACAGCTCGATGGTCGGCGGGATCGAGGCACGGACCAGACGCAGAACCTCTTCCACCGCATCGGCGACACGCAGGGTGACCGGTGCGCCGGGCTGGCGGCGGGCGAAGGTCAACAGCTGGCGAACGAGCGCCTGGGCGCGCTTGGCGGCGATTTCGATCTGGCTGAGTTCCTCGCCGATCTCGCTGTCTTCGGGCACGTCGAGATTGGCGAGGTGAACATTGCCGAGAATGGTGGTGAGGATGTTGTTGAAGTCGTGCGCGATCCCGCCGGCGAGCACGCCGACGGCTTCCATCTTCTGCGCGCGGGCGACCTGTTCCTTGACCTTGCGGCTCTCGGTGATGTCCTCGCCGATGCCGATGAAATTGATCACCTTGCCGTTGTCGTCCTTAAGCGGAAGGATGCTGGTTTCGGCCCAGTAATGGCCGCCGGAGCGGGTGCGATTGCGGAACACGCCGTGCCATTCGCGGCCGGCCGCCAACAGTTTCTTCAAGCGCTCATAGGTGGTTGGCGAGGTGTCGCCAGACTGCAGGAAGCGCGGCGTGCGGCCAATCACCTCCTCGCGCGGGAACTCGGTGAGCAACTCGAACTTGCGGTTGACGTATTCAATGCGCCCGTCCGTATCCGTGATGACGATGGTCGTCGGGCTCTGCTCGATGGCGCGCGAAAGCTTGCGTTCGGCCCGTTCGGCCCGGCGGCGCTCGGTCAGTTCCTCGGTGAGGCGTTCGACGGTGGCGTTCAGTTCGTGGATCAGGGCATAAAACAGGCCGTAGAGGATCAGCGCGACGACGCCGAGGCCGAACAGGAACATGAAGCCGAGCGTGATCAGCCGTTCGCCTTCGGACACCGACAGCACGATGCTCTGGGTCGAGTCGCGGCGCTCGGTGCGCCAGACGTGTTCGAGCGTTTGCAGGGCGCGGATCGCCTTGGTGTCATCCACCTTGACCAGCGTGTCGGTGCGCCCGATGGGCCAGTTTTCCTTCGCCGCGCGGCGCGCTATCGGGATCTTCCACTGATAGAACTTGATGGTCCGTTCGATCTCGTCGAGCGCGAGCCGTTCGGCGCGCGACGGATTGCTGTCGCGATAGGCGGCAACCGCGTTGTGAAAGGCCGGCAACTGCTTGCTCAGGCGGTCGTAATAGAACTGGTCCTTGCGCAGCACATAGTTCTTGAAGTTGTGAATGATGCCGCCATAACCGAGCTGGCCACGGATTTCGCTGATCCACACGCCCTTGCGGTCGGCGTTCTCGGCGTAGGTCAGCCAGGCCTCCTTGATGCTGGAAAAGCGGCGGTCCGTTTCCAGCCCGGTGTAGAGACCGACCAGCACGGTGGCGGCGAGCAGGCCGGCGGCGCCGAAGCCGACGATGCGTGCGCGAATCCAGTGATGGGACGAAAACCACGGTAGGGCCATGAGAGACCGATGCCTCCATTTGCGGGCGCATCGTGACCGTTTAGACTGGTTTTGCAAAGACCGCCGAAGTATGGACATTACCAGCCGGGCCTTTTGCCGGAGCCGGCAAGGTGTTTCACCCGCGCGCAGATCGGGCATGACCATGGCCGACCGTATTCTGGTCGTTGACGACGATCCGCAGATCACCTCGTTTCTCGAGCGCTACCTCGTGAAGCAGGGCTACGAGGTGACGTGCGTGGGAACGGGCGCCGACATGCTTGGTGTTCTGGAGCGCGAGGAAATCGACCTGTGCGTTCTCGACATCGGTCTACCCGATCGCGACGGCTTCGAGCTGACGAAGGAAGTCCGGCTGCGCTCGAACATGCCGATCGTCGTGCTGAGCGCGCGCGACGAGACCTTCGACCGTGTCGTCGGGCTGGAATTCGGCGCCGACGACTACGTCACCAAGCCGTTCGAACCGCGTGAGCTTCTGGCGCGTATCAAGTCGGTTTTGCGCCGCTTTCAACCCGCCGCCGCAGCGCAGCCGGACGACGGCGCGCCGGCGGCCGCGCACCACAAGACCTTCACCTTCGGCGACTGGGTGCTGGATGCCGAAGCGCGCACTGTTTCGCAGCGTGACGGTGGCGCGGATGCCGGTCTGACGAGCAGCGAATTCGATATTCTATATGCACTCGTCACACATTCTGGAACGGTCTTTGACCGTGATCGGCTGCTCGATATCGCGCGTGGTCGCTCGACCTATTCGGGCGACCGGGCGATCGATGTGCACATCATGCGGCTGCGCCGCAAGATCGAGCCGGACCCGGCCAACCCGATCCACATCAAGACCGTGCATGGCGCAGGCTACGTGCTTGCCGGCGCTGTGACCAAGGGCTAGCCGCGCAGCGGGAAGTTCCGCGATTTCTCCTTCATGATCAAAAGATTGCCGCAATGCGGTATTAAAATTTGAGAAGATCGCAAAGGGGTCGTCAGGGTCAGCATTTTCGGTTATTGCGATGCGGTGCAGGAGTGCCGGCAATGTCGATCTGTCGCCCCGTTATTGTTTTCCTCGCTCTTTTCACGGGCCTCGCCGCACTGATGCTGGCGCCTTACGCCGCGGTGGACGGACGTGCGCAAACCTTGATGCAGACCATCGATCCGCACGCGCTCTACGAAGCGCGTTGCGTGCGCTGCCACCCACCGCACGCCGGCGAGTTCGTTCCCTCAGCGCTTGAACGCGACGAAGACGGCACCATCGTCGGCAAGCATCGCGGCGCGGCGATCGACGATCTGCTGGTCAACGGGCATGGCAGGCTGTCGAAGGAAGAGGTCCCGGTGATGCTCGATCATCTGACGCGAATCTTCGAGCTCGGTTCGCTGTTCCGCAATCGCTGCCTGATCTGTCACGACCGCGCGGTCGATCTTGCCCGCGAACGGCTGGCGCTGAAAGACGGGCGGGTGATCGGCCGCTACAGCGGGCGCGACATCGCCACCTTCCTGCAGTCCCATGGGCGGCTTTCGCTCGAGGAAATCGCGCCCGTTATCGACATGCTGACGCGGCAGATCGCGACCGCGCAGCGCGGCCTGTAGATGCCGCTGCGCCAAACGCAAAACGCCCCGCGGGGAGAATCCGACGGGGCGTTTTTCTTCGTTTTCGTGGTCGTGTGATCACACGCCCATGCAGAGATATTTCATCTCGAGGAAATCCTCGATGCCGTGGCGCGACCCCTCACGGCCGATACCCGACTGCTTGATGCCGCCGAACGGCGCCACCTCGGTCGAGATGATGCCGGTGTTGATGCCGACGATGCCGTATTCGAGCCGCTCCGCCACCTGCCAGACGCGACCGAGATCGCGGGCGTAGAAATAGGCGGCGAGGCCGAATTCGGTGTCGTTGGCCTGGGCAATGACGTCCTCGACCGTGTCGAAGGAGAACAGCGGCGCGACGGGGCCGAAGGTTTCCTCCCGCGAGACCTTCATCGCCTTCGTCACGCCGGTGATGATGGTCGGCTCGAAGAACATGCCGCCCTTCTCGTGGCGCTTGCCGCCGAGAATGACCTTGCCACCCTTGGCGGTCGCGTCGGCAATGTGGTCCTCGACCTTGGCGAGACCCTGCTCGTCGATCAGCGGGCCGGTGGTCACGCCTTCCTCGAAGCCGTCGCCGACCTGCATCTCGGCCACAGCCGCGGCGAGCTTTTCTGCGAAGGCATCATAGACGCCGGCCTGGACGTAGAGCCGGTTCGCGCAGACACAGGTCTGGCCGGCGTTGCGATACTTCGAGGCCATCGCGCCTTCGACCGCGGCGTCGAGATCGGCGTCGTCGAAGACGATGAAGGGCGCGTTGCCGCCAAGCTCCAGACTCACCTTCTTGATCTGATCCGAGCACTGGCGCATCAGAATACGGCCGACCTCGGTCGAGCCGGTGAAGGTGATCTTGCGGACCTTGTCGTTGCCGGTCAGTTCCTGGCCGATCGCCGGGCCGTCCTGGCCGACGATGATGTTGAAGACGCCGGCGGGAATGCCGGCCCGTTCGGCGAGAACCGCGAGCGCGATCGCCGACAGCGGCGTCTGTTCGGCCGGCTTGACGACCGCCGTGCAGCCGACCGCGATCGCCGGCGCCACCTTGCGGGTGATCATGGCGTTCGGGAAGTTCCACGGCGTGATCGCGCCGACGACGCCGACCGGCTGGCGGATGACGACGATGCGCTTGTCCGCCTGATGGCCCGGAATGGACTCGCCATAGACGCGCTTCGCCTCTTCGGCGAACCACTCGACGAAGGACGCGCCATAGGCGATCTCACCGCGCGCCTCGGCGAGCGGCTTGCCCATCTCGGCGGTCAGGATGACGGCGAGGTCTTCCTGATTGGCCATGATCAGCTCGTACCAGCGACGCAGAAGCCCGGCGCGGTCCTTGGCGGTGCGGGCGGCCCAGTCCTTCTGCGCGTCATAGGCGGCGTCGATGGCGCGCGCGGTCTCGGCCGCGCCCATATCGGGCACGGCGAGAACCGTCTTGCCGGTCGCCGGATTGGTGACGTCGAAGGTGGCGCCGTTGTCGGCAGCCACCCATTCGCCGCCGACATAACCGTCCGCCACCAGAAGCGAGGGATCGCTCAGGCGGGACTTCAGCGTCACGGTATCGAGCATCAAGCAGCCCCTTCGCTGGCTTCGCGGATCGATTCCTCGAGGATATCGAGGGCCTCGGCGAACACCTCGTCCTGGATGGTGATCGGAGCGAGGAAGCGGATGACGTTGCCGTAGACACCGCAGGTCAGCAGGATAAGACCCTTCTCCAACGCCTTCATGCGCACCCGGTTGGCCATGTCGGCGTTCGGCGTCGCCTTGTCGACGGTGTTGAACTCGACCGCATTCATGAAGCCGAGGCCACGAATGTCGACGATCTCGGGGATCGCATCGCGCATCGCTTCGAGGCGCTGCTTCAGCCGCGAACCGAGCGCTTCGGCGCGGGCACACAGGCCCTCTTCCTCAACCACGTCGAGAACCGCATGGGCAGCTGCGATACCGAGCGGGTTGCCGCCATAGGTGCCACCAAGACCGCCCGGTGCGGGCGCGTCCATCAGTTCGGCACGGCCGGTGACGGCGGCCAGCGGGAAGCCGCCGGCGAGGCTCTTGGCCATGGTCACCAGATCGGGCGCAGCATCGAAATGCTCCATCGCGAACATGCGGCCGGTGCGGGCAAAGCCGGTCTGCACCTCATCGGCGATCAGAACGATGCCGTGCTCGTCGCAAACCTTGCGCACGCGGGCCATGAACTCGCGCGGCGCGGCGTAGAAGCCGCCCTCGCCCTGAACCGGTTCGACAATGATCGCGGCAACGCGCGACGGCTCGACATCGGCCTTGAACAGCTTTTCAAGCGCGGCCATCGAATCGTCGACCGAGACGCCATGCAGTTCGACCGGGAACGGTGCGTGGAACACGTCGCTCATCATCGGGCCGAAGCCGATCTTGTAGGGCGCGACCTTGCCGGTCAGCGACATGCCCATGAAGGTGCGGCCGTGGAAGCCGCCGGCAAAAGCGATGACCGCCGAGCGCTTGGTCGCGGCGCGGGCGATCTTGACCGCGTTCTCGACGGCTTCGGCGCCGGTGGTGACGAAAATGGTCTTCGCGTCGCCCTTGACCGGGGCCATGGCATTGAGCCGCTCGGCGAGCGCGACGTAGTTCTCGTATGGCACGACCTGATGGCAGGTATGCGTGAAGCGGTCGATCTGCGCCTTGACGGCTTCCATCACCTTGGGATGCCGATGGCCGGTGTTGAGCACAGCAATGCCGGACGCGAAATCGATATAGCGGCGGCCTTCGATGTCCCAGATTTCGGAGTTTTCGGCACGATCCACATAGATCTGCGTCATCACCCCCACGCCACGGGAAATGGCACCGTCCTTACGGCTGGAAACCTCGGAATTCGTCGACATGATTGCACCTGATTCTGGTTGGGCGGCAGCGCGTTTTCCCGCCCTCCCCGTTCTCCGGGGCGGCGGCGCCTGCCAAATGTGATCACATTTTCTAGCACACCAAAAGTATGAAGCCGATTCCTTTTTTTCGGCGCTCTCGAGGCTTGTGGAAACCGCGGAGTCTCTCGTTTTTGGGCTAGGGTCGTGGTCCGAACAGGGCTGCGATATGCGCTCTCAGGCTGATCTCGAAGTCGGTCGCGAGGAGCTGGAATTCGGGTTCGCGCACGAGGCTGGCGACGATTGGGCTTCGGTGGGACATGTGCCAGCAGCCGACCAGCGCCTCCTGGACACGAAGCAGGTCGGAAACGGCATTTCTCGCATCGAGAACGCCCCGCTCGACCAATAGCCCGGCAAGCTGTTCGAGATTGGCGACGACGCTCTTTTTGAAGGCGCGCGCGGTTTCCTCGTCGAGATTGGCCTCGAGCACCGTGTTCATGATCGCACTGAGGCGGCAATAAAGCCGGCTCGACAGGACGATCGTAGCCAAGGCGTCCGCCTTGCTTGCAGCATCGACCGTTGTCGCAGCTTCGTGCAGGTGCGCAAAGGCGCGATCGAACAGGCCGATGAAGAGGGATTCCTTGCTGGCGAAATAGCGGTAGAGCGCAGCCTTGGTCACGCCGACATCGGCGGCGATGTCGGCAAGACTCACCTCGGCAAACGTCCGGGTCTCAAAGCGCACCTCGGCGGCATCGAGGATCTGCCGGCGGCGTTCGGCCTTTTGCTCCTCGCCGCGGGCACGCTGGCGGATCGCGGTCATCAGCTCACGATCCAGCCGGCGATCTTGCGCGCAACCGAGCGCGGTGCGAGCTTGGCCGCGACCGAGGATGCCAGATTTCGGCTGCCGGCAACGACGATGGCGTTCTTGCGCTTCGCCAGACCGATGCGGGCGACGTCGTCCGCGGTCATCACGCCACGGTCGAACAGGCCCGAATGGGTCATGTTCGCCGCTTCCGCGAACTCGGTGTCGGTGGCGCCGGGGCAGAGCGCGCTCACCGTGATGCCCTTGCCGCGCAACTCTTCATGCAAGGCCTCGCTGAACGACAGGACGAAGGCCTTGGTTGCAGCGTAGACGGCAAATTTCGGAATCGCCTGGAAGGCTGCCGCCGAGGCCACATTGATGATGAAGGCGCCGGGCGCCCCTTGCAGATGCGGGATCATGCGGTGGCTGAGCTCGACGAGGCGGGTGACGTTGACATCGATCATGCCGCATTGGCGCTCCACTGGGATGCGCTCGAAGCGACCGAGGGCGCCGAAGCCGGCATTGTTGATCAGCCCGCCGAGTTTCCAGTCGCGCGCGGCAATCGCCGCGTCGATGCGGGCCGGCGCATCCCGCTCGGCGAGATCGACGGTCAGATAGTCGACGGCAACGCCGTGACGGTCGCGAATTTCGTCGGCGAGGGAGCGGAGGTTTTCCTCACGCCGCGCGGTGAGCACAAGATCATGACCGCCGGCGCCCAGTTGCCGGGCGAAGGCCATCCCGATGCCGGAGCTCGCGCCGGTGATGAGCACCCGACGGCCGGGGGTGGCTGAAGCGGTCATGTTTGGCTCCTGCGTTAAGTGACCATTAGTTACTAATTGGAATCCCGGCCAATGTAAATAACCCATGTTCACTTAATCTGGAAAGCGATCATGCCGAACGCAGGCGGGCGGGGTCATGCCCCGCCCGTTTCGCCGGTCGCGCCCAGCTGTTTCGATCAGCGGATCAGTGTGACCGCCTTGTGGCCCGTGAGGTTGAGCAGGATGCGCACCGCCAAGAGGCAGCCGACGACAATCGCCATGATGCAGACAGAGAAGGCCGCCGCCTGATTGATGGCACCACGATCGGACAGCTGCAGCACCGATACGGAGGCGACCTGGGTCGAGGGGGTGATTAGGAAGATCACCGCCGACAGCGAGACCATGGTGCGCATGAAATAGAACACACCAACGCCGAGCAAGGTCGGCCAGATCAACGGCAGCGTCACCTTGCGCAAGGTCCGGCCGACCCCGGCGCCAAGCATCGTGGAGGCCTCGTCGAAGGTGCCGCCGATCTGCTTCAGGCTGGTCGAGGAGATCAGGAACGCCTGGCTGTGATTGTAGTAGCCGTTGAGGATGATGATTAGCGCGAAGGTCCCGTAGAGAAAATTGAACGGGTTCGAGGGATCGTTGAAGGCGAGCACATAGCCGAGGCCAAGCACCATGCCGGGCACGGCCGAGGGCAGCACCGACAGCAGCGACAACGGGCCGGTGAGCGGAGTGCGGAACTTCTGCACCACGATGGCGGCAAGGCCGGCGACCAGAACGCCGAACGCCGCGCTCGACAGCGCGACGAACACGCTGTTCCACAACGGTTCAGCGCCATTTTGCACGTCGAACTGATAGTGGCGGAGCGTCAGCGTCATGTTGTAGGGCCACAGCCTGACGAAGCTCGCGACGATAACGATGCCGATCACCGACATCAGCACGGCGGCAACGGAATAGGTGAAGACGCCGAAACCGAGATCGCGCTTGCGCGACGGCTTGATGATGAGCGGCTTCGACTGATCCGTCAGCAAGGCATGCTGATTGCGCGTGATGCGTTTCTCGAGCAGCTTCGCGGTGATCGCCGGCACCAGCAGCACGACGCCGATGACAGCGCCGAGGCCGAACTGGGCCTGGCCGATCACCTGATTGTAGACCTCGGTCGCGAGCACGTTGAAATCGCCGCCAATGACCATCGGATTGCCAAAGTCGGTCATGACCAGCGTGAAGACGACAAAGCAGGCAGCCGCGATGCCGTAGCGCGTTGCCGGCAGGGTCACGGTGCGGAAGATGCGGAAAGGCTTGGCGCCCATCCCCTCGGCGCTCTCGTAGAGCCGCCCGTCGGCGGTTGCCAGCGCCGCCGACAGGATCAGAACCGCATAGGGAAAGCCATAGAGCAGGTTTGCTATGCAGGTGCCGACCGGACCGTAAATGTCGAAATCGAAACCGAGGAAGCGATTGAACGCGCCGTTGCGGCCGAGCAGCAGGATCAGGCCCTGCGCCTGAACGAGTGAGGGCGCGAAGAGCGGCATCATGGCGATAAGCCGCAGTACGCTGCGCCCGCGCACCAGGGTGCGTTGCAGCGTGTAGGCATAAAAATAGCCAATCGTCACGGCGCCGAGGGTCGCAATCGTCGCCATGGTCAGACTGTTGCGGACCAGTCCCCAGAACCGCCCTGCGCCGAAGGTCGAGATGAAATTGCCGAGCCCGTAGCCGTCGCCGGTCTCAAGGCTTCGGATAAGAATGGTGACGAGCGGCAGGATGAGGAACAGCACCATGGGGATGGCGACGATCAGCGTCAGCCCCCAGGAGAACGCCTTGTCGCGGTCGATCCCGGAGCGTTCCTCGACCGTGGCGGCCGGCGCGCTCATGCGAGCACCCGCAGCGTGTCGGCGGGGAGATGCAGCGTTACGGCGTCGCCGATGGCGGGCATGGCGCCGGGGCCGTGCACCTCGACCATGAGCGGTTCGCTGATATCACCTGCCGCGCCTTGCGGCGTCACGAAGACCCGGGTCAGATTGCCGAGGAAAACGACTTCGGCAACGCTGCCGGCAACCCGGTTGGCGCCGGCTGCTCCCGCCGGCTCGATGGCGATCGCTTCGGGGCGAATGCCGAGTGTCGTGCCGGGTTCGACGGTTGCCCCCGTCACTTCAAGCGGTGTTCCGGCGAAGGCGGCGCGGCCGTCGCCGTTGGCGGCGGTCGGCAGCAGGTTCATGCGGCCGATGAAGTCGGCGACGAAGGAGGTTTCCGGCCGCTCGTAGAGGTCGGACGGCGAGCCGATCTGTTCGATCCTGCCGGCGCGCATGACGACGATCAGGTCGGCCATGGCGAGCGCCTCTTCCTGATCGTGGGTCACCATGATGGTGGTGATTCCGAGCCGGTGCTGGACCGCCCGGATCTCGCCGCGCAGCCCTTCTCGCACCTTGGCGTCGAGCGCGGACAGCGGCTCGTCGAGCAGCAGCAGCGAGGGATTGGGCGCAATGGCGCGGGCGAGCGCGACGCGCTGTTGCTGGCCGCCCGACAGTTGTGAGGGCAGCTTGTGGTCGTGGTCGCTGAGGTGAACGAGACGAAGCATCTCGTCGACGCGGGCGTTGGCGTCGGGCTTTTTCCAGCCGCGACACTCGAGACCGTAGGCGACGTTGCGGGCCGCCGTCATGTTGGGAAACAGCGAATAGGACTGGAACACGACACCGAAATTGCGTTCGCGCGCCGGCACGCGGGAGAGGTCGGCGGCGCCGAGCCGTATCTCGCCTTCTTCCGCCGTCTCGAGGCCGGCGATGACGCGCAGCAGCGTGGTCTTGCCGCAACCGGACGGCCCGAGGAAGCACACGAAGGTTCCTACGGGAACGTCGAGCGAGACCGCGTCAAGCGCGGTCAGCGCGCCGAACCGTTTGACGATGTTGCGCAGCGAAAGATCCATGGAACGCCGTCCTCTTGTCCGTCGGGCCGGAAACAGAATGCGGCGCGGCAGGAGTCCCGCCGCGCCGATGTCGGAGGCGGCCGTCCGGCCAAAGGGTCACCCCTCACCCGGACAGCCGGTCCCGGAGGAGCGGGATCAGCGTTCGAACTTCTTCTGCCATTCCTCGATGATGCGGGTGCGCTCGCTGGCGGCCGCCATGAAATCGACCGGGAAGAGAATCGAGGCCACATCCGCCGGCATGCCGGCCTTGGTGAACTTCTCGGGCATGGTGCCGCCCGGAATGGTGACGATCGCCTTCCACTGGAAATAGGCGTTGGCGGCTTCCTGGCTCACCGTCCAGTCGAGGAACCGCTTGGCGGCATCCTTGTTCTTGGAGGCGGCAACGAGGCCGTTGGCTTCAAGCTCGTTGCCGGCGCCTTCCGACGGGATCACCATGGCGAGGGGATAGCCCTCGTCGATGTTCTTCACCGCGCGCAGGGCAAAGGACGCACCGATCGTGTATTCGCCGGCGGCCGTCGTGTTGCAGGGCTTCGAGCCCGACTTGATGTACTGGGCGATATTCTTGTCGAGTTCGCCAAGGAAGGCCCAGCCCTTTTCCTCGCCCATGAGCTGCAGCAGCGAGTCGATCTGGATGTAGCCGGTGCCCGAGCTCGCCGGGTTCGGCATCACGACCTCGCCCTTGTAGGACGGATCGGTGAGATCGGCCCAGGACGTCGGCATTTTCAGCCCCTTGGAGGCAAGGCGCTCGGTGTTGACGCAGAATGCGGCCATGTAGCCGGTCACCGCGAACCACTTGTTGTCGGCATCGCGGAAACGCGCCGGGATCGCCTCGATGCCCTTCGGCGCATAGGCCTCGAGACCTTCGAGGATCTTCGGATTGACCATCGACGTGACGGCGAAACCCCACAGCACATCATGCTGCGGGTTGTCGGATTCGGCGATGATGCGAGCCGCGAGATCGCCGGTCGACAGACGCAGCATCTGCACGTCGATGTCGGGCAGCGCCTTCTTGGCCTCGGCGAGGAAGGCCTGCGCCTCGTCCTCTTCGTAGGCGGTGTAAACGGTGATGGTTTCGGCTTCGGCATACCCGGTCAGGGCGAGCGCCATCGCGGCGGCACCGAACAACGAACGCATGAATGACGTTTTCATGATGCTAGTCCCCTCTGCTTTTCTCATGCGATGCCGCTCCGCCGGTTTTCCGGTCTTGAGAAACCTCGCATCTCTACTCCCAGGGGAAGGCTAGGCGGAAAAAGTAAGCCGGTAAACATTTTTTCTTTCCGCAGTGAGCAGAAATTTATTGTTCAAAACCATTTGCCAGCGAATCTGTTTTTCTGATTTTCGGGATACCACAATGAACGTTGCCTGACGGAAACGCTCCGCTTCCTGCCGCACTGCGCGGCCTTGCCCGCGACAGGAGGCCGCCTCCGTAAGACCCTGAATAGACGGGTCGGCCTATCGACTATAGTCTAGCGCAAAAGCGGCATCTCGAAGCCGTCTCCCGATTCGTCCTTATCATGGCCAAAGGCCACATCGTCGGAACGGAAACAGCCTCCTCGTTCCGGCACCTCCAAGCCAGTTCACTGGCGTAACGGTTTCTCGGCAGGTCTCCCAAACCGCTGAAAAGCCTATGGAACAGGACATCGAAGCGGGCCGGCGGCAAAGACTACAGGGAAGCGGAACTGAACAGGTCAGGGATCGGCACAATCGCACAAACTTCACCGCGGCGGACCGTCAAACCGTCACATCCGGCACGCATCATGCCTGATCGGCATCCTGTCGGATCCGATGGCGCTTTTGGCGGGCGGCAGCGCGAAAAAATGCACACGTAAAAAGGGGAGACGGCGGGCCGACCAGGGAACCGTCGTGTTGCACACAAGGACTGCACAATCATGTTCGAAATCCGGATCCATGGCCGCGGCGGCCAGGGTGTCGTGACCGGCGCGGAGCTTCTGTCGGTGGCGGCCTTCGACGAGGGCATGCATGCCCAGGCGTTTCCGAGCTTCGGCTCGGAGCGGATGGGCGCGCCGGTGATCTCGTTCTGTCGCATCGACGACAAGGAGATCCGCCTGCGCGAGCCGATCGACCAGCCGGACGCGCTGATCATCCAGGACCCGACGCTGCTGCATTCGGTCGATGTCTTTTCCGGCCTGAAGGATGACGGCTACATCATCATCAACTCGACGCGGACCTTCGAAGAGCTCGGGATCTCGAGCGTAGTCGCCAAGCGCCCGCCGCATCATGTGGTCGATATCGGCGCCACCGAAATCGCCAAGAAGCATGTCGGTCGCCCGGTGCCCAATGCCGCCCTGCTCGGCGCCTTTGCTGCGCTGACCGGCAAGCTGCATCTCGAATCCGTTGAAAAGGCCATCCGCGAGAAATTCCCCGGCCCGATCGGCGAAGCCAACGTGTCGGCGGCGCGCGAAGCCTATGCGCTGGCCAAAGAAGCGGCCTGAGGAGAAACGAACCATGTTGAAGCAGGTTGAAGGTTCACAGGCCGTTGCGGAAGCGATCGCCCTGTCGCGGCCGGAGGTCGTGTGCGCCTATCCGATCACGCCGCAAACCCATATCGTGGAAGGCGTCGGCGCGCTGGTGAAGTCGGGCGCGCTGACGAATTGCGAGTTCATCAACGTCGAAAGCGAATTCGCCGCGCTGTCGGTCGCCATCGGCGCCTCGGCGGCCGGTGCGCGGGCCTATACCGCGACCGCCAGCCAGGGCCTCCTGTTCATGGCCGAAGCGGTCTACAACGCCGCCGGCCTCGGCCTGCCGATCGTCATGACGGTCGGCAACCGGGCTATCGGCGCGCCGATCAACATCTGGAACGACCACACCGACTCCATGGCGATGCGCGATGCCGGCTGGATCCAGCTGCACGCGGAAACCAACCAGGAAGCGGCCGATCTCCACATCCAGGCGTTCAAGCTCGCCGAGGCGCTGTCGTGCCCGGTGATGGTATGTATGGACGGCTTCATCCTCACCCACGCCTATGAGCGCGTCGATATCCCGACGCAGGAACAGGTCGATGCGTTCCTGCCGCCGTTCGAGCCGGTGCAGATGGTCGACCCGGACAATCCCTATTCGATCGGTGCCATGGTCGGCCCGGAGGCCTTCACCGAGGTGCGCTATCTCGCCCACTACAAGCAGAATGAGGCGCTCACCCTGATCCCGGAAATCGCCGGCGAGTTCGAGGAACAGTTCGGCCGCGCCTCGGGCGGGCTGCTGCATCCCTACCGGATCGAGGGCGCGAAGACGATCGTTGTCGCGCTCGGTTCGGTCAACGGCACCATCAAGGACGTCATCGACGAGATGCGCGACGACGGCTACGAGATCGGCTCGATCGCGATCAGCTGCTTCCGTCCGTTCCCGCTGACCGAACTGCGCGACCTGCTCGAGGACGCGATGCACATCGTGTGCATCGAAAAGAGCCTGGCGCCGGGGCTTGGCGGCGTGCTGGCCTCGAATGTGCGCATGTCGCTGCGCGCGCTCTACCGGCAGGTCTACACCGTCATCGGCGGCCTCGGCGGACGACCGATCACCCGCGCCTCGCTGCGCGACGTGTTCGAACGGGCCGGCGAAGAGGCGCTCGACGACGTCACTTTCCTCGACCTCAACTGGAAGGCCGTGAAGGACCAGCTCGCGCGGGCACGCGAAACCCGGCATTCCGGCCCGATTGCCGAGAACGTGCTGAAAGCCCTCAACCCCGGCCTCGACGAAGACCGCTGAGCGGAACGAAGGACCAGACGATCATGGACGATACCGTACGCCAGAAGGTCAAGTTCTATCAGACCGGCACCCACACGGTCGGCAACCGGCTCATGGATGCCGATGACCGCACGGTTCAGGCGCAGACCGACCGTACCAACGCCATCACTTCCGGCCACCGCGCCTGTCAGGGCTGCGGCGAGGCGCTCGGCGCGCGCTATGCGCTCGATGCGGCGATGCAGGCAGCCGGCGGCAAGCTGATCGCCGTCAACGCGACCGGTTGTCTGGAAGTGTTCACAACGCCCTACCCGGAAACCTCCTGGCAGATCCCGTGGCTGCACTCGCTGTTCGGCAATGCACCGGCGGTCGCCACCGGCGTTGCCGCGGCTTTGCGCGTCAAGGGCAAGTCCGACGCCCGCGTCGTCGCCCAGGGCGGTGACGGCGGCACCGTCGATATCGGCTTCGGCTGTCTGTCGGGCATGTTCGAGCGCAACGACGATGTGCTCTACATCTGCTACGACAACGAGGCCTACATGAACACCGGCGTGCAGCGCTCGTCCGCCACGCCGCCGGCCGCGCGGACCGCAACGACGCCCGCCGTCGGCGATCATCCGGGCAACGTCTTCGGCACCGGCAAGAACGTGCCGCTGATCGCCATGGCGCACAACATCCCCTATGTGGCGACCGCCAGCGTCGCCGAGCTGCACGACCTCGAAGAAAAGGTCACCAAGGCGATGTCGATGCGCGGCGCACGCTATCTTCACATCATGGTGCCCTGCCCGCTCGGCTGGGGCTCTGCCTCGCACGACACGGTGCGGCTCGCCCGGCTCGCGATCGAGACAGGCCTCTTCCCGCTGTTCGAGGCCGAGCACGGCGCAGTCGTGAAGACCCACAAGATCCGCCGCAAGATACCGGTTGAGGATTACCTCAAACCGCAAAAGCGCTTCGCGCATCTGTTTAAGGGCGACGGCGACGCAGAAAGCATCGCCCGCATTCAGCGCATGGCGGACGCCAATATCGCCCGCTTCAACCTTCTGGGCGCCGAGGAGACCGGAGCATGAGCACCCACGACCAGCTTCCCTTCGCGATCACCCTCGATCCGGGCACCAGCCTTGCCAACCACACCGGCACCTGGCGCACCAACCGGCCGATCTATGTCGACAAGCTGCCGCCCTGCAACAATGCCTGCCCGGCGGGCGAGGACATTCAGGGCTGGCTGTTCCACGCCGAGGAAGGCGACTACGCGGCTGCCTGGCAGAGCCTCGTGCGCAACAATCCGATGCCGGCGGTGATGGGCCGCGTCTGCTACCACCCGTGCGAGAACGCGTGCAACCGCGCGCAGCTCGACGAGGCGGTCGGCATCCATGCCGTCGAACGCTTCCTCGGCGACTACGCCATCGCCAACAAGCTGATGCCGGAGGGCCTTGCGCCGGCAACCGGCAAGAAGGTGCTCGTCGTCGGCGCCGGCCCGAGCGGCCTGTCCGCCGCCTATCACCTGACCCGCATGGGCCACAGTGTGACGATCCGCGAGGCGGGTCCGATGGCCGGCGGCATGATGCGCTTCGGCATTCCGAAATACCGCCTGCCGCGCGATATTCTGGACGCGGAAATCCAGCGCATTGTCGACATCGGCGTGACGCTCGAACTCGACACCAAGGTCGAGGACATCGAAGGCGCGTTCAACGCGGAAGGCTTCGACGCGGTGTTTGTTGCCGTCGGCGCCCACCTCGCCAAGCGGATCAACATTCCGGCGCACGCCGCCGGCAAGATCCTCGATGCGGTCTCGGTGCTGCGCGACATGGAAGCGGGCGCGGAACCGCCGCAGCTCGGCCGGCGCGTCATCGTCTATGGCGGCGGCAACACGGCGATGGACGTTGCCCGCACCGCCAAGCGGCTCGGCGTCGAAGAGGCGATGATCGTCTATCGCCGCACCCGCGAGCAGATGCCGGCGCATGAGTTCGAGGCGGCGGAAGCGGAAGAGGAAGGCGTCCTCATCCACTGGCTGCGCACCATCAAGCAGATCGACGAGACCACCTTCACGGTCGAGAAGATGGTGCTCGACGAGAACGGCAAGCCGAAGCCGACCGGCGAGTTCGAGACGCTCGAAGCCGACACGCTGGTGCTGGCGCTCGGTCAGGACGTCGATACCAGCTTCCTGGAAAGCGTGCCGGGCGTCGAGATCGTCAGCGACGGCATCGTCAAGGTCGACCCACAGATGATGACCGGCCGGGCGGGTCTGTTCGCCGGCGGTGACATGGTGCCGGCGGAACGCACGGTGACGGTCGCCATCGGCCACGGCAAGAAGGCGGCGCGCTGCATCGACGCGTGGCTGAACGGCAAGGACTACGCGAAGCCCGCCGGCCACGGCCTTGCCGAATATGCCGGCATCAACCCGTGGTACTACGACGATGCGCCGGCCTCCGAGCAGGGCCATCTCGACATCGTGCGCCGTCAGACGAGCTTCGACGAGGTGCTGAAAGGGCTGACGGAGGAAAACGCGCTCTACGAGGCGCGCCGCTGCCTGTCCTGCGGCAACTGCTTCGAATGCGACAATTGCTACGGCATCTGTCCCGACAACGCCGTCATCAAGCTCGGCCCCGGCAAGCGCTTCCAGTTCAACTACGACTACTGCAAGGGCTGCGGCATGTGCGCCACCGAATGCCCGTGCGGCGCGATCGCCATGGTGCCGGAAGAGATCTGATCCGCTTCGCTACTGGCTGAAACGACAAACGCCCGGTCTTTTGACCGGGCGTTTCTTTTTCGAGCGCGGTGATGCCCGGGATTAGCTCGCGTGGCGGCCGGCGTCGGCGCCGTAATAGTTCACATAGCGCGGATTGAGTTCCGACACCGGCATGATGATGAGCACGTCGGTGGTGCCGAACTGGTGATCAACCACCGCGCCATCGCCGATATAGGCGCCGAGGCGGAGGTAGCCCTTGATCAGCGGCGGCAGGGCATGCAGCGCCTGACGCATGTCGATCGCCTCTTTCGGCATCAGGTTCATGTCGGTGTAGCGCTCAGACCGAGCCGAGACCCGCCACTCTTCCGGCGCGCGTGAATTGTGGTGCAGGAAGGACAGCGGCAGAGCAAGTCGCTCCGGATCGGTGCCCTCGAGGCTGGCGCAGCCGAGCATCGCGTCGACGCGGTTCATCAGCACATAGGACCACACGCCGTGCCACAGGAGCTCGACGGTGCGCTTGTTGCGGTAGGGCTTGAGCACGCAGGAGCGGCCGAGTTCGAGGAAGTTGAGATCCGGCTTGCGGTCGAGCAGCGGCTGGATGTCGTATTCGCCGGCGGTGTAGAAACCGTCGTTCAATTCGGCGACCGGCTGGCGAAGCAGGCGGTAGGTGCCGACGATGGCCGGCTTCCTGCGGCCAAGCGCCCGGCCGCGCTCCATGATGTCGTGGTCGAGAACCAGCATGTGGTCGCAGATCGCGTCGTAGTCGTCGACATCACGGCCGAGCGCGGCGGTGTGCGGATCGGCAACCGCCGACATTTCCTCGTAGAACACGCGATAGCGCAGTTCCTGCGCCTTTTTGACTTCCTTGTAGGTGCGCGCCAGTCGAACTTCGAGGGAGCCGATGCGGCCGAGAGTCGGGGCTGCGGCCGCGCGGGCAGCCGGCAGGATGCGACCGGTCGGGCTGCGGAAACCGGGTAGCCAGCGCGGCGTTCCGGCCGGTATCTGGCGATTGGGCGCAAAGCGCTTCACCAGCGTCTTCGGATAAGACTTGCCGCCTCGTTTCATCTCGTTCGTGTCAGGTCGCATCGTACGTTCCCGCATTTGCTTTTTGCTCACCGACAAAGCGCCGGCACTTCGCCGGGCGTCTCAGCCTCAAGCTTTTCGAGAACGACGATCCCCCTTCCCCCTGATACCGGAATGTCCGCCGGCAGGTGACATCACGCATTCCCGCGCCCGGTCGCCGTTCGACGTCTCTTTTCCGACGAATCGATGACAATCGTATGATGGTGTCACCAACGCGCCGTACGCACCTCGACGCTACAAGTGGGGCTTCGTATCGCGGAATGAAAGAGGAAATTTAGCCGGCGCACGGACAAGCGCGGCGAACGCCACCGGGCAATCCGATGTCGACGGCGCGGCGGGCAGGCGGGCGTGGCTTCAGGCCGATTGCCGCAGACCGACCGCCTCATCGAGAATGGCGCCGAGCGCATCGACATCGAGCGGCTTTGTCAGCCGCCGGTCTGCGCCCGCGGCCCGGCAGGCTTCCTCGGTTTCGGCCATGGCATCGGCGGTCAACGCCAGGACCGGCATGCGCGTCTGGCCTCGCTCGCTTTCGATGCTGCGAATGGTGGCGGTCGCCTCGAAGCCATCGACGACCGGCATGTGGAGATCCATCAGCACGATATCGATCGGCCGGGCAACGCCGTCGAACGAGGCGAGCACGGCCTCGACCGCGGCCTTGCCGTCACCGACATGGCGGACATGATGCCCGAGCTTTTCGAGCGCGGAGCGGGCGAGCAGCGCGTTGATGTCGTTGTCTTCGGCAAGCAGCACCGACAGCGACCGGCTCGGCACATAGCGCGGCGCAGCGAGACGACCGGCTTCGAAATCGGTGTCACCCTCCCCGCCCTCATTCGCGCAGACCGCCGCGATGACGCGCAACAGCGAGGTTGAGCGGACCGGCTTGACCAGATAGGCGTCGAAGCCTTCTTCGCGATAGGCGGCGAGTTCGGCCCGTTCGCCGGGCGTGACGAGCACGACGGAGGGGCACTCGACGCCGCGCGCGACGAGCGCTTCGCGCGCCGCGACCGGGCCATCCGGCGAGCGACTGTCGACCAGCACCACATCGAAGGGCTGGGCGAGGATCGTTCCCGGCGACACCGAATGCGGATCGCCGGCCACCTCGACGTCGGCGCCCATTCGGCTGAGCGAGCGGGCGAGCAGCGGCACCTCGACCAGCGAGCGCGAGACCATGAGAATGCGCCGGCCGACCAGCGCCTCCTCGTGGCGGGCGGGCTTGAGAACCGGCAATTCGAGGGTGAACGAGAAGGCCGCACCGGCGCAGGGTGCGCTTTCCACCCCGATCTCGCCGCCCATCAGGCGCACGAGGCGCTGGGAAATGGCGAGGCCGAGCCCGGTGCCGCCGAAGCGGCGGGTCGGGCCGAGATCGGCCTGCTCGAATTCCTCGAAGATCCGCTTCTGCTGAGCCTCATCGAGGCCGATGCCGGTGTCGCGGATGGTGAAAGCGAGCGTCGCGGTGCCGGTCGCGTCGCCCGATGCCCCGGTTGCATCAAGGAGGATCACCTCGAGCGACACACCACCGGATTCGGTGAACTTGACGCCGTTGCCGGCAAGGTTGAGCAGCACCTGACGCAGGCGCGGCCCGTCGACCAGAAGCGCGTCCGGCACGGCGGGATCGACATAACCGGCGATCTCGATGCTCTTGGCGTGGGCGCGCGGCGCGATCAGCTCGACCAGCGTTTCGACGACGGCGCGGATATCGGTTTCGGCCGGGTTGAGATCGAGGCGGCCGGCCTCGACCTTGGAGAAGTCGAGCACGTCGTCGATCAGCGTCAACAGCGCCTCGCCGGAGGTGCGAACCGCCTCCACGTAGCTGGTCTGTTCCGAGGACAGCGGCGTGTCGGACAACAGCCCGGCCATGCCGAGAATGCCGTTCAGCGGCGTGCGGATCTCATGGCTGACGGTGGCGACGAAGCGCGACTTGGCGCGGTTGGCCGATTCCGCCTGATCGCGCGCCTCGATGAGGGCTGCTTCGGCGGTCAGGCTTGCGGTGACGTCGCGGATCACCGACTGGATCAGCGGCGGGCCGCCCTCTTCGGCTACGGCAGAATCCCGCCAGAGAAACCAGCGCGGTCCATCGACGGTGTCGAGCATAACATGGCGCTCGGGCCTGCCGCCCCGGTCGGCCATTTCCTCGCGAATCGGCGTCAGCGGCAGCGTGCGACCGGTGACCGCATCGGCCTCGATACCAAAGGTTCGGGTGAAGGCGTCATTGACGAAGACGACGGGACCACCCGCCTCACGGCGCACGACCACGTCGCCGACCGTGTCGATGACGCTGCGATAGAGTTCCAGCGTTTCGCGCAATTCCCAGGAATGGTCGGTGAGCGTTTCGAGGCGCCGGCGCAAAAGGTCGACATCGTCGATCAGTTCGCGGCGGGAATTTGCGAAACGGTCGAGACGGGATATCGAGGCGCCACCGGCCAGCACGAGCGCCGCTGTGCCGAGCATCGCGAAGGGAATGGCGATCGGAACCTCGGTCGCCAGCCCGACGACGGCGGCCGCGCCGCCGAGCGAGGCGGCAGCCGCGGCCGACAATGCGAAAATGGCGGCCCCGGCCTTCAGCGGCTTGCGGCGATTGGCGGCTTTTTCGGAGGTCACGGCCCGACCGGGACGCGTGCGCGGAGCGTTCATCTCTCCGTCGGCGGGATGTCGCCCGGCGGCATCCTTTGCGAGCGCATCGTCAACGGCACGTTCGTCGCCGGCGCGCGCGACTTTTCGCGCATGCCTGTCCCGCATTCGGCCGGCGTGGTTGCCCAACGCCGGGCGTGCTTTCCCCGTTCCTCGACCCGTCACAACGCTACTCCAAAACGCATACGGGCTCAGGATAAGGCAAGGGGATTGCGAAACTCTTGACGCATGGGCGCATCCGCCCGCATTGGCCGGCGGGTTGGCTTCGAAAAACATCGCTGCGGGAGCAACGGGCTGTTGCGGTCAGGCTGCGATGGCGAGCGAGGCGATGGTGCCGCGATAGCCGAGCGCCTCGGCGAGATGGACCCGTCCGACCTGTTCGGCGCCGTCGAGATCGGCGAGCGTGCGGGCAACCTTCAGCACCCGGTGGTAGCCGCGGGCGGAGAGTTGCAGCGTATCGGCGGCCTGACGGAGAAGGTCGAAACCGGCCTCATCGGGGGCGGCGACCTCCTCGATTAGGGCGGCCGAGCAGGTGCCGTTGGTGCGGGTCTCGACGCCAAGCGCGGTGTAGCGGGCAGTCTGGCGGTCGCGGGCGGCGGCGACACGCTCAGCGACAATCGCCGAGCTCTCCGCCGGTGCCGGCGCAATCAGATCGGCGGCGGTGACCGCGGGCACCTCGATGCGGATGTCCATGCGATCGAGCAGCGGGCCTGAAATGCGGGCCTGATAATCGGCGGCGCAACGCTGGCCGCGCCGGCAGGTATAGCCCGGTTCGCCGGCATAACCGCAGCGGCAGGGGTTCATTGCCGCGATCAACTGGAAGCGCGAGGGATAGGTCACCCGATGATTGGCGCGCGCGATCAGCGTGTCGCCGGACTCAAGCGGCTGCCGTAGCGAATCGAGCACCTGCGGGGTGAATTCCGGCAGCTCATCGAGGAACAGCACGCCGTTGTGGGCAAGAGACACCTCGCCCGGACGCGCGCGCAAGCCGCCGCCGACAAGCGCGGCCATGGAGGCGGAATGATGCGGCGCGCGGAATGGCCGACGGCTCGACAATTGCCCGCCGGCCAACGCGCCGGCAATCGAGGCAATCATCGACACCTCGAGCAGTTCCTTCGGTTCGAGCGGCGGCAGGATCGAGGGCAGCCGCGCGGCAAGCATCGACTTGCCGGCGCCGGGCGGCCCGACCATGAGGAGATGGTGGCCGCCTGCGGCGGCGACTTCGAGCGCACGCTTGGCACTTTCCTGTCCCTTGATATCGGCAAGATCGGGCAAGGCGCCGGCGGGCGGGCGCAGGCGCGGCTCCGGCCGCGTCATCACCTGGGTGCCCTTGAAGTGATTGGCCAGCCCAATGAGGCTACGCGGCGCGAGAATATCCATCGAGGCGTCGGCCCAGGCGGCTTCCGGGCCGCAATCGGCCGGGCAGATCAGCCCCTGAGCGAGCGCGTTGGCGCCGATTGCCGCCGGCAGCACACCAGCCACGGGCGCGATGGTGCCATCAAGCGACAGTTCCCCGAGCACCACATAGGCGCGGAGCTGATCGGCCGGCACCGCGCCCATCGCGGCCATCAGCCCGAGCGCGATCGGCAGGTCGTAGTGGCTGCCCTCTTTCGGCAGATCGGCGGGGGCGAGATTGACGGTGATGCGCTTCGCCGGCAGGGCGAGGCCCGAGGCGACAAGCGCAGCGCGCACCCGCTCTCGGCTTTCCGCCACCGCCTTGTCGGGCAGCCCGACGATGGTGAAGGAGACGGCGCCGGCGCCGATCTGCACCTGAACGTCGACCGGTACGGCTTCCACACCCTGAAACGCGACGGTGGTGACGTGACTGACCATGACCGCTCCCCCGGCAAGCGTTCCGCCGGATGCCGGTCCGCCTGAAACCGCGTCCCGAAAGGGGGCGACACGTGAACAAAACGGGACATCGCACGCGGCAATTCAACCGAATACAACCTGACAGCAACTATTCCGCGAATTTTGGAACATTGCAAGAACAAAATGAGGTGTATCGAGATTCTGCCGCAACCGGAGGCCAGGGTGTCGCCGGGGAGTGGCGGGACGGGCCTGCACGAGAAAGGCCGGAGGCGAAGACCCCCGGCCTGGTGTTCCTCATCGCGGAAGGACGTTTGAAACGCCGCGCCGTCAAGCCACCTTGCTCTGGCTCTTGTGGCTTTCCTTGATCGCCATGGACAGCTCGTCGAGGCCTTTCAACACATGGACGCTGGCGTCATCGAGCTCGCGCAGTGCTCTCGACATGGTGTCGGGGTCGTTGCGCACCGCCGCATCGAGGGCGGTCTTGGCCGAGGCGTGGACGATCTTGTGCGGTTCGACCAGCGACGTGAAGGCGGGCATGCCACGAACCGTCGGGTCCTTGATGCCGTCATACCACTTGCCGAGGCGGCAGGTGTGGTGATCCGGCACTTCGCTGCTCTTCCAGTTGTCGGCGCCCATGCAGGTGTCGACGACACGCTGCTTGAACAGCACGTGATCGATCTTGGCCATGTAGCAAAGCGCGATATCGGAATCGGCGTCGAACATATCGCGCGCGTTCTGCGAGAACTGCGACGTGCTTCGGTGCATGTTCTTGGAGATGGTCTGCACCAGCCGGTCGCTCTCGCCGGCGATGTCGGCGACATTGCCGATGCTCGAGGCGATTTCGGAGCTGGCGCCCTTCTGCTGGCCGAGAATGCCTGAGATTTCCATCATCCGGTTCGACACGCTGCTGACCTGATCGGCGATCTGGCCCATCTGCCCGGCGGCGTGGCTGATCGCTTCCTCGCCCTCGTTGACGGCGCTGGTCGAGGCCTGCATGGTCTTCTGGATGGTCGACATGCCCTCGCGCAGCGCGGCGATGCGGTGCGCGATATCCTCGGTCGAACGGGCGGTCTGGTTGGCAAGGTTCTTGACCTCGGAAGCGACCACCGCGAAGCCCTTGCCGGCCTCGCCGGCGCGCGCGGATTCGATCGTGGCGTTCAGCGCCAGCAGGTTGGTCTGCGCGGCGATGCCCTCGATAACGCTGAGGATCTGGCCGATCTGATCGGACGCCTCGGCGAGTTCATCCACGTTGCGCGAGGTTTCCTCGACCGCGGAGGCGATATTGCCGATGGTCGACGACATCTGCTCGATCGCGCTACGGCCGCTCGACACCGACTGGTTCGCCTCGCCGGCCTCACCCGACGCGCTCTCGCTGTTGCGGGCGATTTCCTCGACCGAGGCGACCAGCTCGGCAGCCGCCGAAGAGATCGTCTGGCCGTTGGTGGCGACGTCGTTCGAATTGCGCTGCAGGAAAGCGAGCTGCAGGATGATGTTGTTGATCTCGGCAACGGCCTGGGCGAGCTTTCCGAGGTTTTCGGTATTGGCCTCTTTCAGAGAACTCACCGCCTGCTCGACGGAAGCCTCTTCATAGGAGGTCAGCGAAGTCGCCATATCGGTGAACAGGCGCAGCACCAGGGTCGACAGCGCGGCATTCAGATTGCCGCGGCTCATGCGATGGTGCTGTGTCATCAGCGGAATGGTTTTCAGCAACAGCCACCCATAGGCGGAAACATACCAGGCCGGGGTCAGACCGATGCGCTGATGAATCTCACCGATATGCCGCGATTTCGCGAAGGCGTCGGGGCTGACTTCATCGGCAAAGAAAGTCTTCCAGTGTTCGAGCTGGGCGTCCTTCAGGCGAGGAACGACATTGTTGCCCGGAAATTTTTCCGCGACGGACATATTTTGGAGCTGTCCGTAAAACTCATCGAGAAGAGACGGTATTTCTTTGACGAGATGCTTGCGCAACTCTTCCGGCCGTTCCGGGCTGGAAAGTCCCATGCGCATAAACTCAATGGATTCATCTCGACCGATTTCGGCTGTCATGGCAATACCTTTCCCCCGTCCCGCAAGTAAGAACCTTAGTTTTTTGATGGACCCCTTTGACGCATTGTATTCCTGCAATCCGTTAACAATTGATGAGAAAACTTGAACCTCTTGCTAACGAAAACCCCCTACACAACATGCCCGCTGAAAGATTGAACGGGGTTATACGTTGATACCCTCGCGCGAAGAAAGATTTCATACGCCGCGCGGAAACAAAATTTGTTAATACGAAATTCGGTTATTTAGACAGTCAAGCCGCGACCGACATGACAAACCCGTCAACCAGCAAGACGGGCTGTCAGTCCGTTCGGTGTGAACGCCAAGATTCCGGCTAAAGCCATGCGGGAATGAGGAATTTTTTCTTTTTGTTGCAATGGCAACCAATGTGCGTGGCGACCGCCGGCGACCACTCACAGAACCGCCTCTCCGCTCAGCCGCTCAGGGCCGGCAAAGGGATTGCCGCGGTTTTTTCACGCCGGAAGAGGAGGACGAGTATGTCCACGTGTTTCTAAGTGTTTTCCTCAATGCTGTCCCACAGGAGGGCGGCGACGTCGGGGCCGCCGAATTTTTTCACGGCGCGAATACCCGTCGGAGAGGTCACGTTGATCTCGGTCATGTAGTCGCCGATGACGTCGATACCGACGAAGAGGAAACCGCGCCGCTTCAGTTCCGGGCCGATTGCCGCGCAGATCTCGCGCTCACGGTCGGTCAGCTCAGTCGCCTCCGCCTTGCCGCCCTGGACCATGTTGGAGCGCAAGTCGTCGACTGCCGGGATACGGTTCACCGCACCGGCATATTCGCCGTTGACCAGCAGGATGCGCTTGTCGCCGGCACGCACCGCCGGCAGATATTTCTGGATCACCCAGGGCTCGGGGAACATTTCCTCGAACAGGCCGAGCAACGAGCCGAAGTTCTGGTCCTCGGCGCGCAGCCGGAACACCGCCTTGCCGCCATTGCCATAAAGCGGCTTGACGACGATGTCGCCGTGCTCCTCGCGGAAGGCGCTGATCGTGTCATGATCGCGGGTGATGAGTGTCGGCGGCATCATGTCGGCGAAATCGACGACGAAGAGCTTTTCCGGCGCGTTTCGCACCGCCGCCGGATCGTTGACGACAAGCGTCTGCGGGTGGATGCGCTCAAGCAGATGCGTGGTGGTGATGTAGGCGAGATCGAAGGGCGGATCCTGGCGCAGCAGCACCACGTCCATTTCGGTCAGCTCGACCTTTTCCGCCGGGCCGAGGGTGAAGTGGTCGCCGGCGACATCGCGCACGGTGACGGGCTCGATCGCTGCATAGACCCGCCCATCGCGCATCGCGAGGCGATCCGGCGTGTAGTGGAACAGCTTGTGGCCGCGCTGTTGCGCCTCCAGCATCATGGCGAAGGTGGAATCGCCGGCGATCGAAATCGAGGCGATATGATCCATCTGGACGGCAACGGAAAGCGGCATCTCGGAAATCCCTCAAGACAGAGGATGAATGAATGGAGCGGGCGCCCGGCGAAGCGGCCGAGAGCGTCCACTCCCTTCATGTGTTGCCAAACGGGACGAATGGCAAGTCCACACGGCGTCGCCGTCGACGATTCCGCCCGGCAGACCGGTTGTCAGACCTCGAGGCCGTCGAACAGAGCGGTCGAGAGATAGCGTTCGGCGAAGGACGGAACGATGAGCACGATGTTCTTGCCCTTCATCTCCGGACGCTTGCCGATGGCGAGTGCCGCGGTGAGCGCCGCACCGGCGGAAATGCCGACCGGCACGCCCTCGGTGAGGGCACATTCGCGCGCCATTTCTAGCGCTTCGTCGTTGCCGACCTGGAACACGACATCGATGACATCGCGGTCGAGGATGCCGGGGACAAAGCCCGCGCCGATGCCCTGGATCTTGTGCGGTCCCGGCGCACCACCGGACAGCACCGGGCTATCGGTCGGCTCGACGGCGACGATCTGCACGTCGGGCTTCTTCTCCTTCAACACCTGACCGACACCCGTGATGGTGCCGCCGGTGCCGACGCCGGCGATGAAGACGTCGACGCCGCCATCGGTGTCGTTCCATATCTCCTCCGCGGTCGTCGCGCGGTGGATCGCCGGGTTGGCCGGGTTCTCGAACTGCTGCGGCATCACCGCATCGGGGATTTCGGCGACCATCTGCTCGGCGGTCTCGATCGCGCCCTTCATGCCGCGCGCGCCCTCGGTCAGGCGCAGTTCGGCACCGAACAGGCGCAGCATCTTGCGCCGCTCCACCGACATGGTCTCCGGCATGACGAGGATCAGCCGGTAACCGCGAGCGGCGGCGGCAAAGGCAAGCGCAATGCCGGTGTTACCCGAGGTCGGCTCGACCAGCGTCGTCTTGCCCGGCTCGATCTTGCCGTCTGCCTCGAGCGCATCGAGCATGGCGACGCCGATGCGATCCTTGACGCTCGCGATCGGATTGAAGAATTCAAGCTTCGCCAGAATGTTGGCCTCGACGCCATGCGCTTTCGCCAGCCGGTCGAGGCGGACGATCGGGGTATCGCCGATGGTTTCGGTGATCGAAGAATAGATCCGGCCACGGCCAGGGGCCGAGCTCGTTGCGGTCGTACTGTCACTCATGGGAGCCTCTCAGCGAACAACATGGGTCCGGCGCGGGCCGGAAGGCGTTTTGTCTAGAATAGGGTCGGCGGTCACGGATTTCGAGTTTCGAAAAACGAATTTTTCGCGATCCACGCAACAATTTTGCTCCATCCACCCGTGTTTCACGGGCATGTTTTTGCCAACTGGAAAAAACCGGGCCAAAACCGGAATGAAGTTGCGTGCAGGAAATGCCGCTGGGGCAAGCGCGTTATACGCCGCCGGTAGAGCCGAACCCGCCGGCGCCTCGTTCGCTCTCAGGCAGCGCATCGACGAGTTGCAGATCCGCCTGCAGGACCGGTGCGACGACGAGTTGGGCGATACGGTCGCCGCGCCGGATCAGGGCGGGCTCCGCGCCGAAATTGATCAGCAGTACCTGCACCTCACCGCGATAGTCGGCGTCGATCGTACCGGGCGCATTGAGCACGGTCACGCCCTGCTTCAGGGCGAAGCCGGAGCGCGGGCGAACCTGCGCCTCGGTGCCCGGCGGCAGTGCAATCGAAAGCCCGGTCGGCACGAGCGCGCGCGCGCCCGGCGCCAGCGTCATCGGCGCTTCCTCGGCGACGGCAGCGACGAGGTCGAGGCCGGCGGCATCCGCGGTCTGATATTCGGGAAGCGGCAGCCCGTCCGCATGGTCGAGCCGGCGGACGGCGACGGTGACGCGCGGTGTGGTCATTGCCCGCCTCCCGGCATGCCGGAGAGCTTCTCGGCGATGCGCGCGACGAGGCGCTCGGCAACTTCGGTCTTGGTCAGCTTCGGCCAGGAATCGACACCGTCGGAAGAGACCAGGCGGATGGTGTTGTTGTCACCACCCATGACGCCGGTTTCCGGTGACACGTCATTGGCGACGATCCAGTCGGCACCCTTGCGAGCGAGCTTGCCGAGCGCGTTCTCGACGAGATCGTCGGTCTCGGCGGCAAAGCCGATGACGAGGCGCGGACGCAGCGTGTGATGGCGGCCGACGGTCGCCAGAACGTCCGGGTTCTCGACCAGCGCCAGTTCCGGCACGGAGGCCCCGAGAACTTTTTTGATTTTCTGTGCCTTGGCGTTGTCGACCCGCCAGTCGGCAACTGCGGCGGCGAAAATGGCGGCATCGACCGGCAACGCGTTTTCCACCGCCTCCAGCATTTCGCAGGCGCTCTCGACGTGGATCGTGGTGACGCCGGCGGGATCGGCAACGGTTACCGGGCCGCTGATCAGCGTCACCTCGGCGCCGGCGGCGGCGGCGGCGGCGGCAATGGCGTGACCCTGCTTGCCCGACGAGCGATTGGCGATGTAGCGCACCGGATCGACCGGCTCATGGGTCGGGCCGGAGGTCACCAGAATGCGCCGGCCGGCGAGCGGCTTGTCACCCGGAGCCAACGCCTCCTCGATCGCCGCGACGATCTCGAGCGGCTCGGCCATACGGCCGGGGCCGTATTCGCCGCAGGCCATGTCGCCCTCATTGGGGCCGACAAAGGCGACGCCGTCGGCCTTGAGGCGTTCAACGTTGCGGGTGGTCGCGGGGTGCTGCCACATGCGTACATTCATCGCCGGCGCGACGAGCACCGGCTTGTCGGTCGCGAGCAGCGCGGTCGTTGCCAGATCGTCGGCGATGCCGGCCGCCATGCGGGCAAGCAGATTGGCGGTCGCGGGGGCGACAACGAGCAGGTCGGCATCGCGCGACAGCTCGATATGGCCCATCTCGGCCTCGTCGGTGAGGTCGAACAGCTCGCCATAGACCTTGTCGCCGGTCAACGCGCCGACCGACAACGGCGTGACGAATTCCTTTGCCGCCGCGGTCATGACGGCCCGCACCGAGGCGCCGCGCTCGCGCAGGCGGCGGATCAGGTCGAGCGTCTTGTAGGCGGCGATGCCGCCGCCGATGATGAGCAGAATTCGGCGGTCGTTGAGGGATGGCGCCATGGCGGCCTCAAACTCCGTTCAGCCCGGTATTGCGCCGACGAGAAGCCGGCGCAATCCGGTTCTAGAAGCCCGCGAAGGACCGCGGCGCCGGATCGACGACCGTCGCCGAGCCCGACTTGACTTCGTAGATGGCGAGACCGCGCTGGTTGGTGCCGTCGTTGCGCAGGCGGAAGACGCCGTCGATCCCGAGGAAGCCATCGGAACTCGTCAGCACGTCCTCGGCGAAGCGGCGCGAACCGGCGCTGCGGACGAGGCCGAGCGAAAGGATGGTCGCGTCATAGGCGAGCGTCGCGGTGCGCGGCGGCGGACTGCCGAACTGGCCCGCATAACGGCTGGCGAAACCCGGGAAGTCCTTCTTGGAGGGGCCCGCGAACCAGCCGCCGGCAAGGCTCGGCGCACTCAGGATGGCCGGGCTGTCCCACTGGCCGGTGCCGACGAATTTCACCGTCTGCGGATTGACGCCGGCGGTCACCAGCGTGCGCGCGATGATCGGCACGGCAGCGCCGCCATCAGGCATGAAGACCGCATCGATCTGGCCGCCGAGGCGGGCGATATTTTCCGCCTTTTCCTTGATATCGGCCTCGGTGCCGGCGTAGCGCTCGATGGCGAGCACGCGGGCACCGTACTGACCGGCATATTCGCGGAAGGCTGCTTCTGCCACGCCGCCATAGGCGTTGTTCGGCACGATGGCGGCGAAGGATTTCTTGCCGCGGGCGACCGAGTAGGAAACGATCCGGCGGACGTCGTTCTTCGGCAGGAAGCTCAACAGATAGACGCCGCGCGAGGCGACGCTCGCATCACTCGAGAAAGCGATGATCGGAACGCCGGCCGGGCGCGCGACAGCGGCAGCGCCATTGACGGCGGGTGCGAAGACCGGGCCGATGATCAACTCGGCACCCTCGGCGACCGCCTGCTGGGCCGCGGCGCGGGCGCCTTCGGCCGTGCCGCCGGTATCCTTGACCAGAAGCTGAACGTCGCCGTTCGGGAAATCGTTCATCGCCATGCGGGCGGCGTTCTTGAAGATCGGCGCGATGCTGGCCGCCTGGCCCTGCGCGGAACTCGGCACCAGCAGGGCGACGCGCACCGAACCGTTGCCGATGATCTCACCGCTCGGTGCCTGAGTCGTCAGACCGGGCCCGGACGGTGCCGCCCCGAAGCCGGGAAACATCGGTCCGGACGACGAGCCACCGCATGCAGCAAGCGTCGCCGCCAGCGCGACGGCCACCGCCGTTTGTCCAATCCGCCGCCGCCAGCGGACCAACCCTGTCAAACCTGAACTCAGCACGAGTGCCTCCCCGCTGTCCAAGATCCCTCTCGCCAGCTATACCCAATTCGGCCCCATATTAACAAATATTCCGGGCCATCCACTTCCTGTCAAAGCAAAGCGGCGGATTTTCGACGCTCTCGCTCATGGCCGCGAGACTTTAATATGGATATGGTTAACGAAGGAACCGCGATCGCGGTTCGTTGTCTCCACGCCCTTGCCGCGATCCCATAAAGCCGAATGATGTCGAAATCCCGCTCCAACCCCGAACACGCAGTCAGCGACGCGCCCTCCGCTCCGCAGGCCGAGGAACGCGATCCGGGCGGGTTTGTGCTGTTCGGCGACGTGCGCAAGGCGCATCGGCCCGAGCCGGGCCTTTATCTGGTGGCAACACCGATCGGCAATATCGGCGACATCTCGCTGCGGGCGCTGGAAACGCTGGCCTCGGCGGATCTCGTGGCCTGCGAGGACACGCGGATGACGCGCCGGCTGTTCGACCGCTACGGCATCCACCGGCCGATGACGCCCTATCATGAGCACAACGCCGCAAAGCAGCGCCCGAGGCTGCTTGCCGCACTCGCCGAGGGCGGCGTGGTGGCACTGGTCAGCGATGCGGGCACGCCGCTCGTCTCCGATCCGGGCTACCGGCTGGTGCAGGAGGCGGTCGAGGCCGGCCACAAGGTCTATCCAATCCCCGGTGCGTCGGCGGTAATGGCCGGGCTCGTCGTCGCCGGACTGCCAAGCGACGCCTTCCTGTTCGCCGGCTTCCTGCCCACGAAGGGCGGCCCACGACGGCGGCGCATCACGCAATTCGCCAATGTTCCAGCGACGCTGATCTTTTTCGAATCACCCAACCGGGTTTCCTCCGCGCTTGCCGATCTCGTTTCTGAACTTGGCGGGGAGCGGCAGGCGGCGGTCGCGCGCGAACTGACCAAGAGATTCGAGACCATCGAGCGCGGCACGCTCGGCGAGTTGGCGGAGCGCTTCTCCGGCCAAGCGGTCAAGGGCGAAATCGTCATCCTGATCGGCCCGCCCGGCGACGGCGCGAGCGAAGAGATCGATGTCGATGCCGCTCTCACCGAGGCGCTGACCCGACTTTCCCCGAGCGCCGCCGCCGGCGAAGTCGCCAAGGCGACCGGGCTCGAACGGCGATCGCTCTACAAGCGCGTGCTCGAGCTGCGCGATTCATCAAGCGACGACGCTGAAACAGGCGGGGCAGAAGGGAACGAGGCGTGACACCCCCGGCCCCGGCACGGCGCGCCGCCTACCGCCTCGGTCTGAAAGCCGAAACGCTCGCCGCGTGGTGGCTGCGCCTGCGGGGCTACCGGATCCTCGAACGCCGTTTCAAGACGCCGGCGGGAGAAATCGACCTCATCGCCCGGCGCGGCGACACGGTCGCCATCGTCGAGGTCAAGGCGCGCGCCAGTCGCGACGCGGCCATCGAGGCGGTCACCCCGCGCACCCGGCAACGGTTGCTGCGTGCCGCCGATATCTGGCTGACCCGCAATCCGGCCTATGCCACGTCGGCGATCCGGTTCGACATCATCGCCATCGTGCCGAAGCGCCTGCCGCACCACATCATCAACGCCTTTTTCGACGAGCGGTAAGCCGCGCCGACACCGCCGCCATCGCTAAAGTTGCAGGTTCTGTTTCTGCATCTTGACGGGCGTGATGCGGAGCGCGAACGTGGCCTCCTCCTCATCAGGACGAAGCGCCGCCATGGCCAATCAAGATTCTTCCGTTTCGGGCTCTCCTATCGGCGAGCCCGCCCAACCGAGTTTCGCGGAGCTGTTTACCCCGAAGCTCGTCACCGTCTTTCGTGAAGGCTATCGCCTGCAGAACCTGCGAGCCGATATCATCGCCGGTCTGACGGTGGCGATCGTCGCGCTGCCGCTGTCGATGGCGATCGCGATCGCGTCGGGTACCTCACCGGACAAGGGGCTGGTGACGGCGATCATCGGCGGGTTCGTCGTCTCCGCGCTTGGCGGCAGCCGGTTCCAGATCGGCGGTCCGGCCGGCGCCTTCATCGTGCTCGTCTCGCTGACCGTCAGCCGCCACGGCGTCGACGGGCTGATCCTCGCGACCTTGATGGCGGGTATCTTCCTCACCGCCATCGGCTTTCTGAAGCTCGGCACCTACATCAAGTTCATCCCCTATCCGGTGACGGTCGGCTTCACCGCCGGCATCGGCGTCATCATCTTCGCCAGCCAGGTGAAGGACCTGCTCGGCCTGACGCTTGCCGCGCCGGAGCCGGGGCCGCTCATCGCCAAGGCGCCGGCGCTGTGGGCGGCGCTGCCGAGCATCAATCCGGCAGCGGCCGGTTTGGCAGCTGCCACCGTGGCCACCATCGTCGGCGTCAAGCGCCTCCGCCCGTCCTGGCCGGGCATGCTGATCGCGGTCGTCGCGACCTCGCTCGCGGTCGCCCTTTTCGCGCTGCCGGTCGAGACCATCGGCAGCCGGTTCGGCGGCATTGCGAGTTCATTGCCGATGCCTTCGCTGCCGGAGATCTCGCTCGCCAAGATCGAAGCCGTGCTGCCGGACGCCATCGCATTCGCCCTCCTTGGCGCAATCGAGTCGCTGCTCTCCGCCGTCGTCGCCGACGGCATGACCGGCCGCCGCCATCGCTCGAACTGCGAGCTGGTGGCTCAGGGAACCGCGAACATCGCCTCCGCGCTGTTAGGCGGCATCTGCGTGACCGGCACCATCGCCCGCACCGCGACCAATGTGCGGGCCGGCGCGCATGGACCCGTCGCGGGGATGATCCACGCCCTGTTCCTGCTCGGCTTCATCCTGATCGCCGCGCCGCTCGCCCGCTTCATCCCGCTGGCCTGTCTTGCCGGGGTGCTCGCGGTCGTCGCCTGGAACATGATCGAGCGGGATGCGATTGCAACGCTGTTTCGCGCGTCGCGCGGCGAGGCGGTGGTGTTTTCCGCGACCTTCCTGTTGACCATCTTCCGCGACCTGACCGAGGCGATCATCGTCGGTTTCGTGCTCGGCGCGACGCTGTTCATCAACCGCATGGCCAAGACCATCGCGCTCGAACATGACGGCCAGTTCGCGCTCGACGACGTTGCCGACGGTGCCGAGCGCCAACGGCCGCCCTTCGAGGAAGGCCTCGCCAGCAATCCGCAGGTCGTCGTCTACCGCATTTCGGGGGCCTTCTTCTTCGGCGCGGCCGCCAATATCGGCTCGGTGCTCGACCGGATCGCCGACCAGCACAAGGCGCTGGTGCTCGATTTTTCCGCCGTGCCGTTCCTCGATGCGACCGCCGCCCACACCATTGCCGGCGTCGCGCGCAAGACCAAGGCGGGCAGCGTCAGGCTCTATATCGCGGGCGCGGCAACGCATGTCCGCCGCGAGTTGCTGCTGCACGGGGTCAGGCCGCCGCGGGTGCGCTTCAAACGCACGGTCGCCAACGCACTCGACGATTTCCGCCAGAACCAGTGATGGGCCAGTGATGGGCCAGTGAACGGAAATTTCATCGTGCGGGGAGTTGAGGAAACGTCCGCAGCCTCTATCCTTGCCGGCACCGAGGATGACCGCGATTCGAACCGGAAGGACACGCGCGCGATGGCCCGTTTGCCGGCAATTTTGGCTCTTGTTGCCCTTGTTTTCGGCGTGGCCGCACCGGCGAACGCGGCCGGTCCGCTCGGCAGTTACAAGGACGAGCTGTTCCGCTATCCATCCGTTCTGCACAGCGAGTATGACGGCGACTTCCAGATCGTCGAATACAATGAGGACCGCGACCTGAAGGATCGCGACGAGGTCGACGAACGGCGCGTCTTCCGCCACTACGTGTCGCTGTTCCCCAAGCGCATGGAGCGGGACCTGAAGCTGCAGCTCGGCAAGACGAGCATCGGCTACATCGTCGTCGGCGAACCGGGGCCGTCGTCTAAGATGATCGTCATCTATCTGCACGGCCGCAACGGCAACCGCCATCAGGGCGCCAACGACTGGATGTTCGGCGGCAATTTCAACCGCATCAAGAATCTGATGGCACGCAATGACGGCATCTACCTGTCGCCCGACTTCACCGATTTCGGCAAGGCGGGCACCGAGGAGATCAAGGCGCTGATGAAGGCGTTCGCCGACATCGCACCGAACGCCAAGATGGTGCTCGCTTGCGGCTCGATGGGCGGGCTTCTGTGCTGGAATCTCGCCAAGGACAAGGATGCCTCGAAGATGATCGACGGCATGCTGCTGCTCGGTTCGGTCAGCGACGACGGGTTCCTCAAATCAGCCGCGGTGCGCAGCCGGGCAAACCGCTTCCCGATCTATCTCGGCCATGGCAGTTTCGACCCGTATATCCCCTGGAAGACGCAGCAGCAGTTCTTCAAGCGCGTGCGCCGTGCCTCACCCGGCTACCCGATCAAGTTCGTGCTGTTCGACAGCGGGACACACGGCACGCCGATCCGCATGACCGACTGGCGGCTGGTCCTCAACTGGATGCTGCAGGCCCGCTAAGCCTGCGTAGCAGGCACGTGGACCTGCTGGTTTTTTGCCCGCGTGTTCTTGTCCGAAAACCGCTGCACACTTTTCGCTGCCGCGGACCTTCGGTTCGGGAACACGCGTCAAAGGCTGATGCTGCGGGTCACAGTTCGAAGCTGAACTCGCTCTTCAGCTTGTCAGCCAGTTCCTGCCCGCGGTCTTCGGCGAGCGGCAGCAGCGGCGGCCGGGTGACCGCCCAGCGGGCATCGCCGCTGGCGAGCGACAGAAGCCGCTTCTGCGCCGGGATCGGCGCGTAGGCCTCCACCGTCTTGCGGAATCCGCGCACGCTCGCGTGCCGTGCCTCTGCCGCGTCCCGCCTGCCCTCATCGTAGAGCGCGACCACCTCGGCAATCGCCGTGGCGTTCAGATTGGCGGTGGCGGAAATGCAGCCCGGGCCGCCAAGATCGAGCGCATCGATAAGCGGCAGTTCGGAGCCCGGATAGACGATCAGCCCGTCGATCTCTAACAGCGCGCGCGTGTTTTCCCAATCGCCAGAGGAATCCTTGATGCCGACGATCTGCTCAGGGAACGCCTCGTACAGGCGGCGGACCAGCGAGACGGGCAGGCCGACGCCCGAGACCTGCGGGATATGATAGAGATAGACCTTGAGGCGGTCGTCTGCGACCCAGTCGAGCAGGGTCGCGAAATAGGCGAACAGGCCGTCTTCCGGCACATTCTTGAAATAGAAAGGCGGCAGGATCATCGCACCCGCACAGCCCCTCTCGACCGCATGGCGGGTCAGGCGCGCGGTGTCGGCCAGGTTGGTCAGCCCGGTGCCCGGTACCAACCACTTCGGATCGATGCCGGCCTTGATCAGCGCTTCGAGCACTTCGATGCGTTCGTCGATACCGACCGAAAGCGCCTCACCCGTGGTGCCAAACGGCGCCAGACCAACACAACCGGCGTCGAGCAGGCGCTTGGCGTTGTCGACATAGAGGTCGGTCGCCACCGACAAATCTTCGTTGAACGGGGTGAGGATCGGCGCGATGACGCCACGCAGGGGGCTCGGTGCGGTCATGTGATTTTCCGTCTGGCGGGAGCGAACGAGATTCCTCCGTTCTAGCCCAAGACGACGCCCGCTGCGAAGCGTTTTCGCGGGATCTGGCGACGGGCGCGAACCCTGTCGCCCGCCACTTCCCTAACGAGCTGTCGCCAACAGGCTGACGCCAATGAGGATCACCACCGCCCAGACGAGGCGATGTTTCAGCGCGCCTTCGCCAAGAAGGAGACTGCCGAGAACGACGGTGATCAGCACGCTGATCTCACGGGTCGGGGCGACGAAGACCACCGGCGTGAAGGTGAGCGCGTAGAGAACGAGGATATAGGCGAGCGGGTTGAACAGGGCGATGATCAGCACACCGCCGCGATGGTCGCGCCAAAGGGCGCGGATCTGTGTCGTGCGCCGCGCCGCGAGCGGGGCGAGAACGACGCTGCGCAAGACGCTCGAGGCGTAGTCCTGAATGAGCGGCGGCACCATCAGCGCCGAGACCGCGTAGGCGTCCCACACCGTGTAGGTGCCGATCAGGCAGCCGGTGGCGAGGCCGAACGCGAGCGACACCAGCGGATGCTGGACCTCGCTGCCCTGCTTGCGGGTCAGGAACAGGACACCGCCGATGATCGCGATTGCGCCGATGGCAATCTGCGGCGTCAGCATTTCGCCAAGGAAGACGACGGCGAAGCTCGACGACAGCAGCGGGCCGGTGGCGCGCGCTGTCGGATAGATCAGCGACAGGTCGCCATAGCGGTAGCCCCGCTGCAGCAGCAGGAAGTAGGCGAGATGAAGAACCGCGCTGCCGAGGATGAACACGATCTGCATGGTGTCGAAGGCCGGACGCTCGATGACGACGGCGACGATGGCGACCGGCAGATAGACGACGACGGTGACGGCGGAAAACAGCCAGACCAGTTCCGGGCCGGCGTTGATCCGCTTGACGAAGAAGTTCCAGGTGGCGTGGCAGAAGGCGGCGGCGAGGACGAGCGCGAAGCCGAAGAGAGACATGTTTTACCTCAAGACGAACCGGGTTGAAGACGCGCGAAAGCGCGCCCGTCCATCCCCCCTAGTCTTCTCGTCTTTCAGGTGTCTGCCGTAATCGGCTCATAACGGCGCTCGGTCCAGGCCTGCGCGAAGCAGCGGAACCCTAGCCGCACATGGATGGGCACCGGCGAGACTACGCTCATCGATGCGTTTGTAAAGAGATTAGCCGGCTGTGGTGTGATCTATCCGGCCGCTGGTTCAGTCAGTTTGTTCGGTCAGTCTGGCCGCTTGGTCGGAAGCTGGCGGTTGAGCCAGCCGGGACCGGAGAACGACCCCATCATGCCCTCGCCGACGTCATAGACCGTGGTGAAGCCGACGCGACGCAGCTCGCCGGCCAGCCAGGCCGAGCGGCTGCCGGTGGCGCAGATGACGGCGAGCGGCTTCGAAGGATCGCCGCCAAGCTTGTTGACGACGGCCTGCAGAAAGCCCGGGTCCTGCATGGAGATCGCTTCGGCGGCATCGCCGACACCGGAGCGGTACCACTCCATCGGGGTGCGGATGTCGACCAGCAGCAGGCGTCCGGCAAGCGCTTCGGTGCGCGCCGTTTCCGCGTCGAGCAGTCCGTTTTCGCCAAGCGGCGCCCCGGTCTGAGGGTCAGTCATGCTGTGTCTCCGGTCTTCGTCACGTTTCTTGTTCGACGTCCCGCCCCCTGCAGCGTCCGTCGACGACTTTATATAAGCAATTCATAATATACGGCAAGGCCGCCTCATCGCCAAGGGATACGCGAATGCGGCGCGTTTGCGAAGGGCCATGCCTGATCACGAACCGCCGATTTATGGTTAACGGTTCCTAAACGCCAAGCGCGCATGATTGCGCCATCCGCGACCGTTGGCGCCTTTATGACGACATGGTTTGCGCTATCTTGAATCTGACGGCCGGGGGGCTGGAAAAGGGACTGCAGAATGCGCGCGCTTCTGGCTGCCATGGTGGTTTTGACGAGTGCTCCGGCTTTCGCCGCAGAGCCGATCCCCATGCCGCGTCCCGAGCGGGCGGAGGCGAATGCCTCGACAGCACCGATCGTGGTGGCCGAAATACCGGTTCCGCGCCCGGCGCCGAGCGATCGCCCGAGCGGTTCCGCCGCAACGGTCGCCGACCCCTATGGCGGTAGCGAGGCCCCGGCCCAGAAGGTCTCCCTCAATCGCAACATCGCCGCCAAGAAGCTGTTCGGCGCGGTGCGCAAGCCGGCCCCGCTGAAGGCGCGCTCGATCGGGTCCTATGCGCGCGGCTGTCTGGCCGGTGCCGTGCCGCTCGCCGTCGACGGACCGACCTGGCAGGTGATGCGCCTGTCGCGCAATCGCAACTGGGGTCATCCGACACTGGTCGCGTTCCTTGAAAAACTCGCCAAGAAGGCGCCCTCGCTCGGCTGGAGCGGGCTGATGGTCGGCGACCTGGCGCAGCCGCGCGGCGGGCCGATGCTGACCGGCCATGCCAGCCACCAGATCGGCCTCGATGCCGACATCTGGCTGACACCGATGCCGAACCGGGTGCTGAGCCGCGAAGAGCGCGAGAGCATTTCCGCCAAGTCGGTGCTCGGCGGACGCTATGCCAACGCGGAAATCCCCGAAGGTGGCGCCGTCGACAGGAATGTCTGGACCGACGCGCACGCCAAGCTGATCCGCGAGGCCGCCCGCGACAAACGCGTTGCCCGCATCTTCGTTCATCCTGCGATCAAGAAGAAGCTGTGCGATTGGGAGAGCGGCGACAAGAGCTGGTTGCGCCGCGTGCGCCCCTGGTACGGCCACCACTACCATTTCCATGTCCGCCTCGCCTGCCCGGCCGACAGCGCAGGCTGCAAGGACCAGTCCCCGCCGCCGGCTGGCGATGGATGCGACAAGTCGCTGGACTGGTGGCTGTCGGATGCGCCCTATGAAAAGCGGCGCAAGCGCAAAGCGGCAGCGGCCAAGAACACCAACTGGAAGCCGATGACCATCACGGCTCTGCCGGATTATTGCGAGACGGTTCTGGTCGCGCAGTAGACGGAGCAGTCGAAGAGACTGTTTTGTCGCGTATTCTTGTCCGCAAACCGGTTCCCACTTTGCGGGAATACGCTCAGCTCATTTCAGCTTCAGCGATTTGCCGTATTTCTTCGGCGATGCCTTGTACACCCGCCTGGCGAGCTTCAATGCCCTGTCCTCAAGCTCGGCGCGCTGAACGTCGAGGATGGCGAGGATGTGGTCCGTCGCCCGGCCGGTGCCGGCGAGCGAGGGATTGTCCAGGAGGAGTTCGGACAACAGGGTGCAATCGCAGACAAGGCCGAGCGTTTCGCCCAAGTCATCGATGCGGGCGATGGCCTTCGGTTTCGCCTTGTTGAGGCGACCTTCGGAAACGCGTAGCAGGTGCCAGCGGTGCTTGGCGAGCTTGCGCCAGTCGTGGAACCGTTCCGCCGCGCGGCTTTCGGCCGCCTTTTCCATTGCCCGGCATTCACACGCATAGGTCTCGGCAACGGCCTCGCGCAGGAGCGTGCGGCCCTCGAAATTGGACGCGAGGAACGACGCGGCGGTGCGCGCTTCGTCGAGTAGGGCGACGGCGGCGTCGATCGGCGTTTCCTGCGCGTGCGCCCGTTCGGCGCGCGCATTGAGCGTCTCGATCAGAACATCGAGCAATTCGCGGTCGTGCGCGCCAGCGCTGTCAACCAACGTAGCGGCGGTAGCGGCCACGACATCGGCGTCGCGGGTCGTGGACAACAGCCGGCTCGCGTCGCGCAACCGGCGCACCTCATCGCGATAACCGCGACCGAACAGCGGACGCAGCACACGGATCAGCGAGCGGGCGCGCTTGATACGCCGGCGGGTGCGGTGGATGCGTTCGTCTCGGTTCAGGTTGGTGTCGAACAGGGCGTCGCGGGCGTCGCCGATCGCGTCGGTCAACAGCCGGGTGAGACCGGCGGAGACCAACTGGTCCGGGTCGAGGCGGAAGGCCATCGTTCATTCCTCGTTTTGCGCGGCCGGTCGTTGCGGTGCCGGCGCTGCTACTTCTCGGATGCGTTTTCGGGTGCATCCTCGGGCGCGGGTGAAATCGGGCAGACGACTCCCGTTCCGCGCAGGCCGCAATAGCCGTTGGGATTCTTGGCGAGATATTGCTGGTGGTATTCCTCGGCGTAGTAGAAGTCCTGCGCCGGGGCGATTTCGGTGGTGATCGCTTTCAGGCCGGACGTTTCGAGGGCGTCCTGATAGGCGCGCTTCGAGGCATCGACGGCGGCGAACTGTTCGTCGGTCGTGGTGAAGATCGCCGAACGGTATTGGGTGCCGGTGTCGTTGCCCTGGCGCATGCCCTGCGTCGGGTCGTGGCTTTCCCAGAAGGTCTTCAGAAGCGTCTCGAAGGAGATCTTCGCAGGGTCGTAGACCACCCGCACCACCTCGGTATGCGCGGTCATGCCGGTGCAGACTTCCTGATAGGTCGGGTTCGGCGTGAAGCCGCCGGCATAGCCGGCGGCCGTCACAACGACGCCGTCGAGCTGCCAGAACAGACGTTCGGCGCCCCAGAAGCAGCCAAGCCCGAACCAGACCTCTTCCTGGCCTTCGGCGGGCGGCGCGGCGATCGGGCGGCCATTGACGTAATGGGTCTTCGACGTCTCGATCGGGGTCGCGCGGCCGGGCAGTGCCTCGCTCGGCGAGGGCAGCTTCATCTTCTTTTCCAGAACGCCAAACAGGAACATGGCTTCTCTTTCCTTCCTTGCCCGCTCTTTGCGCAGCTCGTTCTTCGACGCTTCGGGAACGAGCGCGGCGGCATCGTCGGATTCGGCCACCCGGATCGGTGCCGGCGTGCCCGTCGCTAGACCGTGATGTGCTTGACCTCGCGGCGACGCGGCGTGGTCAGCAGGACCAGCAGGAAGCCGAGCGACCCGATCACCGCCCAGTTCGGCAGCAGCAGTACCGACTGGATGATCGGGTCCCACAGAAAAGGGTGGACGTGGCGCTCCACCGCGGCCTGCGAGAGATTGAGCGTTTCCGGGCTGAGCGCATACCACGCCTCGCCGAGCGGGGTGAGGACCAGCGCGTTGGCCGCAATCGATTTGGTGCCATCGACAACGACGCCGATGATCCCGATCGACACGAGCAGCAGTCCGAACATTCGCAGCAAAAACCGAAACACGGCTGGCGATCCCTCTGGTTGCCTTCGTTCGTTGCCATCCATAGCGCGCGGGGACGCAAAACGGAAATACAACTGCGTGTGCGCCGCCTCACGCACGCTCACGGCGGCGGCATTTGCTGCCGGACAGGCCGCTAGAACACTGCCGCGCGCGGGCGCGGAAAAGCACCTTTCTTCCATGTGGGAAAGGCCGGCGGCGGCGACAATGGGGCGCACACCCGCATCAACCGAAGATTTTGCCCGGCAAACCGACAAAAGCCGCGAAAAGTGCACTTGAACCGGCGTCCATGATCGCTATAGTCGCGACGCCCGGACAACAGTTCGGGCACGGACATCGCGCCGTTTCGCCATGGGCCTGCCATCGTGCGCCCTTCAAGCCGGAACACAGCCGATGGTCCTGACGGATGGGTGGCCGAGTGGTCGAAGGCGCACGCCTGGAACGCGTGTAGGCGGGCAACTGTCTCGTGGGTTCGAATCCCACCCCATCCGCCATTATCTTACTTCACGCTGCCGCCCTTCGGGCTTCGCTACAGTCGGGGCCTCGCATTGGCTCGGGCGGCTCTTCGCCTTGCGAACCCTGCGGGAGTTATTTTCGCTCACGGTCGTAGGCTCGCTTTGCTCGCTGACCTCCGCGAGGACGGCCTCTCGGCCGGCGGCCAGTCGGTCTTGCGAACCCTGCCGGGGTTTTTCGCTCACGGTCGTAGGCTCGCTTTGCTCGCTGACCTCCGCGGGGGCGGCCTCTCGGCCGGCGGCCAGTCGGCCTAGCGAACCCTGCGGGTTCGGGACGGGACCTCGGGTCACTCACCGAAGAAGTCGCTTGACAAAACAAAACGGGCGGCACGACCGCGTCGCACCGCCCGAAAGCGTGAAACTGTTTGTTGCGGCGGATGCCGGCCGCCCTTCGAATACGCTCTAAAAGCGGAACACAAGGCCGGTGATCGGGCCGTGCTGCACGACGTCGTAGACGAAACCACCCTTGTTGTAGTCGATGCCGCTGGCGCGGTAGCCGGCGAAGCCCGAAATGCTCGGCGTGAAATTGTAGCCGACGCCGCCCATCACATCCCAGACGAGGTCGGATTCACCGGCACCGATATTGGCCCAGCCGGACATGAAGAGTTTTTCCGTCAGGTTGGCGCGGGCCCGGAAGCCGACCAGACCGTCAACCCAGACGTCGCTGTCGGTGCCGCGCACACCGTTCAGGATGCCGCCGATGAAGCGCATCTTGGTCTTGGCCGCGGTGAGCTGCAGACCGGCATTGAGGTCGACGCGGAAGTTTTCGTCGCCGAGTATCTGATAGCCGCCGAGAGCGGCCATGCGCAGCGTCTCGCTGGTGACCTTCACGCCGGTGGCCAAGATGCCGAAGGGCGTGCCCTCGTCCGTCGTCGTCTTCACGTAGCTGAAGTCGGTGACGACGCTGAAGCGGTCATAGCGAGCTTCGGTCACCATCATACCGCTGATGTCGAGGTCCTTCAGGATATCGCTGAACGACATGTCGAGCTTCGACGACGGCAGGCCGAACTGGGCGACATCGCCGGAGATGCCGGCGGCCCAGACATACGGCGCGACGGTGAACTGCCAGCCGGACGGCGTGCCGGTCTCGGCCGCCTCGAAGGGGCCCATGTCGGCAGCGCGGGCCGGGACCATCGCGGTCGCGACGGCCAGGGCAGCAAGCGGAACAACACGGCCACAGATGCGGACAAGTTTGCTGATCATTGGGGTCTTCCCGTCTCTGGCCCGTCGTTTCCTGATGCGAACCGGGCTGCTCTTTGAAGTATCGGTGGCGCGCACCCGATTCGAGCGCGCGCCGATGTGTTGCCTCGCAGTCTACACCCCCGGTTGAGGATGGAGAACTGCGTCTTTATTTCGCCGGTTGCGGCACCGGGAAGGTCCAGGAGCCATCGAGGATTTCGGCGCGCGCGCCATACATACGAACCGAGTAGTTCCAGCCTTTCGGGATCGGCAGGCAGTTCGGCCGACCATCATCGCAGCCGCCGAAATTGATGGTGAAGGAGCCATCTTCGTTCGGCTTGGCGGTGACGTTGTTATAGCTGTAGGCGTTCATGTCGTTCGGCTCGAGGAAACCCTCGTCATTGTAGACGGTGATCGACCAGAAATCGTCGACCGGGACGTCCTTGACGGTCACGCTGTAGGGCTTGCCGGACATATCGTCGACGGAGCCGACATAGTAGTAGGCTTCGGACTTCGGCAGACCGGCCCAACCGGCGATGGCGCCGATGAAATAGTCGATTGGGTTCACCTCGTCCTTCGTTCCGAAGGCGTGATCGGTGTTGAAGCCAAGCGTGGAGATCCGACTGATCGCATCGCGGGCGATCTTCAGCTGATCCTGATTCCACTCCGGCGCATCGAACGGGCCATCGCCGCCGCCGGTCGCCTTCATCTGGTCCTGGACGGCATGAACGGCCGCGATGTCCTTCTCGTCGGTCGGATCGACGAAGGTACGCACGAGGATCTGGGCGAAACGGCTGCCGACCTGCTCTTCGGTCAGGACGTGGTCGCCGGGCTTCTTGATGACGAAGATGTAGTGATCCTGGCTGATCACCTGATAGCTGATATAGCGACCGCCGGTTTCCGGAAGAGTCACGGTGACGGGCTTGGACAGGTCGAGCAACACCGCCGAATAGAGCGTATCGCGGTTCGAACGGATCACGGTCTGGTTCTCGACCGGCGTGAGCTGCCGAACATGGACGAAATTCTGAAACTTTCCGCCGGCCTGAGCGAGCGTCGTGCGGAAAGCCGTGTCGGTCTCGGCGCGGACGATGGTATCGACAGTGACCGGCTCGGCGGCATAGGCGACAACCGGCGCCAGAACGAGCAATGATGCAATCAGCGAACGCATTTCAGTACTCCTTGGTAATTGCCTGCCATTTTAATGGAATAGACGGTAAGCGGGAAGGCCGGCAGCCGGCCTCCCCGCATCTGTTGTCAGGTCGCAGACCCTATTCTTCGTCGGCGAAGCCGGTCAGCTCGTCGACGATGGCGCCGCACTCGGGTTCGAGTTTCGGCTGCACATCGTGCAGGCAGGTCAGCAGACGGCCACCACCGGCGGCAACGTCGCTGCAGTGCTTTTCGAGATCCGGCGCGCAGGTCGCGAAAGCGGTTGCGACTTCGAAGAACACGGCGTCCAGAAGGTCGCCGAAATCAGCGAATTCCTCGCCGCATTTCTCCGAAATGCTGTTTTCGTGCGCATAGATGCAGGACAGGATCCGTCCATTGCCCGGCTCGACGCCCTCGCAGAGTTTCGCCACGTCGGCTTCGCAGGCTTCCCAGACACCCTGAGCACTTGCCGGAGCAGAAGCGAAAACCGAAACAGCGAGCGCCAGCGGCGCGACGAGAGCAAGCGATCGATTGCGAAGTGCAAACATGTGATGCTCCAATTTCAGGGGTTACGGGTTGACGACGACGTAGACCGTCACGCCTTTTTCGACGACGGGCCGGTAGTAGACGCCGCCGCAGTTCCAATAGGCGTTCCACGGCGTGCAGCCGGCGATCGAATTGCGGCGAACGACGCGGCGCGTCGTGCGGCGAACGGCACGGCGCCCGGCACCCGGAGGCGGCGCGGCTTCAGCAGCCCGAACACCAACGAATTCCGACAGGCTTCCGCCCACCGAATCCAGCGAAGATGCCGGCGCCAGAGCACCGATCACCAAGACTGCGGCGGCTGCCGCAATGCCATAGATCCACTTCGGTTTCATCTTTTTGCCCATACCTGTTCGTCTTTCCCGCCGGCAGAGAAGCCCGTCGGCGTTTTTCATCGTTCAAGAACCGCCCGAACAGCAGATCGGACGCAGCCGCCGCATCGGCGGGGCGAAGAACCGACCCCGCAGGGCCGGTATCCGAAAACGAAAGAGAAGATGACTGGCGAGAGCGGCGCCGCTCCCCGCACAGCGCGAAAGAGCACTACGGAAAGAGGTCGCGATAGTACGCACACTTGTAAGTGTAAATCCGTAGCAAGATCTCGCGCGACAGGAAGGAGGACTGATCCGCATTTGCCTACGTCTCCGCACCAACGCCTTCTACTGCCTAAAGAATTCTGGCTTCTCGGCTAAACAAACCGGTCAAACCGAAACAACTGGAAACTTATTTTACTTTACGCAGACACTAAGAGGCAGGATTCTCGATATAAAATCCCGCGTACTTTGATATATCTGCGCACATTATAGACACCAAGTCATGATAGCCGCATAATTTTGGCGCAATATGATCACTCTTTCCGGATTGCCGCAGCAGATGAAAACGGAAAAATGGGCGCTCAAAAGAGAGTTGGGGCGACCAGTGTCCATACCAATGCAGAATACGCGGGCGTTCAGCGCCACGTGCCAGCTGGCGGAGTCGCTGGGGTCGCGGCAGGCCGTACGACATGCCTGGGACGCCATCGAGCTTTCGCCCGACATGATACTCGGCGGCTCCGCGGTCTATATTCCCTACCGCATTCAGGCGGCCTTCCTCGAAGCGGCTGCGAGAGCCACCGGCATCGAGCATTTCGGTGCGCTATGCGGATCGTATCTGTCGTACACGCAGCTCGATTCCTACAGCAGATATGTGCTCGCCGCGCCGACACTCGGACAGGCGTTTGTGCGCGGCACGCGCGCGCTGCGCTACATCATCAGCAATTGCGCGGTCCACGTCTCCCAGCGCGGCGACTATGTCTGCCTGCAATTCGACAACAACCTGAAAGGCGTCGTCGGCGCGCGGCATGTCGATGAGGCAATGCCGCTGCTTCTTGCCGATCTCATTCGCCGCTTCGCAGGTCGCGAATGGATACCAGAGTGGATCGAGCTGCCGCTGCCGAAATGGACGCCGACTGGCGCGATCGAGGATATCTACGAAACCGAAGTCCGGCTCGGCGCCAAGTTACCCGGCATCGTCCTCCACAAATCCCTGCTCGCGCTGGAAAACCCGATGATGGACCAGACCGGCGGGCTGGATCTCCTGCGCGATGTCCGAGACATGGTGCGCCGCCCGGCGCCGGCGAGTGTCCGGGACATGACGCGGAACACGATTGAACTGCAGCTGCGCAACGCGGACGCGACAATCGAGTCGGTTGCCGAAACGCTCGGTATGGGTGTGCGGACCCTGCAACGCCAGCTTTTGTCGGAATCAACGAACTTCCAGGAATGCCTCGGCGAGATCCGCACCGCTCGGGCGTCCGACATGCTGCGGGAAACCCGTCTGCCGGTCGCGCAGATCGCCAGTCAGCTCGGCTATCAGGAAACCAACGCTTTCCGGCGCGCCTTCCGGCGCTGGACCGGCGTCTCGCCGAACCAATTCCGCAAGCAGGCCTTCGCACAATAATCCCGCCGCAAGGCTTGCCGAACATGAAAGGCGAAAGCCATGGCACTCAAATTCTTCGCTCTTGCGATCCTGATTGTGCTCGCCCTGACGGTAATCGGGATCATCTGGCTGCTCGGCTCGCTGCCTGGCAAGGTCGCCCGTTCGCGCGGTCACGCGCAGGCTGATGCGGTCGCCATCGCTGGCTGGTGCAGCCTGTTGATGCCGCTGCCGTTGTGGCCACTGGCAATGGTCTGGGCCTATATGGCCGAGGCAAACGGCACCGCCACCGAGGAGGCCGCGCAATGATCCTCTTTCTGACGCTTTGCTATATCGCACTGCTCTATGTGCTGGTGAAGATCCGCATCCTGCCGGCCAGCATGCCGGTCAAGCTGTCGCCGATCGCGTTTTCGCTGATCATTTTCGCAGTGCTATTCATTCCGCTGCAATGGGGCGCACCGGAGGGCGGCGTGCAGGTGCTGCGCCACTCGGTCCAGATCGTGCCGAATGTTGCCGGTCAGGTCATCGAGGTTCCGGTCAAGCCGAACACGCCGCTGAAAAAGGGCGACGTGCTGTTCAAGATCGAACCGACCCAATACCAGGCCAAGGTCGATCAGTTGCAGGCGCAGTTGAACCTGGCGAAGAAGCGGCTCGCCCAGTTCACCCAATTGAAGGAGCGCGAGGTCGGCAACCGCTTCCAGGTGGAAGAGGCCGAGGCCAATGTGGCCGGCCTCGAAGCGCAGCTCGGCAACGCCAAGTGGGAGCTGGACAACACCGTCGTGACCGCACCGGCGGACGGCTTCGTGACCAATGTCGCGCTGCGCCCGGGTTCGCGGGTCGCCGCGTTGCCACTTGCGCCGGTGATGGCCTTCATCGACACGTCCGAATCGCTTGTCGCCATGCAGGTGCAGCAGATCGCGGTGCGCAATATCGAGGCCGGACAGCCGGCGGATGTCACCTTCAAGGTGCTGCCCGGCGAGGTGTTCACCGCGACCGTCGAACAGCTCATTCCGGCGAACGCGCTCGGTCAGGCGATGGTGTCGGGCATGGCCGCGAACCCAACCCAGCTTGGGGCGGTGCCGTTCGTTGCGTTGCTCAAGCTGGACGATACTGCGGCTGCCGAGCGGCTGCCGAGCGGTGCCTTTGGCAAAGCGGCGATCTACACCAAGTCCGGCGAGGCCGGCCACATCATCCGCAAGATCACGCTGTGGATGGATGCCTGGCTGAACTACGTCGTACCGTTCTGATTTCGCTCAGCTGAGGAAGTCGAGCAGGGACAGACCGAGGATCTTGGCGAGCGCCGCATAGGACGCCTCAAGCTGCGTCTCGTAGGACGATATCTCGACGGCGACCTCGGCGATATCAACCTCGGTCGCCGCGGAGAGCAGTTCACCGGCAAGCGACACGGCGTTCTCGTTGCGCTCGATCGCAGCTTCAAGACGCCCGGCATCGAGCGATAGCTCGGTCTGGCCGGCGAGGATTTCGTCCAACGCCTCGGTCAGCAGGTCCATGCCGGTTTCACGCGCGTCGTCCGTCAACGTTGCGTCGGTGACGGTGGCGAAGCTCGCCAGCACCCGCAGCGCCTTTTCGAGCCCGCTCTGGTTTGCGGTCAGTCCATAGTCGACCACCTCGGACGACGACACCCGCACCGACGAGGTGCGGTCATTGCCCTGGTAGTAGTCCGAGTTCGTCGTTGTCAGCGTTGTCATGTCGTAGCTGACGCCATCGAGCGAAACGGCCTCGTTGCCGGTGTTGCTGCCGGCGAACAGGTAGCGGCCGTTGAACTGGGTGTTGAGCAGGGCGATCAGTTCATCGCGGGCGGATTCGGCCGCGCTCGCCACCGTCTCCGCCCCGCTGCCGGTCGACGAAGACGACAGGGTCGAGGTGAAGTTGGTCAGCAGATCGGTGATCGACGACATCGCATCATAGGCGGTCTCGATGCGGTTGACCGCTGTCGTCGCGGCATCGGAGTAGGTGGTCAGGCGGGCGGTCGTGGTCTCCAGATCGATGACGTCGCCAGCCTTGCCGCCAAGCCCGCCATAGTCGAAGGACACGAGGCCGGAGGCTTCCTGAAGCTGCAGCTCGCTCATGCGGGCATTGGCCGCCATCGACGCCTGCAGCATCTGGCTGGAAAGGGAAAAGGTCGCTACCCGCATCGCCGTCATCGTTCCCGCCTCCCCTACTGGACCGCCGCCAGCAGCGTGTCGAACATCTCGCCGATCATGTCGAGGATCTGGGCGGCGATCGAATAGAGCTCTTCCATCTCGGCGAGGCGCTGGGTTTCCTCGTCGAGATTGACGCCGCCGGCCGCGGACCGCGCGCTTTCCAGCGCCTCGTAGGCGGTCTGTTTGGTCTCGAGCGTCGAGGCCGCCTGTGTCGCCGCAGTTGCCTTGTCGGTGACCATCTCGGCCATGTATCCGGCAAAGCTCGTCTTCGTCGCGCCGAGCCCGCCGGCGGCATCGAACGATATCGCCTCAGCCATCAGATCGACGAGGGCATTGGCGAGCGTGGTGTCGCCATCGAAGAGCACCGTGTCGCCGGCAGTCAGCGTTGCGTCGCTGCTCAGCTCGGCGGTCGGCAGGCTGCCGGACGAGGCCGCGATGGTGTCGGCGACGGTGATGTCGCGGGCGGTCGTTCCGGTCAGCAGATCGTTCATTCCGAACCAGCTCGACAACGACTCGCCATCGCTGCCGATTGCGCCGTCGAGGCCGGCAAGCGCGATACCTGTCGTGGCGTCGTCGGCTGTGATCGTCAGATGGCCGTCACTGTCGATCGTCGCGGAGACCCCCGACAAGGCATCGATGGCGGTCACCAGATCGCCGATTGTCGCGTAGCTGGAAAGGTCGAAATCGCCGTAGGAGACGAGCGCGCCGTCACCATCGACGACGGCGATGCGCGCAGAGCCGGTGGCGGAAAAGGCGTCCGAGGCATCGACCGTGGCCGTGCCGGTCAGCGTGGATGCGGCGGGGCTCGCATTGCCCGCGTTGCTGACGGCGTTGATTTCCTCGATGAGGGCCGCTGCCAGCGTATCGAGTTCCTGCTGGGCGGCAACCAGAACCTCGTCGCGCTGCGCGAAAAGCGCCGACAGCGAGCCGGACGAGATAGAGCCGGTGATGTCCTTGCCATCGACGGAAATGCCGGACAGACCCGCCGGATAGGTCGTGTCGGAAGACACGAACGCGGCCTTGTCGAATTCGAGCAGATTGGTCTGGCTCGCGGTGACCAGCGCCTGCGAAGTGTCGCCGGTATAGACCAGCATAGCGCCGGTGTCGGTGAGCGAATATTTGACGTCGAGGAGTTCCGACAGGGCCAGAACCGCGGTCGCGCGCTGGTCCTCCATGTCGGCGGTCGCATCGCCGCGCGCGGTCGCCGCCACGATCTGGTCGTTGAGATCGGCGATTGCCGCGATGTAGCTGTTCGCCTCGTCGACGGCGATGGCGATCTCTGCATCGGCATCGGCACGCAGTGTCTGGATGCCCGCGGCCAGATCGTTCATCTGCACGGTGACGCTTTCGAGCGCCGACACGACAGCGGCCTTCAGGCTCTCGCTTTCCGGCGTCGCGGCGAGATTGGTCAGTGCGGTTTCGAGATCGGACAAGGCGGACGCGATCGAGGTGCCCGATCCGTCGCTCGAAGCGGTTTCGCCGTAGAGCGCCTGCAGGCTGTCGGCGTAGCTGTCGCTCGCCGTTGCCGCGCCAAGCGCGGAGGCCGCGCTCGTCACCTGCTTGGTCAACAGCGTGTCGACCAGCGAGGCGAGCTGCGCGGACGAAACGCCGGTGCCGACGCCCGCCGTGACGGACGCCGTCAACGCCGAGACCTTCTTCGTGTAGCCCTCGCTGTCGGCATTGGCGACATTCGAGGCGGCAACACTCATCTGGTACTGCGCGGCGCTGAGCGCGCTTGCGGCGATGCTGTTGGCGGCATTGAGCGACATGGCGGCGATCCGTTCAGATCTCGGTGCTGAACTGCACCGCGCGCTGGCCGCCGGTCCGTTCGGTCATCTGCCCGCTGTTGCCGTAGGCGGTCGAGCGCGGCCGGGTCTGTTCGCGCACCACATGCATGATCGCATCGATGCGGCGGCGGCTGGCGGCACGGGCCTTGGCGAGACGGCCTGCGTTTTCCTCCATCACGCTGTGCATGCGCTTTACGCGCGCCAGCAGGGACGACCGCAAACGCGGCTCCACCCGCTCCAGCTCGAACTGACCGTGGCGCAACCCATCGAACCAGTCCTGCAGCAGGTTGGCCTGGCTCTGCTTCATCGCGACGATGCCGGTCGGCGGTGCCGGGAAGCCATTCGCGTAGTGCTGGTTTTCCTCTTCGGTGATCTCGACGATCTGATCGATGATCGCGATCATGTTCTCGATCGCGGCGGTGACGCTGGTTTCGGCCCTGGCTTCGCCATTGGGTCCGGGTGTGGGAGCGGACATGGTGCGCCTCTCTCGTTATCGGCCATCGGATTGCGGCGGCTTGTCTGCCGGCCTGCGCCCGATCGGCGAAAGGTTCTGGATCGTCCGGTATGACGCGGCCGCGGCAAGGCGGCCCATCATGCCGGCAAGTTCGCTCCCCAGCGCATCGCGCCGGTTTTGAAGCGCGGCGCGCAGCGGGCGCAGTTCGGCAAGAATCGCGACCGCCCTGCGACGGGCCTCCGGTGCTTCCGCGCCATCGAGCGCGCGGGCCTCGGCGATCAGCCGGCGCAAATGCCGGAGTTCGCGGTCGTCGGCGTTGTTCGACTGGTCCGACATGGCGTGCCTTTCCGCTCAAACCGCCGGCCCCGGGATCTAGACCGGGGCGCCCCGCGAAGGCCTAGCGAACCGCGTTCAGCAGGGTGTCGTAGAGCTCGTTCGCCGCGGTCATGACCTGGGCGGCGGACGAGTAGGCCTGCTGGGCCGTCATCATGTTGCTGAACTCGGTGCTGGTGTCGGTGGTGCTGCTTTCCAGCATGCCGCCGGCGATGGTGCCCGTACCCGAGGTGCCGGCGATGTAGAAGCTCGCCACGCCGGAATCGAGGTTCGCCGTGTAGATCGTGCCGGTGACCTGGGTCAGCCCGTTCGAGTTGGCGAAGGTCGCGACCGGGATCTTGGCGATGGTCATCTCGTCGCCATTGTCGAACGAGGCGATCACCGAACCGTCGTCGTCGATGGAGATGCTGGTCAGATTGCCGAGCGGCAGACCGTCCTGGGTGACGGCCATGGTCAGCGTCGGGTCGTCCTCGCCGCTGTCGTACTGCACGAGGCCGTCGGTATCGCCGGAGGTGCCGAAATTGATCTCGACGCTGGAATCAGCCGCGCCCGAATCCCATCCCTCGATGGTCAGCGTGGTCGGCGTCGCGCTGTCGATGGTGCCGTCCTCGTTGAAGGTCAGCGAGATGTCGCTCGAGGTTACCGTGCCGCTGTCGGTGGTGACGACCGCCGTCCAGGTGTTGTCTGCGGTCTTGGTGTAAGTCAGCGTCGCGGTGTTCGACGAGCCGAGTGAGTCGTAGATCTCCGTCGTCGTCGTGAAGCTGTCGCCGACGGCTGCATCCGCCGGCAGGTTGCCGGTGATCGTCATCTCGGTGGTGGCGGCAACCGTGCTGGTGATCTCGTCGACATTGATCGCCGACAGGCCGGTCGAAGACGTATCGGACACGACCGTGCCGTCCTCATCCGTCGCCCAGCCCATCAGATAGTAGCCACCAGAGCCGACGATATAGCCCTCGTCGTCGACGTCGAAATCGCCGGCGCGGGTGTAGAGCAGGTCGGTGCCGTCCAAATCCTTGGAGATCGAGAAGAAGCCCTCGCCCTCGATCGCCAGATCCATGTCGTCGCTCGACGTGACGAGAACGCCCTGGTCGGTGTTGTTGTAGGTGGTGTTGGCCGCGACGCTGCCGCTCGAGGAGGCATCCGTGCTCTGGCTGCTCAGCAGGCTGACGAAGCTCGTCGTCGAGGCCTTGTAGCCGGTCGTCGACACGTTCGCGAGATTGTTGGAGATGTTCGAAAACGCGTTTGACTGCGCGGACAAAGCCGATACCGCCGTCGCGAGAGCGCCGCTAATACTCATGACTCGCCTCTGATTTTGCTAGGAAAAGTGGCCGGGCCGAACGCTCGTGCGTCAGACCGAAAGCTTGATCACGCTGTCGAAGGCAATCTCGACGTCGCCCATCAACAGGGTCGTGGTGCCGCTGTCGTCGGTGCCGATGCCGGTGACCTTGCCGACCACGCTGGTCGATGTGGAAACCTTGGTGCCGGCCGCATCGACAGCCGCGACCGAGATCGTGTAGGCGCCGTCGGCGACCGTATCGCCGTTACTGTCCGTGCCGTCCCAGGTGAAGCCGTGGTCGCCCGAGGAGGTCTCGCCCGAGCCGGTCCACACCGTGTTGCCATCCGTATCGGAGACCGTGATCGTGGTGGCGGCGGCGGTGCGGTTGAGGCTGTAGTTCCAGCTTGCGGAACCGTCCGACAACATCGAGGTGTCGCCCTCGGCCTCCACCGTCGAGCTGATGTAGCTGAGGCTCGACGTCGACATGAAGGCGTTGAGCGAGCTGGTGATCTGGTCGAGCGAGCTGGTGATTTCCGAAAGCTGGTCGTAACTAGCGTAGGAAACCATCTGGTTCATGTATTCGCTGGTATCGGTCGGGTCCAACGGGTTCTGATTCTGGAGTTGTTCCAGCATCAGTTCGAGAAAGTCGCTCGAAGAAAGCTCCAATGCCGAAGAACTCGTCGTGGTCGCGGTGGCCGTTGAAGAGCTGATTGCAGAAACCGTCATGTGTCGACCCTCGGAAGTTGCCGGATCACGAGCCTGAAACGCGGAACCCGGCGGATTTCATCTGGTTTTGCTCGTTAAACGGCACCCGCCGACAAATCAGGCGCACTTTTTTCGACGTCCGGGCCGCCTCGCCCGCGCGCAGTACGGGCGCTATCCGGTTGGAAAATCGAACCGGTCCGAAGGGCGGGGAAGATCACATCGGCGAATGGTGGCTGACGGCGCGGACAACGCTCTCGAAGGCCGCCGGAAGGGGGCAAAACGACCTGCGGGCACGCTCGAATCACTTTTTTTTTCGCGCACCACCGGTCAAAATTTGCCGGTAATTTGGCCGTCCGACCGCGATATGGCGGCAAAGTGGTCCGCAGACTCAAAAATCTACCGTCGGGATACATGCAGATACGGTTGCGCGCGCGGGCGAGCGTTGCCGCACCGCGCCGTGACGTTGCCGCGCTGGAAATACGTCCCCGGAGACTGCCCGGCCGGAGAAGCGGCTGGAAATGTCAGGAAAAAGTTCCCCGCGAAAACGGTGACACGCGGCGCCGTTCTCTCTCCCACACCGTTCCGGACGGCCGCCTCAGTAGGCAGAAAATGCCGCTCGCCGGGCAAATAATTCCTAGTTAACTATCTGATTTTATTGATTTTTACGCGCCTGATCCGGCGCCTTCGCACGTTCAATGATTAAGACGGGGCTTTTTGGACTTTGCCTCGCCACACGTGTAATCGGAGGAAATCGGGTCATGGCTGCTTCAAGTGTTGGCGTTCTGCCGTCCATGTCCGCTCGACACGAACCAGGTGCGGCGCCCGCCGGTGAAGGGCGTTCGAAAGCCGCCAAGGCAAGGGCCTACACGCTATTGAGCGACGAAGACTTGCTGTCGATGATCGGCGCGGACGACGCCGAGGCCTTCCAGGCGCTGGTCGAGCGCCACGCCGACCGCGCCTATGCCATCGCCTTCCGCTTCCTGCGCAACGCGACCGATGCCGAGGACGTCGTTCAGGACGCGCTGCTCAAGGTGTGGACCTCAGGCTGCAAATGGGAGAGCGGCCGGGCCCGTTTCTCCACCTGGCTCTACAGGGTCATCACCAATCGCTGCATCGACCTGAAGCGGCGGCCGACCAGCGAGGCAATCGACGTTGTTCCCGAGGTCGCTTCGGAAGCGCCGAGCCAGGTCAACGAGATACTGCGCATGGAAGCAAGCAGCCGGCTTGAGCGGGCAATTGCAGAACTGCCCGAACAACAAAAAACGGCGTTACTTTTTTCTTACTACGAAAACCTGTCCAACGCCGAAATCGCGGAAATCATGGAAACCACTGTTTCCGCAGTCGAATCTCTTCTGAAGCGTGGCCGCCAGCATTTGCGCGCTGTGCTGCAGCGGGAGGGTGCCGATATGCTGAATTCCTTGAAAAACGATTAAAATATCTTCGACAATTCTACAAAATATTTTCGCCTGCTCGGGGAATCCCCGCCGTTGAACGGTCAGACGCGGAACGACCCACGTCGATGACCAGAGTTTTGGGGCCAATCCCATGGGGCCACCCTCCCCTTTGGCCGCAGCGACAGAGTAGCAGGAGTTTACGCATGCCCGTTATCGCAACGAACACGGCCGCCAACACCGCGGTCCGCTATCTCAACAACAATTCGATCGAGCAGTCCGACAGCCTGTCGAAGCTGGCGTCGGGTTCGCGCATCACCAAGGCGTCGGACGATGCTGCCGGTCTCGCAATCGCGACCCGCATCCAGTCGGACGTCTCGACGCTCGAGCAGGCGTCTACCAACGCCTCGCACTCGATCTCGATCCTGCAGACCGCCGATGGCGGCGCCTCGCGTATTTCCGACATCCTGGAGCGGATGAAAACATTGGCCTCGCAGTCGGCCTCCGGCACCGTCACCGACACGGAACGCGCTTACATCCAGGCTGAATTCTCCGAGCTGCAGGAAGAAATCGACGGCATCGCCCAGTCGACCCGCTACAACGGTTCGAGCCTGCTTTCGAGCGCCACCAACGCCGAAGCGACCGGCACCACCTCGACCGACGACCTGACGACGGCCGCGACCAACGCCACGACCACCGGCTCCGCCGACCTGTCGTCCTATTCGGCGTCTTCGGCCTCGCTGTCGATCAACGGCACCGCGATCACCATCGCCGACGGCGATGACGCCTCCGACGTGGTCACGGCGATCAACGCCCAGTCCGGCACGACCAACGTGACGGCCTCGCTCGACAGCAGCAACCAGCTCGTGCTGACGTCGACCGACACGGCCGGCTATTCGGACACGATCACGGTCACCGGCGACACGACCGATCTGCTCGGCGCCGCGAGTGACGCCCAGGTCGACGCCACCGGTACCGACGCCTACGTGACCGACGCATCGGGCGGCGACATCACCTTCGACGTCAACGGCGAGACCGTGACCCTTTCGTCGACCGGCGGCACCAACGGCGACGGCCTGTATTCGGCCGACGATCTGGTCGACGCGATCAACAACCAGGTCGGCACTTCGGCCAGCGTCACCGCCAGCCTCGATGCCGACAATAACCTGGTCATCACCAGCACCGGCACGGCGAGCTCGGACGACGCCGTCACCGTAGACAACTTCTCGTCGGGCGACGCGACCGATTTCGGCTTCGCCGACACCTCGGTTTCCGAAGCCGGTTCGGGCGATGCCGACGCCGTCGACTGGTCGACCGGCATTTCCGTCGTCGTCGGTTCCAGCGCGGACGACACCATCGCGCTGTCGATCGACAATCTGACGACAGAGGCGCTGAGCGTTGCCGACCTCGACATCTCGACCCAGGCCGGCGCGGAAGCCGCTCTCGATGCCCTCGACGCGGCGATCGACGACGTGTCCGGCGCGCGCGCTGAAATCGGCGCCGTGATGTCGCGCTTCGAATTCCGTCAGGAATCGATCCAGACCAGCATCGAAAACCTCGACGCCGCGCAGTCGGTGCTCGCTGACGTCGATATCGCTGCGGAACAGGCAAAGCTGTCGGCCTCGACGGTCAAGGTGCAGGCGGCCGTCGCCGCGGCATCGCAGGCCAACCAGATGCCGCAGAACCTGCTCAGCCTGCTGCAGTAAGCGGCAGAGCGCTCTCCCCGCCCGCCGGTGTCCTTTCTGGCCGGCTGGGCGGGGTGAGCACGAGAACGGCCGCCGCCGCGCCGGTCCGGCATGGCGGCACGCCTGCTTGAGCCCGGCGTTGCGACGCCGGCGAGCCACAGCACACGGCGCAGGACAAGACAATGACGACGACCAGCGCGACTTCGACCACCACCACCACCGCAACGACGTTCACATGGTCGTCCGGCGTCGGCGACATGGACTGGGATGCCCTTGTCGAGGTTTCGGTCGCGGCCAAAAATGTGCGCGCCGACACCATCGAAACCGAGATCAGCGAAAACGAGGTCAAACTCGCGGCCTATGAAGAGATGCAGTCGCTGCTGACGACGCTCTCGGACGCCGCCTATGCGCTCTCCGCCCCCTCCGGTACATCCAATTCAAGCTACGACGTGTTCAACTCACGCGCGGCCTACACCTCAGCAACGGGCGATACGGACGCCGACAGCGCGGTGTTCATCACCGTCGAGGACGGCACGGACACGGGCAGTTTCGACCTGACGATCGAGCAGCTCGCCACCGCCCACAAGGTTGCCAGCGCCGAGGCCTCCGACAACACCGCGGCGCTTGGCTATGACGGCAGCTTCACCGTCCAGCTCGGCGACGGCGACAGCGCCGAAATCTCGCTCGACAGCGACATGACGCTCGACGACATCGCCGAGGCGATCAACGCGCAGAGCTATCTCACCAATGTCCGGGCGAGCGTCGTCAAGGTCTCCGACGACAGCTACCAGCTGGTGATCTATGGCACCGAGACCGGGCAGGATCTGACGCTCACGGCGGCAAGCGGCGACGACGTGTTGACCGGAATCGGCGTGCTCGACGGCAGTGGCGGCATTGCCGACGAACTGCAGGCGGCGCAGAACGCGATCATCACCTATGACGGAATCACCGTCACGCGAACCTCGAACGAAATCGACGATCTGATCGACGGGGTCACCCTCAATCTCTACGAGGCGACCGGCGAGGATACGATTACGGTCGAGGTCTCGCAGAACGTCGACGAGATCAAGGACGCGATCATCGCGCTCGCCGAAGCTTACAACGCCTATCGCGAATGGGCGCTGACCCAGCAGGAGACGTCGTCCGCCGGCGGCGCGTCGTCGGGCGCGGCGCTGTTCGGCGATTCGACGCTGCGCTCGGTCAACAGCCAGATCGCGTCGGCGCTCGGCACCTTCATCGACAGCGAGAGCATGGCGCTGCTCGGCCTGTCCTATGACAGCTCGAACATGCTGGTGCTCGACGAGGACGTGCTCAACGAGGCGCTGCTCAACGATCTCGACGCGGTGACGTCGCTGCTCAGCTTCCAGATGGAAGCCTCGAGCGCGGATCTGTCGCTGCTCAGCCACAGCAACAATGGCAATCTCGACTTCACCCTCGACATCACGAGCGACGGCGAGGGCAATCTGTCGGTCTCGGTCGACGGCGACAGCTCGCTGTTCACGGTGTCGGGCACACGCATCAAGGGCGCGGAAGGCTCAATCTACGAGGGGCTGACCTTCGTCTATCTCGGCGATGGCGACGAGTCGATCGACGTGTCGGTCACGAGCGGCATCGCCGAAGCGCTCTATGCCAGCGCGGACGCTGCCGCGAACACACTCGACGGCAATCTGCAGACGATCATCGACAATCTCGGGGACGAGAACTCGACGCTGCAGACCAAGGCCGACGACATCCGCTCGCGCAGCGAGACCTATCGTGAGTTCCTCACCGAAAAATACGCCAAGTACCAGGCCGCCATCGAGGAGGCCGAAACCCAGCTCGCCTATCTGGAAGCGCTGCTTGAGGAGAGTTCAAACTGATGTCGATGCAAATGGCTTTTGCTGCCGGGGCCTACCGGCAGGCCGCCACCACCGTCGGGCCGCTGCGCGCCGTGGTCATGGTCTATGACGAGATCATCACGAGTTTCGCCCGCGCCGACCGGGCGCTGGACGGAAACAATCCGGAAGAGGTCTACCGCCAGATCGAGCGTGCAACGACACTGTTGCGCGGGCTGCGCAGCGCGCTCGACTACCGCACCGACGAAGGCTTCGCGACCCAGATGGAGAAAGTCTACACGCGGCTGATCCTTGCCATGCATGCCTCGTTCGGCAAGACGGATGCGCGCGAACGCTATGGCAAGCTGTGCTTGGGGATCGTCGAGTTGAGAAACGCCTGGGCCGAAATCGGACATCTCCCACCACGTGAAGAAACGAATTAGAAACCTTTGTTAATGGTTTGCTAACCATATTTTCCCGAGAATGCGGCGGATCGCGGGGTTTGTTTCGACCATGCGCCGCAAAACGAGGGCCAGCGCCGTTTCCGGCGTGTTTCCAATCGTTGTGACGGATCGCATGACGTTTTCAGGACAGCAGAGCTGCGCTTTCAACCCGGCGGAATGGACCGTCGGCGACTATCGTTGGAAAGACGGCGATTTTTTCATGACGCTCGACGAGTTCCAGGATTGCCTCGACCGGCTTGGCGACGATCTCGCGCTGTGGCCCGCCGAACAGGCCGGGCCGGGCCGCGATCTTCTTGCCGGCAATGCGAGCGCCCGCGCCATGCTGCGCGAGGCGAAGGAGCTGCGTACCCTGTTTGCCGCCGAGGCACCGGTGCACGCACCCGCCGGCCTCGCCGCGCGGATCGTCGAAGCCGCGATGCGCGCGAAAGCCCCCGCGAAGGGGTGAGATGTCCCTTTTTCATTCGCCGGCAACAAACGGCGAAAACGAAAAAAGCCGGAGAGCGAACTCTCCGGCTTTTGTGTATTCAATTCTCAGCGCAACGCTAAGAACACTCGTTCTTTTTTCGACGCGATTTCTTGTCCAAAAAGTCTGCCAACTTTTTGGGAAAGCGCTTTAGACCGTCTTGTCGATGCCTTCGCCGGGGGCCGGTGCTTCCGCGTCCGCCTCTGAAGCGGCTTCGGGCTTGGCCGGTTTCGGGCCACCCTTGGCCACGCCGACAAGCGCCGGGCGCAAAACACGGTCGCCGATCTTGTAGCCGGCCTGCATGACCTGCACGACCGTGCCGGCGGTGACCGTCGGGTCCGGCACCTCGAACATGGCCTGATGCAGGTTCGGGTCGAAGCGCTCGCCGGCCGGATCGATGCGGGCGATGCCGTTCTTCTCCAGCAGCTTCAGCATGTCGCGCTCGGTCATCTCGACGCCTTCGAGCAGACCGGTCAGCGTCGCATCGGCACCGGCGCGGGCCTCCTCGGTCACCGTCTCGAGCGCACGGCGCAAATTATCGCCGACGTTCAGCATGTCGCGGGCAAAGCCGGAGATCGAATACTGGCCGGCCTCGCGCACTTCCTTTTCGGTGCGCCGGCGCAAATTCTCCATCTCGGCCAGCGTGCGAAGGAGCTGGTCCTTCATCTTGGCGTTTTCCGCTTCGAGCGCGGCAATCGGGTCCTCGGCCGGGGCGTCCGCCTGCGGCGCGGCCTCAGCAGCCGGCTTCTCCGCGTCGGGCGCCACGTCTTCCGGGTTGCGCGTTTCGTCCGTCATGGGGTCCTCGGATTGGTTCGATAGGTCTGCAAAAAGTGTCGGCCCGCATGTGCGACTTTTTCGCGCCGATTTCAAGCGCCGGGCGGGCAAAGCGCGCCGATCGGCCGCTATTGCAGACAAACGAAACGCCCCGCACCGGTTTGTCGCCGGTACGGAGCGCCGTCAATTCGGGTCAGGAGAAGAGTGCGGTTCAGCTTTTTTTTCGCGATTTCTTATCCAAAAAGTCTGACAACTTTTTGGGAAAGCGCTTACTGTTCTAGCGCGATTTCTTGTCCAAAAAGTCTGACAATTTTTTGGGAAAGCGCTTTAGACCGAGCCCTTGATCCAGTCCATCAGCCGGTTCTTCGGCTGGGCACCGACCTGCATCGATGCCGGCTGACCGTTCTTGAACATGATCAGCGTCGGGATCGAGCGCACGCCATACTTCACGGCGGTGCCCGGGTTCTCGTCGATGTTGAGCTTGGCGATCTTCACCGTGCCGGCCATCTCGGTGGCGATCTCGTCCAGCGCCGGGGCGATCATCTTGCACGGGCCGCACCATTCGGCCCAGAAGTCCACAACCACGGGCTCGGACGAATTGAGCACGTCCTGATCGAACGAAGCATCGGTGACTTTCTCGGTCGCCATGGGAAATCCTTTCGTTGCTGGGGGGAGTCCCCCGTATCGCGTTATCGCGAAGGTAGGAAGCGGACCGGCAAGCGTCAAGTATTAGGAAACCCTCATCTGCCGGGGATAGGTGCGGCGCGGTCGAGCGCGTCGGCGGGGATTTCGGTAAGCCTCGGGCCGGCCGTCCATAACAGCGCCGCACGGATATCCCGGCCCGGATAGAGACCTGCGAGCACGGCGCGGTAAAGGGCAAGCTGGGTGACGTAAGCCGCCGGCACCTCGTCGAGCGATTCGGGCACCGGGCGGTTGGTCTTGTAATCGACGATCAGCACCGCGTCGTCGGTGACGATCAGCCGATCGATCTGGCCGGAGAGCGCGACGGGTGTGCCGTCCGGCCCCGGCAGCGTCCCGGCGATCGAAACCTCGGCGCGGCCTTCGGCCGAGAACACCGGGGCAAATTCGGGGTGGCGCAGCACGCCGAGCAACTCGTCGAGAAGTGCCGCGCGCGCACCTTCATCGAGACTACTGCGGGCATGAGCAAGGAAGCGCCGGCCGGCGGCTTGCTGGCGGCTTTCTTCGAGACCCGGCAGCAATTCGAGCAGACGGTGAGCGACGCGGCCGCGTTCGAGCGCCGGCGCGTCGGGTCCGCGCAGAGCTGCGGCCAACGCATCGGCAGGCGGGAAGCGCTCGGCTTCCTCCGCTTCGCCGGTCATTTCGCCCTCGCCTTCCAGCGCGGTCGACGGCGTGACCACGCGGCGTGTCGGCAGCGGCGCGACCGGAAGCGTCAGCCATGCGGGGATGGCGACGGTTTCCTCGACCTTCTCGCTGACGTCGTTCGGCGCGTGGGCGGGGCCGGGCGAGACCTGCCAACGCCATTTGTCCGGCGCGTCGGGCGTGCCGCCAATCGGCGCGGCGTCGGGGGTGAGCGCGCGAGAGACGAGGTCGTACCAGCAGCCTTCGGGCGGGCGGTCCGCATTGCCCTTGGCCTTGCCGTTGTCGTCGAGCTTGTAGGGGTTCTTGAAGGCGCAGACGACGAGGCGGTCGCGGGCGCGCGTCAGCGCGACATAGAGCAGACGGCGGTATTCCTCGGCGGCCAGCCGGCGCGTTTCGTCAATCGCCGTTTGCTGCCAGTCGGTCGCCGTCTTCTTGCCCTGCTTCCAGACAAGCGCGGATGCAGCGCCGGGGATCTCCGACACAGCCTTTTCGAGGATGAGCGGATCGTGATTGTGTGAGGTCGGCTGGGCGCAATTGTCGACGAGGAAAACGACCGGCGCTTCAAGCCCCTTGGCGCCGTGCACGGTCATGGTGCGCACACCGCGGACCTCGGTGTCGAGCGCACGCTTGATCTCGGTCGGCACGGCGGAAAGCCAGGCGAGGAAGCCTTCGAGGCTGACGATTGCCGTCTGCTCGTAGTTCAGGGCAAGGCCGAGGAATTCGTCGAGCACCTCGTCGACCTCGGCGCCGAGCCGGCGACGAAAACGGGCGCGACCGCCCTCGGGCCCGAGCAGCAGCGCGAAGAACTCGTAGGGCCGCAGGAAGTCGGCGCGGGCCATGGCCTCGGCGATGAAGGCGTGGGCTGCCGAAAAGGCCGGGGCGTCGCGGCGCGCCGACAGCGCCTCGAACAGCGTGCCTGAACGGTCGTAAGCCAGATCGAACAGCGCGTCCTCGTCGAGGCCGACAAGCGGGCTCTTCAGCACGGCGGCAAGCGAGAGGTCGTCCTGCGGCAGCAGCGCGACGCGGGCGAGCGCCATCAGGTCCATCACCGCGATATGGTCGGTCAGAACCACACGGTCGGAGCCCGCCGTCGGCAGGCCGCGCGCCTTCAAGGCCCGGTCGAGCGCCTGGACGAAGGGGCCGCGCTTGCGCACCAGAACGAGCACGTCTTCGGCGCGGACCGGCTCGCCGGTGCCCTCCAGCCGTTCGCCCGCAGCGACCCAGTCGGCGATGGTCTCGGCGATGCGGTCGGCCAGCCGGCGCGCCGGCGCGTTCGGTCCCTCATGGTCGAGCGGCTCGCGCCAGTCGGTCGGCTCGGCTTCCTGCGCCTCCGTCACCAGCGGCCAGATCTCGACATAGCCCGGATCGTTCTGGCGCAACGCCTCGTGCACCGGGGCCTCGGCCTGCTGGGCAAGTCCGTCATGCGCGGCGGCGGGTTCGAAGACCGTATCGACGGCCTTCAGCACATCCGGCGTCGAACGGAAGGAGAGGATCAGCCGCTCGTCGTGAAAGGTCAGCCCGGCGTCGCGAACGTAGCGCGCAAAGTGCCGCTTCATGTTTCCGAAGAGGTGCGGCGCGGCGCCCTGAAACGAATAGATCGACTGTTTTTCATCGCCGACCGCGAAGAAGGTGCGCGTCGCGGGCCGGGCGCCCTCGCCGGCGAAGAATTCCTCGACCAGCGTGCGGATCACCTGCCACTGGCGCGGATTGGTGTCCTGCGCCTCGTCGACAAGCACGTGATCGAGGCCAAGGTCGAGCTTGTACTGCACCCACGGGCCGGCGTCGGCCTGTGTCAGCAGGTCGGCGGTCTTGACCACGAGGTCGTCGTAGTCGAGCAGGCCCTCCTGTGCCTTCGCCCGCTCATAGACGCCGATAACGGCGTCGGCGAGACGGACCAGCGCGGTGGTCGCGGCAACCGTTCGAAACGCGCGCATCCGCTCGCGCGCCTCTTCCAACCGGGCAACTTCGAGATCGAAGCGATCGACGAGATCGGGGAAGCTGTCCTTGACCGCCTTGGTCGCCCAGCGGGCAGAACTGCGCGGCGTCCCGGCGCCCTTCACCTTGTTGGCGTCGGTGAAGAAGATGGCGAGCCAGGCCTCGGCCCGCGCCTCCCCCGCCGGCATGGCGAGCGCGGCACGAAATGCTTCGGCCCGACCGATGTCGGTCGGCTTGCCGCGCTCCATCTCCGGCAACAGGGCGGCGAGATAGTCGGCGTTGAAGGCTTTCGAGGCGCCGACACCGGCGGCAAGGCCCTCCGCCGTTTCGCTGCCGTCGAGGCCGAAGCTTGTCGCGAGCGCCGCGAGTGCGCCATCGAGATCGCCATTGTCGCGGATCCAGCGCAGCAGCCCGTCGCGCTTGCCGACCAGTGCGTCGATGGCCGCCAGAAACGACTGATCGGAGGCCGCCGCCGAGACCGCGAGCAACGCTTCACCGAGTTCGCTGTTTGGCCGGCTTGCCGCGCGGTGCAGAACGGCGGCACGCGCGGCGGCGAGCATTTCCGCCTGACCGCGCTCGTCGAGCACATCGAAATGGCCGGCGACATTGGCCTCGAGCGGGAACTGGTGCAGCAGCGCCGTGCAGAAGCCGTGGATGGTCTGGATCTTCAAACCGCCGGGCGTCTCCAGCGCGCGAGCGAACAGCCGCCGCGCCATCGCCAGTTCCGCGCGACCGACACGGCGGCCCTCGATCTCGGCCAGTTCGGCGCCGAGCTTTTCATCGTCGAAGCGGGTCCAGGTAGCCAGCGTATCGAAAACGCGGCTCGCCATTTCGGCGGCTGCCGCTTCCGTAAACGTCAGGCACAAAATGCGCGAGGGGTCGGTGCCGGCAAGCAACAGCCGGACCACACGGCGGGTCAGCACGAAGGTCTTGCCGGAACCCGCATTGGCGCCGACAAAGGCGGAGGCCTCAGGGTCGGCGGCGCGGGCCTGACGGGCTTGGGTGTCCTCGGGGATTAACGGGCGAGCGGCGCTCATGCCTCGTCCTCCCCGTTGCCGAGCGACCATTCCTTGACCCGCGCGAGATGGTCGTAAGGGCTCGGGAAGCGCCGCTCCCACACCGGATGGGCGCGAGAAAGATAGCCGCGCTCGGGGTCCGCATAGGCGGCGATCAGCGCGGTCAGCGCTTCGAGGGCGCGGTCGGCCAGCGCCTCGGCACCGGCCTTACCGCGCGTCTGTGCGAACGTCACCGACGCGTCGTCCTTCAGCTCCACGTAGAGCAGTTCCGAGACCTTGCGCCCCGCCTCGATGCCGGCAAAGCCGCCAGCGCGGGCCATGGCGGCCTCAAGCGGCAATTGCGGCGACAGCAGCGTGTCGACCTGGGCCTCGCTCGGCGGCGCACCGGTCTTGAAGTCAACGATGGAGAGGGAATCGTCGCTCAGCTCGTCGATGCGGTCGGCACGGCCGGTCAGCGTGAATTCCGGCCCGCCGGGCAAGGCCAAGGCAAGTTTGCCATCAACCTCGACATGGCGCGTGCGGAAACCCGCCCGGCTGTCGCGCTCCCAGTCGATGAAGCGCGCGGCGATGCGGGTGAAACGCGGCCACCACAGGGCGTGCAGGTCGGGGAAGGCTTCGAGCGGCACGAAGGCCTCGCGGCCAATGGCGATCAGCTCGTCGAGCGCGCGCTCGTCGAACGGGCCCGTCCAGCCTTCGGCGAAGCGGGCGAAGATATCGTGCAGTAGCGTGCCGCGGGTTGCCATGTCCGGCTCGGCGCCGATGGCGTCGAGTTCATCGAGGCCAAGCACATATTGCGCGTAGATCGCGTACGGATCGCGGATCAGGGTTTCGATGCGCGCCACGGAGAGGCGCGTCGGGCGGGCCTCGATCGGTGGTTTCGGATCGGGGCGGGTCGCCGGCAGCGGGGTTTCGACCGGGCCATCGATGTCGCGGGCAAGCAACAGATAGCGGGTGCCGCGTGCGGTCATCGTCTCGGTCAGTTCCTTGCCGAGCCGGGCCTTCAGCCGCTGCAGCCAGCGCGAGGCGACCGTCGGCGCGGTGCCGGCACGCAAGGTGCGGCTCAACACGACCTCGCCGGACCCCATGCCTTGCGCGAAATCGTGCGCGGCAAGGCCGATGCGCCGCTCCGGTGCCTCGAGGCCGAGCGCCTTTCGCATCGGCCGTGACAGCCAGGGGTCGCTGCGCGTTGTCTGCGGCCACACGCCCTCGACCAGCCCGGCGAGCACGATGCGCTCGACCGGCTGCAGGCGGGCTTCGAGCGGGCCCCAGATGTGCAGCCGCTCGTCGCCGGGCGCTCCGGCGCGAACCGGTGTGCCGCTCATCAGCGCGTGCAGAAGTCCCGGCCACTCACCGCTGTGGATGTCGAAGTCGTTTGGGTTGGCGTCGAGCAACTGGCGCAGGAAGCCGGCAAGTGCCTCGCCGGCCGGGCCGTCATAGAGTTCCGACTTCGCCGACTTGCCGGCATCTTCCGGCGGCGCGGCAACCGCGTGGAGCGCGGCGATATGGGCGGTAACCAGATCGGCCGGCGAGACCAGACCGTCATGATCGGCAATCGTTTCGAGTGGAGAAAGCGCTGCCGCTAGCCGGTCAACGAGGTCGCTCGCGGCCTGCCAGTCGGCGGCGCCGAGACGACGGCGGATACGCGGGATATGACCATCGCGCGCATCCACTTCGGTCTTCGAGGCGGCAAGCGCGGCCTTCAGCCCCTCGCTTCCGGAACGCGGGCGCGGTCCGCGCAGCACCGCCACCTCCAGCACGCGGGCGGCGCGACGGATAGCGGCGGGTTCGAGGCCGAAGCGGGCGAGCGGGTGTTTCAACAAAGCAAGCAGGGAAACCGGCGCGAAATCGCCAAGCGCGACTTCGGCAACGAGGCGAGCGAGGATCGCCGGCGGCGTGTCGGCGAGCGGACGACCGGCAGAATCGTCGACGCGAATATCCCAGCGGCGGAGCTGGATCGCGACCCGGCGCGCCAGCATGCGATCCGGCGTCACCAGCGCGGCGCGGCGGTCTTCGGCAATCGCCTCACGCAGCACGAGCGCGATGGCGAGCGCCTCCTCCTCCTCGTTCGCAGCCTCGATCAGCGCCACATCGGCAAAGGCGTCGGCAACTTCGGGATCGCCTACATTGGCGACGCCGGCCCAGGCGTCCGTGACATCAGCGGGGCGCAACGCCTCGGCAACGAGGTGGCGGCGGCGGGCAAGCGCAGGCGTTGCCGGAGCGGCCAACGAAACCACGTCGCTGCGGCTCATCCGCATCGTCTTCAAGAGCTGCTTCAGACCGTATTGCGGATGGCTCGACACGGACTCGGGATCGTCGCGCATGCCGATCGCGTCCCAGGCATCCTCGTCGAGATCGCTGTCGAGACCGGGCAGCACGACGGCGCCGTTTTCAAGCCCGGCAACGGCGGCAAGCAGGCGGGCGGTTGCCGGCATCGAGCCGGTAGACCCCGCGGCGATCACCGGGCCTTTCGCGGGCGCGCGCTGCAGCCGTTCGACCTCGCGATCAAGCAGCATGTTTCGGCGCACGGCGGGATCGAGCGCATCACGCTCGCGCAGGAATTCCGGCCAGGCCTCGGTGACGATCTGCAGGAAACTGAGCGTGATCTGCCAGTAGCGGGCGTAAGTCTCCGGCACCAGATCACCGAGCCGCTCCCAGTCGGCCTCTTCGTTGGCGACCTGATCCATCAGGCCGATGAGCGCATCGCCAAGGCGGGCGGCATCGGCGGGCGAGGCCGGGATCAGGACCGGCGCATCGGCGTCGAGATTGAGGACGGCGCGCGCCTGCATCTGCGCCCAGTAGAGCACCAGCCGGGCAATCGACAGACGCCGTTCGAGCGGCGGGATCGCCGGGGCCAGATCGCCATCGGGCATCTCGCCCTCGTCGACCAGCAGGAGGTCCTCGTCGACATCGCCGATCGGCTGAATGCGCGGCAGAATGGCCGCGCGGCCGCCGAGCGCTGCAACCAGTTCGGCGCGAAAGGCGCGCACGGCGCGGCGGGTCGGCAGATAGATCGTGGCGTCGGCCAGCAAAGCAGGATCGCCGGCGGGATCGAAACCCGGCACCAGCCGGCCGGCGAGCAGCGCCTCAACGAGCGTGGCGATGAATGGGGCACCGGGCGGGATAGTGAAGACCCGCGGCGACCCGTGGCCACCCTCCATGGCTTTGCTCCTCTCCCCGTTGGTGCGGTCGCCCTCAGTGGCGGGGCCAGTGCCGCACGCCCCCGGCCCGTCTGCTATTTGAGGCTGCAACGACAGCGGGACGCAAGGTGGCGGCGGAGGTAATCCCCGGCTTTCAAGTGCGCCACGCGGAAAACCTCATCAGCCCGCCGGCTCAGTCCGAGCTTGCCCGGATGGCGGCTTCGGCATCACGGATCGCGCGCGGCGTGCCGACATGCAGCCACACGCCTTCCATGCGGATGCCGAACAGGCGACCTTCCTCGAGCGCGCGATCAAACAGCACGTTGAGCGAGAACGGGCCTTCCGGCACGTCCTTGAACAGGCGCGGATGGAGGATCGCGGCGCCGGAATAGACGAAGGGCGCGACGGTGCGTTCGGCGCGGCGCTCAAGCACGCCGTCCGGCCCCATGGTGAAGTCGCCGTCGCCGTCATAGCCGGTGCTGACGACCGTGCTTGCAAGCAGCAGGAGACCGTCCATGCGCTCGTCGTCCCAGGTGTCCGCGAGGCGGCCGAGATTGGACTTCGCGCCTTCGATCCAGAAACTGTCGGAATTGAGCAGGTAGAACGGATCGTTTCCGAGCAGCGGCAGGGCCTTGGCGATGCCGCCGCCGGTTTCGAGCAATTGCCGGCGTTCATCCGAGATGACGATTCGGGGCTCCTGCCAGTGCCGCACATGCACTTCGACGAGGTCGGCGAGATAGTGGACGTTGACCACCACGGTCTCGACGCCATCGTTTGCCAAGCGGTCGATGTTGCGGTTGATCAGCGAGCGGCCGGCGACCTCGATCAGCGGCTTCGGCGTCGTCGCGGTCAGCGGGCGCATGCGCTTGCCGAGCCCGGCGGCCAGCACCATGGCGGTTTTCGGGGGAGCCCCTTTGGAAACGCAACTCATCGGTCGTCTCTGTTCGCGTACGGTCTTGCCGGCCCGCAATGCTCACGAACCGGTTGGGAGATGGCTCTCATACCAGAGCTTTAGGCCGGACAGAACCGGATGAGTCAATGACCGATAGAGATAATCACGCACGCGCGGGATATGGGCCAGATAGACGGGTTTGCCGTCGCGGTGATTCAATCGGGCGAAAATGCCGAGCACCTTGGTGGCGCGCTGGGCGGCCATGGTCGCGTAGGCTGCGGCGAAGGTATCCCGGTCGAAATCCGTATCGGCGGCGCGGCGGCGCTCAAGGTAGCGCGCGAACAGAACCTGTTCGAGCTCGGGCGGCACAGTGACGCGGGCGTCCTGCAGCAACGATGCGAGATCGTAGGCGGCGGGGCCGATGACGGCGTCCTGATAGTCGATGAGGCCGATGCGGGCCGGCCCTTCGCGCTCCGGCAGCCAGATCAGGTTCGGCGAGTGACAATCGCGCAGCACCCAGCTTTTTTCGGCCTGATCGAGCGCGTCGAAGCGCTCTCGCCACAGGGCGAGAAACTCATCGAGCGCAGCGCCATCGAGCTCGCCGCCCGTCATGTGCGGCACGTACCAGTCGGCGAGCAGGCGCACCTCGATGGTCAGCGCCGCCTCGTCATAGGGCGGGACATGATGGATCGAACCATCCGGCAGAGGAACACTGTCCGGCCAATCCAACCCATGTATGTCGGCGAGCACATCGGTCGCGACGCCATAGCGCTCGGCGATCGGGGCCCCCTCTTCGACGACGCCCTCGCCGCCCAAGTCTTCAAGCAGCAGCAGACCGGCATCGAGATCGTGGGCGAAGAGTTCGGGCGCGGAAAAGCCGTTCGCGCGCAGTGTCTCGCCGATGGCGACGAAGGGGCGGACGTCCTCGGCGAGACGGGCGATCTGCGAATAGGGCTTGCCGTCGGCGACCGGCGGGCCGTCGGGACGACGCGGCGCGTTCATCAGCACCGCATGCTCCCCGTCGCGGCGAATGCGCTCGTAGGAGCGGGTCGAGGCATCGCCCTGCAGATGGCGGCGCTCGGCGCCCGTCCAGCCAGCCTCGTCGAGGAAGGCGCGCAGGGCAAAGCTGCGAGAAAGCCGCTCGGCCCAGCCCTCGCCCACACTCGTCAGCGTCGCCCGGCGGGCGTCGCCCGCGCCGACGATTTCCAGCGACAGGATCAGCCGGTCGGCGGGCAGCAAACCATCGGCGCGGTCCGGCCATTCGATCAGAGCCGCGCCGATCTCCAGCGCGTCGTCGAAGCCGATCTCGTCGAGCTCCTCTGCCGACCCGAGGCGATAGAGATCGAAATGCACGACCGGAACCCGCAGCGCCTCATAGCTCTGGGCGATGGTGAAGGTCGGGCTCGGGACTTCGAGGAAAGCGTCGTCGGCAAGCGCACGCAACAAAGCCCGCGAGAAGGTCGTCTTGCCGGCGCCGAGATCGCCTTCCAGCGCGATGACATCGCCGGGCGCGAGCACCATGGCGATGTCTTCTGCAAGGCGGATTGTGGCGGCCTCATCGGCCAGATCACGGGTCAGGGAAAGGGGGGCGCTCATCGACGTCTCGGGCGCCAATCAGGAGGCGACTGCCGCATCGTCCGCGGCGGAGAAGCCTTCGGCGGCGCCGGCGGAGGAAGCTGCGGGCGACGCTTCGGCGCCGATGGCCGCCCCGAGTCTGTCAGACGGTTCGTTTTCTCCGTCTTCCGGCGTTTCCTCGCCGGCAAGCGCCGGGAAATGGCAGATCACGGTCACGCCATCACCGGCGCTCGATGTCAACTCGATGGAGCCGCCATGCAGTTCGACGAAGCTCTTGACGATCGAGAGGCCCAGGCCCGCGCCGCCGCGGCGGTTGCCTTCGGCGTGGCTGACGAAACGGTCGAAGACGGAGCCGACATGCTCGGCGGGGATGCCGCAACCATGGTCGCGCACCTCGAACCGCACGCCGCCGTTTTCGCGCGCGCAGGCGATCTCGACCGTACCGCCGTCCTCGGAAAAGCGAATGGCATTGGACAAGAGATTGAACAGCACCTGCCGGACGCGGGCGGCGTCGGCGCGGAAGCTGCCAATGCCCTCGGGGATGTCGGTCTTCAGCGAGATGTGCGTTTCCTGCAGGCGGTCCTGCACCCCTTCGACGGCACTCGCCACGGTGTCGGCGACGTCGACGTTGGAGAGGTCCAGTTCGATGATGCCGGCGTCAACGGTCGCGAGATCGAGAATGTCGTTGATGATCGCCAGAAGCGCCGAGCTCGAGGACAGGATATAGCCGGTATATTCGCGCTGCTTGTCGTTGAACTCGCCGGTCTTGGCGTCGCTCAGCAGTTCGGCAAAACCGATGATGTTGGTCAGCGGCGAGCGCAGCTCGTAGGACACATGCTGGACGAAGGCGTTCTTGAGCTGGTCGGCTTCCTGAAGCGCGTCGTTCTTTTCCAGCAGCGCGCGCTCGACATTCACCGTGTCGGTAACGTCAACGAAGGTGACCAGCGTCGCGCCGTCGGGCAGCGGCACGGTCGCGTAGTCATAGACCGAGCCGTCGGTGCGGTCGAAGCGGCCGGCGACGGCGGTGCGGGTGTCGGCGAGGCCGGCGATGGAGGCAAGCAGCGACTGCCACAGGGTCGGATCCTCGACGTTGCCGCGGCACCATTCGACGATGTCGTTGATGTGAACCTTGTCGCCGAGACGGTCGGCGCTGATCTGCCAGGCGTCGCAGAAGGCCGGATTGAACAGCCGCAGACGACCATCGGAGCCGAACACGGCGACACCTTCGGCGAGGTTTTCCAGCGTCTCGCCCTGCACCCGGCTCAGCGCGTTGTAGCGGCTTTGCAGGTCGAGTTGCTCGGTGACGTTTTCGTAAACGTAAGTGACGCCGCCCTGCGGATGCGGATTGGCGACGACGCGCAGCGTGCGGCCATCGGGCAGGTGCCACCAGTCTTCCTGGGTCTCGACGGCCTGATAAGCGGCCAGCGCGGTCTTCTTCCATTTGCGGAAATCGGCCTGCTCGGGAAGCTTGCGGTTCTGCCGCAGCACATCAAGCAGCGCACCTTCCTGCGGATTGCTTTCGAGGAAGGTGGTGTCGAGGCCCCACAGGTCGCGATAAGCGGCGTTGTAGAATTGCAGCCGCTGATCGGCGCCGAAGATCGCGACCGCGGTCGCCAGCTGGTCGAGAGTGCGGGCGTGGAACTCGGCGGTGCGGCGCAGATTGGTCTGAGCCTTTTCGAGTTCGTCGATATCGATGGCGATGCCGGCGCTGCCGGTCTCGGACTCGACATCGACGATGGAGAACGCGCGGCGATCGCCGGCGACGACGACGGGCAGCTGGCGCTGGTAGATACGGCTGGCGGTGCGGCTGTGGGCAATCTCGCGCAGGGTGCCGGCATCGAGCAGTTCGGAATGGCCGGAGACGACCGTTTCGGGCGACGCGGCCTCGACCGCGTTCGCATAGGCATCGTTGACCCAGACGAGGCGACCGACGGTGTCGCGCAGCCAGACCGGGTTTGGCAGCAGTTCGAGCAGGGAACGCATGTTGCCGACGGTCTCGACCAGCGCCGCGTGCTCCTCAAGCAGTTGCGCGTGAGCGCGCTGTTCGTCGTTGAGATCGCGGAACCGCACGACGGCGCGGCCGGCGGAGATGCGTCCGACAGCTTCGATCACATCGCCGCTCTGGGTGCGCAGGTAGAGCGCGAAGCGCTCGCCGGTGCGCCGCAATGACGACAGGACGGCATCGAGTTCGCCGGCGGATTCCGGCGACAGCCAGGTGCCGAAGGCGACAAAGGCGGTGCCGCTGCGCGGCGCGCCGGAAGTCTCCGACAGGCGGCCGACGACGGTCGGCGGGCTCGCGGGGCGATTCCACACGACGATGCGCTGGTCATCGGTGTCGAGCAGTGCCTCGGCCTGCTCCACGCTGGCGCGAAAATCCTCGATGCCCTGTTCCAGGCGGGCGATGTTTTCTTCCGAGCGGCGGCGGCCGCGAAGTAGCGCCATGGAGCTGACGACGGCGAAGCAAAGCGCGCCGATCAGCGAAACGATCCAGAGGATTTCGAGATAGCCGAGCCCCCGGCCCAACGAGTTGAAGGTTACCGCGCCGGATGCCGGTGCCGACAAGACCGAAGTGCCCAGTATGGTGCTAACGGTGACCGCCCACGATCGCCACATCGTGCTTCGAATCCCTCTATGCCCCCCGCCATGCAAAGCCATGGGAAGGTCCTTTCCGCCGCTGGAAGCCCTTTGAAAAACGCTGTGCGAACCGGGCTTCGGTGCCTCTTCGAAACGCCTGATTCGGGTCACCATACCGCGTTCTGGAATCGCGCTGTAGAGTCCAGAACGGGAACGGATTTTTTTGCGCTTCCCACGATGCCGGCGGTGAGCGTCGACGGCCACAGGGCTTGTGCGATGCAGCAACGGGCACGGCGACTTTCGGCAACGACGCCCCGGGGCGTGCAGACCGACAAGGCAAATCGTTTTCGAGGCAAATGTTTTTCGGCTGACGGTGCGCGTGGGCGGGCGATTTTCGAGCCGCTCGCGAGCCCGCAAAACGAACGCCCCCGGCGCGGTGTGTCGCGTCGGGGGCGCTGAATTTTTTCGTCGCGACGGGCATACCCGGATGGGGATAACCCGGATCGACAGGTCAGTACTTGTAGAGATCCGACTTGAACGGACCGGTCTCGGACACGCCGATATAGGCAGCCTGTTCCGGCGTCAGGGTCGACAGGGTGACGCCGAGCTTGTCGAGGTGCAGACGGGCGACCTTTTCGTCGAGGTGCTTGGGCAGCACGTAGACTTCGTTCTTGTACTGGTCGTTGCGGGTCCACAGTTCGATCTGGGCAAGCACCTGGTTGGTGAACGATGCCGACATGACGAAGCTCGGGTGACCGGTGGCGTTGCCGAGATTGACCAGACGGCCTTCGGACAGAAGCAGCATGCGGGTGTCATCCGGGAAGGTGATCATGTCGACCTGCGGCTTGACGTTGTTCCACTTGAAGTTCTTCAGGCCGGCGACCTGAATTTCGTTGTCGAAGTGGCCAATGTTGCAGACGATCGCCATGTCCTTCATCGCCCGCATGTGGTCGACGGTGATGACGTCCTTGTTGCCGGTCGCGGTGACGAAGATGTCGGCCATCGGCGCGGCCTCTTCCATGGTCTTGACCTCGAAGCCGTCCATCGCGGCCTGCAGGGCGCAGATCGGGTCGATCTCGGTGACCATGACGCGGGCGCCGGCACCGGCCAGCGACTGGGCCGAGCCCTTGCCGACATCGCCATAGCCGGCGACGCAGGCGACCTTGCCGGCCATCATGACGTCGGTGGCGCGGCGGATGCCGTCGACGAGCGATTCACGGCAGCCATAGCGGTTGTCGAACTTCGACTTGGTGACGGAGTCGTTGACGTTGAAGGCCGGGAACGGCAGGTCGCCGCGTTCCTGCATCTGGTAGAGACGCATGACGCCGGTGGTGGTCTCTTCGGAAACGCCGCGAATGTTGCCACGCACCTTGGAGAACCAGCCCGGGTTCTTTTCCAGCCGGCGACGGATGGCGGCGTACAGCGCCTCCTCTTCCTCGCTGTGCGGATTGTCGAGCACGGTCGGATCGGTCTCGGCCTTGGCGCCGAGGATGACCATCAAGGTGGCGTCGCCGCCGTCGTCGAGGATCATGTTGGCGGTCTCGCCGTTGCCCCAGTCGAGGATGCGGTCGGCGTAGTCCCAGTATTCCTCAAGGGTCTCGCCCTTTTCGGCAAAGACCGGAATGCCGGCCTTGGCAATCGCGGCAGCGGCGTGGTCCTGGGTCGAGAAGATGTTGCACGAGGCCCAGCGAACCTCGGCGCCGAGCGCGACCAGCGTCTCGATCAGCACCGCGGTCTGGATGGTCATGTGCAGCGAGCCGGCGATGCGGGCGCCCTTCAGCGGCTGGGCCTTGCCGAATTCCTCGCGCGAGGCCATCAGGCCCGGCATTTCGGTTTCGGCGATGGTGATTTCGGTGCGGCCCCAATCGGCGAGGCCAAGGTCCTTGACGTGATATTCGGCGGTCATGTGTATCAGCTCCTTGCGGTCGGCCCTTTTGAGCGGGCCCCGCCTCGTCGCCTGGGAAGACGGGCGGATGCCGTGCATTTCGCACGGCGGAAAATGAGAGACGGCGTGGCGACGGCGGCGTGGCGATACGTCCGTTCAGGCCGCACGGCCGGTCCATACCGGGCCTCTAACGCAATTCCCCGGACAAAGCAATAGAGATATAAAGATTTCTTTATGTCTTATGGTTTCCAGACCGGAAACGGTGCGGAATCCGGGCGAAGGCGGATGCGATTGCAGCCACGCCCGCAGCAAACTCCGCCTCCGCTGTTTCGCCTTCCGGCCGGCGCGCACTTGCCATCGGCTCCGGCGCGAGAGCTGTTGAGAGCGCCTGCAGCGTTGCAACCGCGCGTGCAAGAATGGCGAGATCAATGGTCTTGCCAATCGCCAGTTCGATCAGGTTGACGGCAATCGCGGCGCGCCGGGCGAGCATCCGCCGATGCATCGCACTGCCGGCGGCCTGCGGGTCGGAAAACGTCGCAAAGCCGACGGGCAGCTCCTTCAGCCGCTCCAGCGCATCGCGTAACGGGCCGACCGCGCGGGCAACGGCAAAGATGCCCTCTTCCACCTCGGCACGATCGATCCGCCTTTGGACTTGCGACGGCTGCCGGTCACCCTCGCCACCGAAAAGTGCCGCCGTCTCAACCGCTGCGGCGATAAGGGCGTGAAACGCTGCTTCGAATTCCGGCGCCCCGAGCGCATTTAACGGCATCGCCTTCAATAGGCGAACGAGATCGGCGACATCCGCTTCCAGATCGGCCGCGACCGGTGGCATGTCGGGTGCGCCCTCAAACGGCACGCGGGCAAGCCGGTAGATCGTCTCAAGCGCGAGTTCGAGATCCTCGGGAACGACACGGCGATCCTGCGGCCAGGCCTCGACAACGGCGTCGGCTGCCGCGCGCAAGCCGGCCATCGCGGCCATTTGTTCGGACGTAAAGGGATCGGAAGGAAACGACGCCATCGGCGAGAGGGGATCAGTCGAATTCGTCGAAACCGCTTTCGACCAGTTCGGTGATGGCTTCGAGAGCCTCGTCGGCCTCGCGGCCCGAGACCGCCAGGCGGATCTTGGCGCCGGGTGCGGCGGCCAGCATCATCAGGCCCATGATGGACGTTCCGCCGACGGTGTGACCGTCCTTGGTGACGGTGACGTTAGCGTCATACCGCTCGACGCATTTCACGAACTTTGCCGATGCGCGCGCATGCAGCCCGCGTTCGTTGACGATTACCAGATCACGTATGCGCACCGAGCGCGCATCGAGGAGTTCGTTCATTGCATGCCTGTCAGGACCTGACTTGCGACGCTGATATATTTTCGGCCGGATTCGCGCGCTTCGATGACCGCATCGGCCAACGGTTTTTCCTCGCGAATGCTGACCAGTTTTACCAGCATCGGCAGATTGACGCCGGCGACCACCTCGATCGGCTTGCCGTCCATCACCGAGATGGCGAGATTGGAAGGCGTGCCGCCGAACATATCCGTCAACACGACGACACCGGTGCCGTCGTCGACGCGGTCGACCGCCGCGATGATGTCTTCGCGGCGTTGCTCCATGTCGTCATCGGGGCCGATACAGATCGTTTCGATCCGTTCCTGCGGCCCGACCACATGCTCCAAAGCTGCCCGGAATTCTTCTGCCAGTCGCCCGTGGGTTACGAGTACAAGACCGATCATGGACCACCCGATTTTGTGTTCCTTCTGCAGACCGGTGGCTGGCTGGCAAGTCCGAGCCGCGGCTCCGCATGAACCCTCATCTTGGCGCATCGGTATGGCGGTGCAACAAAAAAATTCCGGATTTGTAATATTTCGTCACAAATCAGAGGACCGGCCGGTTGTCCCGCAACGCGTGGCCGATCAGGGCAAGAGCTTCGGCGCCGCAACCCGATACGGGCTGCCGGGCGAGCGAAACGCCCGCGATTTCAGCGGCGAAATCGCCGGTTTCGGGCATTCGCTGCAGCGCATCAACGGGGATGATATCAACCACAAGGCGAACAACCGCCGCCGGTTCGCAGGTTGTGGGCAAAATGCCGCGTCCGCGCACTTCGGCATAGCCGGCGATCGTTTCGGGCACGCGGGCAACGACGCGGCCGTTGCGGGCGTCCAGTTCAACACGATCATCGGCGACGAGACGGGCAAAGGTCCCGTTGCGCGCGGCCTCTGCGATGAGACGGGCGGCGAGCGTGCTCTTTCCCGCCCCCGAGGGGCCGCGGATCAGCACCCCGTCGGCCCCGATGACCACTGCACATGCATGGATGGTTTCTCCGGCCATGATCACCCCGCCGGCAGGCGAACGACGAAGCGGGCGCCGCTGACCGTCTTTTCGCCGGTTTCGGGATCGCGCTCGGTTCGGTTCGACGCGATAATCGTGCCGCGATGCGCTTCGACAATCTGTCGTGAGATCGACAAGCCGAGGCCGGAATTGTTGCCGAAGCCCTCCTGTTCGGGGCGATCGGTATAGAACCGTTCGAAGATGCGTTCGACCTGCTCGGCGCGAATGCCCGGGCCGTCATCCTCGACGGCTATCTCGATGAATTTGCGATCGCGCCGCGCCGATACCCGCACAACTCCATCGGGCGGCGAGAACGAGCGGGCGTTGTCGATCAGATTGGTGATCACCTGGGCGAGCCGGCTGTCATTGCCGCTGACCATGAACTGGCTGTGCTTCTCGTCCGGCGTCGGCTCGAGATGGAGCTCGATCGCCGCCCCCCGATCCTGGCGCAAATCGGCGGCGACGTTGGTCACGGCAATCAGCAACTGGGCGATATCGACCGGTTCGGCATCGGCGCGAGCAAGTTCGGCATCGAGCCGCGAGGCATCCGAGATGTCGCTGATCAACCGGTCGAGGCGGCGCACGTCATGCTGGATGATCTCGGTGAGCCGGTCGCGGGACTCGTCCGACTTCGCCAGCGGCAGCGTTTCGACGGCGCTGCGCAGCGAAGTCAGCGGGTTCTTCAGCTCATGCGCCACATCGGCGGCAAAGCTCTCGATGGCTGCGATGCGATCGTAGAGCGAATTGGTCATCACTCTCAGCGCCTGCGAGAGGTTGCCGATTTCGTCGTTGCGGTCGGAGAAGTCGGGGATCTCCTCGCGCGCCTTGATGCCGCGACGCACCCGCTCGGCCGCCGCCGCAAGCCGACGCAGGGGCGCCGCGATGGTGCCGGCGAGGATGATCGACAGCATCATTGTGACAGTCGCGGCAACCAGAAAGACGCGAAAGATCGCCCAGCGCTCGGCACGCACGATGGCATCGATGTCGCCGCCCTGTGTCGACAACAAGAGCGCGCCGAGCACGGTGCGGAAGCGCTTCACCGGAACCGCGACGAGGACGATCAACTCGCCCGTCTCACTGACGCGCACGATGCCCGCCGGCGAACCGGCCAGCGCGGTCTCCACTTCCGGGTAGCCCTTGCCGTTGGCGCTGCCGAGCTCGTTGTAGATCGGCATATCGGCGCTGCGCAGCCACATGCGGAGATGGTGCCACATCTCGTCGAAAAAGCCGGGTTCCTCGGCCTTCGGCGGCGGCAGATCGAAGCGCAGGATCTGACCGCGGCTCATCAGCATGCGCGAATCGAGCAGCAAGATGCCGTCCTGATCGTAGATGCGGGCGCGCGTCTTCGTCGGCGAGATCAGGCGGCGCAGGATCGGCGCGACGCGCTGCGGATCGATCGGGAAATCAAGCGCCTGCAGGGATTCCTCGACCGGTGCGATGCTCTCGCCGGCCTGCATCTCGAGCAGCCGGTCGGGGTCGATCGCGATCGCATCGCTGTCGATGGTGGTCGAGGCGGAAATCGCGCCGGCAATGATCTCGCCCTGGGTCAGCAGGCTTTCGACGCGGGCGTCGATCAGCCCGGCGCGGAACTGGTTGAGGTAGAGGATGCCGAGCACCATGGCGAGGAGGCCGGCGAGGTTCAGAACAAGAATGCGGCGGGTGATGCTGGAAAAGCCGTAGCGTCCGAACAGGCGGGAAAGCCGCGCACCCGTGCGTCGACGCAGCCGCGACCACAGGCCGGGCCGGCGCTTTTCCTGTTGTGCCTTTTCGGCTTGCGGTTCAGCCGTCATCGGGTCCGCCGTCGGGTCATGAATGGTCCGGCATCGGCGCGGATCGCGACGCCGGCGGCCTGCGCCAACGCGCCCCGTTCAAGGTCATACCGGTCCGCGGGATGCCAATTCCGGCGCCCTCAGATTTCCTTGAACCGGTAGCCGACACCATACAGGGTTTCGATCATGTCGAAATTGTCGTCCACCGATTTGAACTTCTTGCGCAGACGCTTGATATGGCTGTCGATCGTGCGGTCATCAACATAGACCTGATCGTCATAGGCGGCATCCATCAGCGCGTTGCGGCTCTTGACCACACCCGGGCGCTGCGCCAGCGCATACAGAATGAGGAATTCGGTGACCGTCAACGTCACCGGCAGCCCCTGCCAGGTGCAGGTGTGCCGCTCCTGATCCATCATCAGCTGGCCGCGTTCGATATTCGACGAGGAATTGACCGCCTTCGGGCCGGTCGCTTCGCGCGGCTGGACGCGGCGCAGAACCGCCTTGACCCGCTCCACCAACAGACGCTGCGAGAACGGCTTGTGGATGAAATCGTCGGCGCCCATCTTGAGGCCGAACAGCTCGTCGATTTCCTCGTCCTTGGAGGTGAGGAAGATCACCGGCATGTCGGTTTTCTGGCGCAATCGGCGCAGCAGCTCCATACCGTCCATACGCGGCATCTTGATGTCGAGAATGGCGAGATCGGGCGGGCGGGCGGACAGGCCGTCCAGCGCCGAAGCACCGTCGGTATAGGTCTCGACGCGGTAGCCCTCGGACTCAAGAGCGATGGACACCGAGGTGAGAATGTTGCGGTCGTCGTCGACGAGGGCAATGGTGGGCATGGGCAAAACCGTTCAATGGATACTCGGGCGGACGCTTTGCTACGCGCCCGAAGGCTCGAATCCGTGCAAAACCGCGCGAAATTAAGGCGCGCAACCATACTCCAGCCGCTTGCGCGGGACAAATGGTGCTGTCACCCCACTTTTGCGACCCCGAAACGCGCCCTCAGGCGCGGCGGATTTCGCCTTTTGTGATGTAGGCGAAACGCGGCAGAAGCATCATCAGCGACGTATAGATGCCGATGACGATGGCGGCAAACAACCCCGGCGGGCCATAACCGGCATAGATCGCGAGCGCGAAGGCAGACGGTATGCCAACACACCAGAAGGCGGCCGATTGCATGATCAGCGCCGCCCAGACATCACCGGCACCGCGCAAGGCACCCGTGGCGACGCCCATCGCGGCATCGGCGGACAGGGCGAAACCGGCGACGAAAATGGTCTGGCTGGTGATCGCCAGCACCGCCGGATCGTCGGTGAAGATCCGCGCCGCGGTGTTCGGCGACGAAATGAACAGGATCGCGAAGGGAATCGGTAAGACCGCGCCGATGCTTATCCCGGTCCAGCCGGCGCGCGCGGTATCGACCCGGTTGCCGCGGCCAACCGCATTGCCGACGCGGATCGCGGTCGCGCCCGCTGTGCCGATCGCCATCATGAAGACGAGCGTCAGCAGCGACATGGTGACCTGATGGGCGGCGGCGGCGGTCTTGCCGAGCGTGCCGGCGATGAGGACGACAGTCGCGAAGGCGGCGCTCTCGACGCCCTGGGCAAGGCCCATCGGCAGGCCGATGCTGCGGATGCGCTTGCCGACCGGGCCGGTCAGCGAGGTGCGCAGCGGCTTCGATTCCGCGAAGGCGGCAAGCACGCCGAATGGATCGCCATGGCGGCGGGCGAGAATGAGGATGACGCCGAAGGACACGGCGAAGGCGACCCAGCGCAGCGACGAACTGGCGATCACGGCGCCTTCGGCGCCGAGCGGCTCGACGAAGCCGAACCAGCCGAGCGCCAGAATGCCGTTCAACAACACGTTGACGACGTTCGCGCCGAGCATGATCCACATGCCGATGCGCGGATGGCCGGTCGCCTCGAGGAACAGATTGGTCGCAACGAACAGCAGAACGGCCGGCGAGCCCCAGGCGAATTGCTGCGTCACGACGGCGGCGCCTGCAGCCAGCTCCGGGAGCTGGCCGGTGGCGAGGAAGAAGGGCTCGGCGAAGAACGAGAAGATGAAGATCATGATGCCGAGCAGCAGGGCATGAAGCTGCGAGGCCAGCAGGATGGCGCCGGCACGTTCCGCCTCGCCTGCACCGACGGCCTGCGCGGTCAACACAACGGTCGACTGCAGCGCGCCGATCGAGATCAGCATGAGAACGAGCTGCGGGGCGATGCCGAGGCCGATATAGGCAAGCTCGGTCGAGCCGGCCCAGCCGGTCATGATCGTATCGACGGTGAACATGACGATCATCGCGGTGCGCGCGACGATGATCGGCGCGGCAAGCTCGAAGGTGCGCTTGATGTGATGACCGAGCGCCATCGGCTCGTCACCGACGGCGTCGGAATGAATCGTGGTCGGACGTCTCATGCGGGGCGGCTTCCTTCCGGCACATCTGTTCGGGGCGAGCGCATCGTCGCTCGTAGGGACAAGTGCCTCGGCACTTAAGTGGGCAAGTGCGTCGGCATCGCCGGAAACCGCCACGCGCCATGAAGGGCGCGCGGTCACAATAGCCAAAGCTTTGCGACACCGCGAGTGAGAATGCGATCACAAATCGTCACCGATCTTTGCCGCAAAGACCGACAATGGCATTGCCTGTGCGCAAGCTTGGGTTAGGCTCCCAAACTATGACACAGGACAATTTCTCCGCAGCCGACGAAAGCCGGCGCCTGGTGCGGCTGTCGCGCACCGCCGCACTCGCCACATTGCGCGGTGGCGCGCCCTATGCCTCACTGGTGACGGTCGCGACCGACCCCGACGGCTCGCCGATCCTTCTCCTGTCGGACCTTGCCGTGCACAGCCGTAATCTCGCCGCCGATGTGCGCGCCTCGCTGCTCTACGACACCCATGTGGACGGCGATCCGCTGACCGGTACCCGGGTGACCCTGTCGGGACGTCTGGAGCGTCTGTCGGGCGATGCCGCCAATCTGGACGTCACACGGCGCCGCTTCCTCGCCCGCCAGCCGGATGCCGCGCTCTATGCCGGCTTCAGCGATTTCGCCTTCTACCGGATGGCGCTCGACGATGCCCATCTGGTCGCCGGGTTCGGGCGGATCGTCGACCTCGCGCCTTCGGACCTCCTGATCGAGACCGCCGGCGCCGAAGCGCTGATCACCGAGGAAGAATCGCTGCTCGAAACGATCAACCGGGACCACGCACAGACCGTCGCAGCGCTTGCCGGCAATCCGGCCGACAGCGGCGCGGTCTGGAACGCGATCGGCTGCGATCCGGCCGGCCTCGATCTCGTTGCCGGCAACCGCACGGCGCGGCTTGATTTCGATACGCCGGTTCTGTCGGGCGATATGCTGCTGGGATGGCTTGAAAAACGGCGCACTTAGGTGCATCGCAAAAATCGGGTGCACTGCGGGAAAACGCCGCCGGGTTTTAAGATAGATCAATGCGGCCCAATGACGATTTTACGACGATAGACTGCCTTGTGTCCCCTAAGTCACTTTACTACGGTGCGTTGCGGCATTTTCGTGCGCGCGTGCGAATGACCGGCCCGGATAATTTCCGAAGGCGCGGTTTTCCTGCGGGCGGGCGGTATGGAATGTCGTCTGGGATTTGGCGTTTCCAGCGTTCGCGGACAGCGAGGGCTTGGAAATGAGGAGGTTGTGCGCGTCCGCGCGCATGGTGGTTGCGACTACGACAGGGAGATAGAGTCGTGCAGGAAACCGGCAAACGCAATCCGGCGGCAGGGGCCGATATGATCGGCCTGAAAGAGCTCGCCGCGGTCCATTGGAACTACAAGGAGCCCGCGCTCTACGGCGAGTCGATCCGGCGCGGCGAAGGTGTGCTCGCCTCCGGCGGCGCTCTGGTGGTCGAGACCGGCGTTCACACCGGCCGTTCGGCGAAGGACAAGTTCGTCGTACGCGAAGACGGCACCGAGGATCAGGTGTGGTGGGACAACAACGCGCCGATGAGCCGGGCGCATTTCGACGTCCTCTATGCCGACTTCATGGAACACGCCAAGGGGCTGGAGCTGTTCGCGCAGGATCTGTTCGGCGGCGCCGACCCGCGCTATCGCCTGCCGACCCGGGTGTTCTCGGAGTTCGCCTGGCACAATCTGTTCATTCGCAATCTTCTGATCCGCCCGTCCGATGACGATCTCGCGTCGTTCGACCCGGAACTGACCATTATCGACCTGCCGAGCTTCCGCGCCGATCCCGAGCGGCACGGCTGCCGCACCGAGACGGTGATTGCCTGCGACTTCGAGAACAAGCTCGTGCTGATCGGCGGCACCTCCTATGCCGGCGAGATCAAGAAGTCCGTCTTCACAATGCTCAACTACCTGCTGCCGCCGCAGAAGGTGATGCCGATGCACTGCTCGGCCAATGTCGGCCCGGCCGGCGACGCGGCGATCTTCTTCGGCCTGTCGGGCACCGGCAAGACGACCCTGTCGGCCGACGCGAGCCGCACCCTGATCGGCGACGACGAGCACGGCTGGGGCGCGGACGGCGTCTTCAACTTCGAAGGCGGCTGCTACGCCAAGATGATCAAGCTGTCGGCGGAAGCCGAACCGGAAATCCACGAAGCCTGCCAGCGCTTCGGCGCGGTGATGGAAAACGTCGTGCTCGACCCGGAAACCGGCACGCCGGATTTCGATGACGGCTCGAAGACGGAAAACACCCGTGGCGGGTATCCGATCCACTTCATCCCGAACGCGAGCGACACCGGCCAGGCGCCGCATCCGAAGAACATCATCATGCTGACGGCGGATGCCTTCGGCGTGCTGCCGCCGATCTCCAAGCTGACGCCGGCGCAGGCGATGTACCACTTCCTGTCGGGCTACACCGCCAAGGTCGCCGGCACGGAAAAGGGCATCACCGAACCGCAGGCGACCTTCTCGACCTGCTTCGGCGGTCCGTTCATGCCGCGTCACCCGTCGGTCTACGGCAACCTCCTGCGCGAGCACATCGCCGAGCACGACGTCGATTGCTGGCTGGTCAACACCGGCTGGACCGGCGGCGCCTACGGCACCGGCCACCGCATGCCGATCAAGGAAACCCGCGCGCTGCTCACCGCCGCGCTCGACGGTTCGCTGAAGAATGTCGAATTCCGCACCGACCCGTCCTTCGGCTTCGAGGTTCCGGTCGCCGTCCATGACGTCGACACCTCGATCCTCGATCCGCGCAGCACCTGGGACGACAAGGACGCCTACGACGCGCAGGCGGCCAAGCTGGTGCAGATGTTCGTCGACAACTTCGCCAAGTTCGAGACCCATGTCGACGCCGCCGTGCGCGACGCGGCGCCGAGCGTGAAGGCGGCCGCGGAATAGATTTCGGCCGCATCCTCGAGATCGAAAGGCCCGCCGCTTTGGCGGGCCTTTTTTATTGCCGCAGCGCCGGCGAATAGCCGGGATGGGCGCGTGATTTGCCGGCGATGATCCGCTAAGGTCGCGCCACGGGGACGACATACCTATCCGAACAGCTGAGAGCCGCGCGGCGGCGCGAGGAGAGTGTTTCGTGATCGATGCGACCATGTTCGGCGGCGATATCGCCGGTTTCTTCCTGTGGTGGGCGCTGGTTCTTGCCGCCCATCTGGCGGTCATCTTCCCCGTCGGCTTCGTGCTGACCGCGCTCAACAAGCGCCATCCCGACCGGCGTATCCAGAAGCGCACCGGCGAACACCGCACCAACAAGGAAATCCTCGCCGCGATGCCCGCCGTCATCACCTCGAGCGGGCTCCTTTCCTTCGGCATGTTCGCGCAGGCAAAGGGCTGGACGATCGCGCCGTACGGCCTCACCGACTGGCAGGCCTATCTCTGCCTGCTCGCCTCGATGGCGCTGTTCGACGCGTGGTTCTTCTTCGCCCATTGGGGCCTGCACACCAAGCCGCTCTACCCGTTCCATCTGCTGCACCACCGCAGCGTCGCGCCGACGCCGTGGAGCAACGATTCCTCCTCTGTTGTCGACACGCTTCTGTCGCACAGCTTTTACGCGCTGGTGCTGTTCGTGCTGCCGCTGCCGATCGAACTGCTCATCGTGCACCGGCTGTACGACCAGGTGACCGGCATGATCGGCCACAGCGGATTCGAGTTCTTCGCCTCGCGCAGTGCGCGCTGGCCCTCGATCATGGTCTGCACCACCTATCACGACCTGCACCATTCCGAGTTCCACTACAATTTCGGCAATTTCACCTCGATGTGGGACCGGCTGTTCGGCACGCTTCACCCGAATTACGACCAGATCGTCAGGGAAATCGAGGAAACCGGCACGACGGAACCGGCGCGACGGCTCGCCAAGGTGAAAAGATAACCTCCCCTGTTGCGGGCGATTGCGTAACGCCCGCGAAACGAAGACAGTAGGCAAATTGCACGGCCCGTCCCGGGCGCGTGCGGGGAGGATTTTTGATGTCCGACACTGATGCGGCAACCGAACTGGGCGACCCGCTCGCCGTCGCCGAAACCTGGTGCGCCGAGGGCCGCGCAGTAGCGCTTGCGACCGTCGTCGAGACCTGGGGCTCGGCGCCGCGTCCGGTCGGCTCGCCGCTCGTCATCGACGAGGAAGGCAATTTCGAGGGCTCGGTTTCAGGCGGCTGTGTCGAGGGCGCGGTGATCACCGAAGCACTCGACGTGATCGCCGACGGCAAGCCGCGCATGCTCGAATTCGGCGTCGCCGACGAGACCGCCTGGCGGGTCGGGCTTTCCTGCGGCGGACGCATCCGCGTCTTCGTCGAACCGCTGACCGGGAGCGCGCACTGATCATGGCGCCGATTGAAACGCTTTACGCCTTCGCGCTGGCGACACTGCTGTTTGCCTATATGCCCGGCCCAGCGCTGCTCTACACCGCCGCGCAGACGATCTCGCGCGGCCGCCGCGCTGGCCTTCTCGCCGCGCTCGGCATCCATGTCGGCTGCTATGTGCATGTGCTCGGCGCCGTGCTTGGCCTGTCCGCACTGTTCGCGCTGGTGCCGACGCTCTATGCGGCGCTGAAACTGGCCGGCGGTGCCTATCTCGTCTGGCTCGGCATCCAGATGTTCCGCAGTAAGTCCCGTCCCGGCGAACCGGTGCCGGAGCTGCCGCCGCGCTCGGCAAAGCGGGCCTTTTTCGACAGCGTCATCGTCGAGCTTCTGAACCCGAAAGTGGCGCTTTTCTTCATTGCCTTCCTGCCGCAATTCGTCGATCCCGCCGCCGCCTTCCCGATCTGGATGCAATTCCTGATCCTCGGCATGATCGTCAATGTGTCGTTCAGCTCGGCCGATCTGGTGACGGTGTTCTTCGCGTCCGAAGTGGCGCGGCGACTGTCGCGCTCGACCCGCTGGCAGAACGGCTTGCGCAAGGCCGGCGGCGCGCTCTTGATCGGGCTTGGCGTCAAACTGGCGGCCGAGAGGAGCTGACCCCATGGAGATCGATCTTCTCAACCGGATGAATGCGGCCCGACGGGCACGCAAGGCCGTCATCCGCGTGACCGCGATGGATGGCAGCGAGGACCGGCTGGTGCTCGACAGCGACGACCTTGCCGGCGATCTGCTCGGCGAGGAACTGACGCGGCGCTTTCGCTCGGCCAAATCCGGCATGATCGAGGTCGAGGGCGCAGCAGGCGACGAACCGCGCCGGCTGTTCCTCACCGTGCACGTGCCGCCGCCGCGCCTCGTCATCGTCGGCGCAGTGCACATCTCGCAGGCGCTTGCGCCGATGGCGGCGATTGCCGGGCTCGACGTGCTGATTGTCGATCCGCGCACCGCCTTTGCGACGCCCGAGCGCTTTCCGAACATGACGCTCTTGGCCGAATGGCCGGTCGACGTGATGGATCGCCTCGCCTTCGACCGCTACACCGCGCTTGCCGCCGTGACGCACGATCCGAAGATCGACGACGAACCGCTGAAGGCGGCGCTCACCACGGGCTGCTTCTATGTCGGTGCGCTCGGCAGCCGCAAGACGCACGCAAAACGCATCGACCGGCTGAGCGAAGCCGGGCTCGACGCGGCGACACTTGCGCGCATCAACGCGCCGATCGGGCTCGATATCGGCGCCGCAAGCCCGGCCGAGATCGCCGTCTCGGTGCTCGCGCAGATCATCGAAGCGCTGCGTAAGCCGCGTGACGGAGCGAACGGGTGAAGTTCGGCCCGGTCTCAGTCGACAACGCTGAGGGCGCGATCCTTGCCCATTCGCTCGGCCTGACCAAAGGCGCGATCAAGAAGGGCACGGTGCTCGGCGCCGCCGACATCGAACGGCTCAAGGCGGCCGGCCACAGCGAGGTCATCGTTGCGCGGCTGGAGCCCGGCGACGTGCATGAGGACGAGGCTGCGAAACGCCTCGCCGCGGCGTTTGCCGGCGGCAACGCCGTTACCGAGGCGCCGTTCACCGGCCGGGTCAATCTGCATGCCGGGGCCGCCGGACTGTTGCGGGTCGACAAGGCCGGCATCGACCGGCTCAACCGACGCGATCCGGCGATCACCGTGGCAACGCTCGCCGACTTCGAGGCCGTCGAGGACGGCCGGCTTATCGCCACCGTCAAGATCATCCCCTATGCGGTGCCCGGCGGCGCGCTCGATGCCGCGCTTACCGATCTCGGCGAAACCGGTCCGCTGATCGAGGTTCTGCCGTTCAGGGCACTGAAGGTCGGGGTGATCTCGACGCTGCTACCGGGGCTCAAACCGTCGATCGTTGAAAAGACATTGCGCGTACTCGGCGAACGGCTGGCGCCCGCCGGCGCGACCATCGTCGCCGATGAACGCATCGCCCATGACGAAGCGGCGGTGGCGGGCGCGCTTGGTGTCCTGAAAGGCATGGGCGTCGACCTCATCGTGATGTTCGGTGCATCCGCCGTCGTCGACCGGCGCGACGTGCTTCCCGCCGGCATCGAGGCGGCCGGCGGTGCGATTGTCCATTTCGGCATGCCGGTCGATCCGGGCAATCTGCTCCTGGTCGCCGATCTGGACGGACTGCCGGTGCTTGGCGCGCCGGGTTGCGCCCGCAGCCCGAAGGAGAACGGTTTCGACTGGGTGCTGGCGCGGCTTCTCGCCGGCGTGCCGGTCACCACAGACGACATCACCGGGATGGGCGTCGGGGGGCTCCTGATGGAAATCGTGTCGCGGCCGCAGCCGCGCGAAGTGCCGGTGGAAAGCAGCGGTGCGCCGAAAGTCGCGGCGCTCGTGCTTGCCGCCGGCCAGTCGCGCCGCATGGGTGCGGCCAACAAACTCGCCAGCACGATCGGCGGCAAGCCGATGGTCCGTATCGCGGCGGAGGCGGCGTTGGCGAGTGCGGCAACGTCCGTGACCGTCGTCACCGGTCACGAGCCCGAGACGGTGCACGCCGCGCTTGCCGACCTCGACGTCGCCTTTGCGCATAACCCCGATTTCGCCGACGGACTTTCGACCTCGCTCGCGACCGGGCTTGCCGCGCTGCCCGACGATGTCGACGCGGTCGTCGTCATGCTCGCCGACATGCCGCAGGTGACGCCGGAAATCGTCGACCGGCTGATCGCAGCCTACGATCCCGCAGCGGGCGCGCTGATCGTGCTGCCGACATTCGAGAAGAAGCGCGGCAACCCGGTTTTGTGGTCGCGACGGTTCTTCGACGAATTGAAAGCCATCACCGGCGATGTCGGCGCGCGCCATGTGCTTGGCCGCTATCCCGACGCCATCGCCGAAGTGGAAATCGGCGCTGGTGTCGCGCTCGACATCGACACACCGGAAGCGCTGGCGGCCGCGGGCGGGCAGCTCCCCAAAAAAGAACAAGATTGAGGAAACGAGCATGGATCTCGGACAAAAACTCGCCGGCAAGCGGCTGCTGATCACCGGGGCATCGAGCGGCATCGGCGCCCATCTGGCGCTTCTGGCCGCGCGCTGTGGGGCGCATGTCGCGGTTGCGGCGCGTCGACGCGAGCGGCTTGAAAAGCTGGTCGGAGAGCTACGCGAGGCCGGTGCGGCAAGCGCGCTGGCGGTGTCGCTCGACGTCAGCGATCCGGCCTCGATCAAAGCCTGCGCGGCGAAGGCCTTCCAGACGTTCGACGGGCTCGACGTGCTGGTCAACAATGCCGGTGTTTCAGGCGGCGGCCTCGCCCTCGATACCAAGCTTGCGGACTTTGACGACGTCATGAACGTCAATCTGCGCGGCCCCTGGCAGATGGCGGTCTCGACCGCACGGCAGTGGCGCGAGAACGGCGAGCCGGGCATCGTCATCAACACCGCGTCGATCCTCGGTTTCGGCGTGTCGGCCGGGCTTGCACCCTATTCGGTTTCGAAAGCCGCGATCATTCAGATGACGAAGGCGTTGGCGCTCGAATGGGCGCGCCACAACATCCGCGTCAACGCGCTGGCGCCGGGCTATTTCGAGACGGAAATCAATGCCGGCTATTTCGACACCGCCGCCGGCGAGAAGATGGTCGCGCGCATCCCCATGCGACGTATCGGAAACCTGCCGGAACTGGACGGACCGTTCATGCTGCTTGCGACCGACGCCTCGTCCTTCATGACCGGAACGGTGCTGACCGTCGACGGCGGGCATCTGGTGTCGGATCTGTAGAAAAAGTGCGTCGGTTGGCATTCCATCGCCTCCCCAAGCACGGCGTCATGCCGGACTTGATCCGGCATCCAATGGCGTTGGCTGTCTGTAAATGTGCCGGCATACCGTGTCGAAGCGGGCAATGGATGCCGGGTCTCCGCCCGGCATGACGGGAGTTTCAAAGGCTCTTCCCTGCCCAAACAGCTATGCGACCCAACGCTTTGTTTTTTCTCGCGAATTCTTGTCCGAAAACCGGTTCCCACTTTTCGGGAATACGCGCTATCTCTGCGCGTGCTGCCAGTCGGGATGAATCCACGGCTCGAGATTCGACGGCGGCAACGGCGTGCGGCCGAGCAGCATGTCGGCGCCCTTTTCGCCGACCATCAGGCTCGGACCGTTGAGGTTGCCGTTGGTGATCTGCGGGAAGATCGAGGAATCGATGACGCGCAGACCGTCGACGCCGATTACGCGGCACTCGTGGTCGACCACGGCATCGGGGTCGTCGGCCGCTCCCATACGGCAGGTGCCGCAGGGGTGATAGGCGCTTTCGACATGCTCGCGGATGAAGTCGTCGAGATCGGCATCCGATGTCTTGTCCGCGCCCGGCGCGATCTCGGCGCCCCGATAGTCGTCGAAGGCCTTCTGACCGAAGATCTCGCGCGTTAAGCGGATCGCGGTGCGGAACTCGGCCCAGTCGTCCTCGTGGCTCATATAGTTGAACAGGATCGAGGGCTTGCCGGCGCCTGCAGCGCCGTTGAGGCGCACCCTGCCCCGGCTCTTCGAGCGCATCGGCCCGACATGAGCCTGGAAACCGTGGTCCTTCGCCGGCGAGCGGCCGTCATAGCGGATGGCAACCGGCAGGAAGTGGTACTGCAGATCGGGATAGGGGATGCCGGCACGCGAGCGCACGAAGGCGCAGGCCTCGAAATGGTTGGTCGCGCCATGGCCGGTCTTTTTCAGTAGCCATTCAAGCCCGATCAGCGCCTTCGAGAACAGATTGAGGTGCTTGTAGAGGGTGATCGGCTTTGTGCAGAGCATCTGGATATAGAGTTCCAGATGGTCCTGCAGGTTCTTGCCGACGCCACGGCGATTGCTGACCACGGGGATGTTGTGGCCGGCGAGCTCGGCGCCGTCGCCAATGCCGGAACGCATCAGCAGCACCGGCGAGTTGATCGCGCTTGCCGACAGCACGACCTCGCGGCGGGCGCGGACGGTCTCGATGGCGCCCCTGTGCTCGAACTCGACGCCGATAGCGCGGCCGTCCTCGAACAGCACGCGGCGGGCGCGGGCGCGGGTCATCACGGTGAGGTTCTGACGCTCACGCGCCGGGGTCAGATAGGCGTTCGCCGCTGACCAGCGCCGACCCTGCCAGATGGTCTGTTCCATGACGCCGAAGCCTTCCTGCTTGGCGCCGTTATAATCGTCGGTGAGTTCGAAGCCGGCCTCGCCGCCGGCATCGATGAAGGCATCGAACAGCGGCGTCCAGCGCCGTCCGCGGGTGACGTGCATCGGCCCGTCGGTCCCGCGCCAGCCGGCCTCGCCGCCGTGGCTCGTCTCAAGCCGCTGGAAATAGGGCAGCACCTCCGCGAACGACCAACCGCGCGCGCCCATCTCGCTCCAGGTGTCGAAGTCCATCGCGTGACCGCGCACATAGACCATGCCATTGATCGACGACGAACCGCCGAGCACCTTGCCGCGCGGCACGGCGAGCCGGCGGCCGCCGAGACCGGGTTCCGGTTCGCTTTCGAAGCCCCAGTCGTAGAGGCTCATATTCATCGGGTAGGACAGTGCGGCCGGCATCTGGATCAGCGGGCCGACATCGGTGCCGCCGAATTCGAGCACGCAGACGGAATGGCGGCCATCCTCGCTGAGGCGATTGGCAAGGACCGAGCCGGCCGAGCCGGCGCCGACGATGACGAAATCGAATTCCATGGTTCAAGCCCTTTCCTGGGCTTTTATTAGTAAGGCGCGTCGACGGGCCCCATGGCGACGTAGACGCTCTTGATCTGCGAATAGTGGTCGAGCGCGGCGGTGCCGTTTTCGCGGCCAAGCCCCGACTGTTTGACGCCGCCGAAGGGCATCGCGATCGGCGTCAGATTGTAGGTGTTGATCCAGCAGGTGCCGGCCTCGAGCGCGGCGACCGTGCGGTGGGCGCGGGCGAGATCACGGGTGAAGACGCCGGCCGCAAGCCCGAACGGGGTCGCGTTTGCCCGCGCGATCACCTCGGCCTCGTCGCTGAACGAAAGCACGGTCAGAACGGGTCCGAAGATCTCCTCGCGGACGATGCGGGCTTCCTCGCCGCCGGTCGCATCGAAGATGGTCGGGGCGACGAAATAGCCGTTGTCGAGACCGGGTACGGCGACGCGGCCACCGCCGGCGACGCAGCGCGCCTCGGCCTTGCCGGCATCCATGTACATCAGCACCTTTTCCATGTGCTCGGCGGAAATCAGCGGACCGATATGGGTCTCGGGATCGAGCGGATCGCCGATCTTCAGCGCTTTGGTACGGGCGACGAGTTTTTCGAGGAAGGCGTCCTTGACGCTTTCATGGACGAAGACGCGGGTGCCGTTCGAGCAGACCTGGCCGGAGGAATAGAAGTTGCCGAGCATGGCACCGCCGACGGCGGAATCGAGATCGGCATCCTCGAAGACGAGGATGGGCGACTTACCGCCGAGTTCGAGCGTGACGTGCTTCAGCGTGCCCGACGCGTCCGCCATCACACGCTTGCCGGTGCCAACCTCGCCGGTCAGAGAGACCTTGGCGATATCGGGATGGGTAACGAGCGTGCGGCCGACCTCGCCAGCGCCCTGCAGGACGTTGAAGACACCGTCGGGCAGGCCCGCTTCGGTGAGGATTTCGGCGAGCGCCAGCGCCGACAGCGGCGTCACCTCGGACGGCTTGAAGATCACCGCATTGCCGCAGGCGAGTGCGGGCGCTGCCTTCCACGAGGCGATCTGGATCGGATAGTTCCAGGCTCCGATGGCGGCGACGATGCCGAGCGGTTCGCGACGGGTGTAGATGAAGTCGTCACCGAGATCGATGTGCTCGCCGGCAAGGCTGCCGGCAAGGCCGGCGAAATAGTCGAAACAATCGGCGCCCGAGGCCGCATCGGCGACCAGCGTTTCCTGGATCGGCTTGCCGGTGTCGAGGGTTTCGAGCCGCGACAGCGGCGTGTTGCGTTCGCGCATGATCTCGGCCGCGCGGTGCAGTACCCTGGCGCGCTCGGAGCCCGGCGTCTTTGCCCAGACCTTAGCGCCCTTTTTCGCGGCCTCGACGGCGCTTTCGACCTCGGCCGGTGTCGCGTAACGGATTTCGGCGATCACCTCGCCGGTCGCCGGGTAGCGGTCGGCATGGGCGTCGCCGGCGCCGGTGACGAAGCTGCCGCCGATGTAGTGCGAGCCCTTCGGCTGAACGGTGGTCATCGGGTTTCTCCCCTGTCGGCGGCGGCAAGCTGGGTTTCGACGTAGTTCTCAAGCATCGCGACCGCGTGCAGCCGGTCGGAGGCGCGGTGACCGAGTGCCTGACGCAGCCAGAAGCCGTCGATCAGCGCCGCGGTGCCTTCCGCGATGCGTTCGGCATCGGCGCGCGGCACCATCGGGGTCAGCGCATCCATCAGGTTCGAATGCAGACGCCGGCCATAGAGGCGCAGCAACCGGCCCACCGGTTCGGAGGATTGCGCTTCGGCGTAGAAGGCGAGCCAGGCCGAGATCACCGCCGGCTGGAACTGGTCGGGCGCGAAGCTGCCCTCGATCACCGCCTGCAACCGGGCACGCGGGGTGGCGGCAGCGCGCAACCGCGCGGCGACTGCGGTTCTGAGTTCGGCCAGCAGATGGCGCATGGTCGCAGTCAGGAGCTGCGCCTTGTTGCCGAAATAGTGGTGCGCCAGGCCGGACGAGACCTTGGCGCGCTCGGCGATGTGGCCGACGGTGACATCGAGCGACCCGCGCGCGTGAATCTCGGCGATTGCGGCCTCGATCAGCGCCCGGCGCCGAATCGGCTCCATTCCAACTTTCGGCATAGCGCCCTCGCAAATTCGGAATTTCGATGCAGCGCGGCCGTCTGCGACGCGTTCGCTGCTCCCACCAGATTATTTTTAATTGACGCGTCAATCAATAAAAACTTGCCGGCGCTGACCTCGGGTGATTGACTGGAATGCGGGGACAAAGCGTCGCGGCAAGCGACCGCACATTGCCGGCAAGGGAAACCGGTCCACGCATGCGAATTGCCTGCCCGCGATCCGGGCATCGTGGGTTTTCGCGCCCAGCGCTTGATCGCTTCGGGCAAGGGTGGTTTGTTCAGGCACGAAAAGCGGCGGATCACGCTCCGCCGACACAGGGGATCAGCATTCAGGGACCATCGCGGGCGAAGCCCGGATGAGCGTCAAAAAGGGAGAAACGACAATGGCCTCCACTCTCGCAAAGCTGTTCGGCGCTGCCGCGCTCGGCATTTTTGCTCTCGGCTCCGCGCAGGCCGCCGAACCGGCCTCGTGCAAGGCGGTGCGCTTTTCCGACGTCGGCTGGACCGACATCACGGCAACCACGGCGGCGACCTCGGTGGTGCTCGAAGCGCTCGGCTATGAGCCGGAAGCCAAGCTGCTGTCGGTTCCGGTCACCTACCGCTCGCTGAAGAACGGCGACATCGACATCTTCCTCGGCAACTGGATGCCGACCATGGAAAACGACATCAAGCCGTATCGCGAAGACGGCTCGGTGGAGACGCTGCGGGTCAATCTGGAGGGTGCCAAGTACACGCTCGCCGTGCCGAAATACACCTACGACGCCGGCCTGAAAGACTTCGCCGACATCGCCAAGTTCAAGGACCAGCTCGAGGGCAAGATCTACGGCATCGAGCCGGGCAATGACGGCAACCGGCTGATCCTCGACATGATCGAGAAGGACATGTTCGGCCTGAAGGGCTTCGAAGTCGTCGAGTCCTCCGAAGCCGGCATGCTGTCGCAGGTCGCGCGCTCGGTGAAGAAGGAAGAAGCCGTCGTCTTCCTCGGCTGGGAACCGCACCCGATGAACGCCAATTTCGAAATGGCCTATCTGTCGGGCGGCGATGACGTGTTCGGCCCGAACTTCGGCGGCGCCACCGTCTACACCAACATCCGCAAGGGCTACACCACCGAATGCCCGAATGTCGGCGCGCTGCTCAACAACCTCGTCTTCTCGCTGGCGATGGAAAACGAGATCATGGGCGCGATCCTCAATGACGGCGCCGAGCCGAACGTCGCGGCCACCAACTGGCTGAAGGCCAACCCGGCCGTGCTCGACGGCTGGCTCGCCGGCGTCACCACCATGGACGGCGGCGACGCGATGGCCGCGGTCAAGGCCAAGCTCGGCCTGTAATTCCCCCGATCGCCGCCGGTTTGCCGTGAGATATCGGTGAGCCGGCGGCATCCCACGAATGGCGGCGCCCGGCGACGGGGTCCGGGCGCGCCCGCGCTGCACCGCAAGGGGGACGGACCGCAATGCTCGAATGGCTGACGGAGCACAAGATCCCGCTCGGCAAATGGGTCGAACACGGCGTCGACGCGTTCAATGACTGGGCGTCGGTGTTTCTCGATGCCTTTTCCGACGGCCTGAAGTTCCTCATCGAAGGGCTGATCGATGTGCTGCTGGCCGTCCCGGCCCTCCTTCTGGTCGTCGTCTTCGCGGCGATTGCCTATTGGGTCCGGCGCAGCTGGGTGCTTTCCGTCTCGATCGTCCTCGGCCTCCTCCTCATCATCAATCTCGGCTACTGGGACGAGACGCTCGCGACATTGTCGCTGGTGATCTTCGCCACCGTGCTGTGCATGGTCGTCGGTGTGCCGATCGGCATTGCCGCCGCGCATCGCCCCTGGCTCGAGGCGGCGTTGCGACCGGTGCTCGACCTGATGCAGACGCTGCCGACCTTTGCCTATCTGATCCCGACGCTGATCCTGTTCGGCCTCGGCGTCGTGCCGGGCCTGATCTCGACCGTCATCTTCGCCATTCCGGCACCGATCCGCCTAACCACGCTCGGCATCAAGTCGACACCGAAACCGCTGATCGAGGCCGGTCAGGCGTTCGGGTGCACCCCCACCCAACTGCTGTTCAAGATCGAGCTGCCGCACGCCATGCCGACCATCATGGCCGGGCTTACCCAGTGCATCATGCTCAGCCTGTCGATGGTGGTGATCGCAGCCCTTGTCGGCGCCAACGGCCTCGGCGTGCCGGTGCTGCGCGCGCTGAATACGGTCAACATCGCCAAGGGCTTCGAGGCTGGCTTGGCAATCGTCATCGTCGCCATCCTGCTCGACCGTGTGTTCCGCCGGCCGGAACGCCCGGGCAGCGACAATTGAGCGGAGAGACGCGATGACCACCGCCATCCGCTTTGAAAATGTCGACATCGTCTTCGGCGAGGAACCGGGCCGCGCCCTCCCCCTCATCGATCAAGGCATGACGCGCGAGCAAATTCTCGACGAGACCGGTCAGGTGCTCGGCTGCGCCGGCGCCTCCCTGTCGGTCGAGCAGGGTGAGATCTGCGTTTTGATGGGGCTGTCCGGCTCCGGCAAGTCGACGCTTCTGCGCGCTGCCAACGGCCTCAACAAGGTCGCCCGTGGCAAGGTGCTGATTTCATCAGGCGACAGCATGATCGATGTCGCCTCCTGCGACGCGACGAAGCTGCGCGAGGTGCGGCGTCAGCGCTGCGCCATGGTGTTCCAGCAATTCGCACTGCTGCCGTGGCGCACGGTGGCGGAAAACGTCGCTTTCGGGCTCGAAGTGCGCGGCGAAAGCTCCGAGGCGATCGCGGCGGCCGTCAAGGACAAGCTGGAGACGGTCGGTCTTGCCGACTGGGCCGACAAATATGCCCACGAGCTGTCAGGTGGCATGCAGCAGCGCGTTGGCCTGGCGCGCGCGCTCGCCACCGACGCCGACATTCTCTTGATGGACGAACCGTTCTCGGCGCTTGATCCGCTGATCCGCTCGCGACTGCAGGACGAGTTGATCGAACTACAGGCGAAGCTCGGCAAGACGGTTCTGTTCGTCAGCCACGACCTCGGCGAGGCGACCAAGATCGGCAAGCACATCGCCATCATGGAAGGCGGCCGCATCGTCCAGCACGGCACGCCGCAGGAAATCCTGGAAAACCCGGCGAACGACTATGTGCGCGAGTTCGTCGCCCACATGCACGACGGGTAACGGGAGCGGCCTGCGGCAGGTGGCGACGCCCGTCAGGCGTTACCGATGATTATGCCGGCAAGGAAGACCAGCACACCGCCGATGACGATCTGGAACGAGGCCGCAAGGAACGGCGTGTCCATGTACTTCCAGCGGATCCAGGCGATTGCCCACAATTCGACGATCACCACGAGCACGGCGAGCAGCGTCGCCAGTCCGAAGCCGGAGAACGCGATGCCGCCGAGCGTCATGGTCAGCGCGGCGGGGATCAGATAGGGCAGCGTGTGGCCGATGCCGCCGACGGTGGTCATGATGCCGGACGCGAAACCACGGATCCACGGGCTGCCGCGCCCGGTCAGCGACCCGTCGTCGGACAGTGCCTCGGCAAAGCCCATGGAAATGCCGGCGCCGACGGAAGCCGCCAGACCGACAAGGAAGGTCTCCCAGTTGTTCTGGGTGGCAAAGGCGGCGGCAAACAGCGGCGCCAGCGTCGACACCGAGCCATCCATCAGGCCGGCGAGCCCCGGCTGCACCACCTGCAGCAGGAACCGGCGACGCGCGGCGGCGTCTTCCGTCTCGATCGCCTCTTCAGTGAGGTGTTCGCCCTCGAGTTCCTCGGCGCGATGTTCGTGATGCCGCTCAGCTTCGGCGAGGTCGCCGAGCAGCTTGCGGATTTCGGTATCGCGGGAGCGCTCGGCGGCGCGCAGATAGAAGGTCTGGGCCTCGGCCTCCATGTCGGCGGCGTGGCTGCGCATCGCCTCAACGCCGCGCGCGCGCACCACCCACCACGGCTTGCGCTGGATGAAGCCGGCGACATCCTCGCGCTTGATCGGCGGCAAACGCGTGCCGTACTTCTTGTCGAAGGTGTCGATCAGCCAGCGCCGATGCTCGTTTTCTTCCGCCGCCATCTCGTCGAACATCTCGGCAACCGACGGGTAGTCGGCGCGCGCGGCGTCGGCGAACTCGCCGTAGATGCGGCCATCTTCCTCTTCCGCCGAAATGGCGAGCGACAGGATTTCGGCCTCGTTGAGATCGGAGAAGCGTCGCTTGGTGGTGAATTGGAGCATGGCTCGAACGTCCGTTGGATCAGCAAGGTGTTGGTGGGAGCGTGCCGCGCGGCGCTGCGTCAATCAAGCGGCAAGACGGCGGCGCACCAAGTCCCTGACATAGGGTGTGTCGCGCATCCGCCCAGAGGGGTTAGCGGCCATCAGGCTGGGATGATGCGCCCGCGGAAAGCAGGTCCTGACAGTCGTCATCGTCGCTGAACCGGCACAGCCGCGCCGGATCGACGCCATTTTCGACCATCCGCACGAGCAAGGCCTCGACGGCTTCGAGAAGATTGTCGGCAAGTTCGCCGTCGAGCCCCTCGGTCAGGGCGGCAACCGCGGCGACGCGCTTCCTGGCGATGTCACGTGCACGGCGCTTGCCGCGGGCGGTCGCCTCGACCTGCACTTCGCGGCCACGGCGGCGCAGACGGCGGACCAGCCAGTCCTTTTCAAGCCGGTCGATCAGCCGCACGGTCGCGGAATGGGTGAGCCCGACATGGGCGGCGATGTCCTGAATCGCGATCGGCTCGCGTTTTCTGATGGTGATCAGAGCGGCTGCCGCCGACGGCGACAACTCGTCGAACTCCGCAGTCGTCAGATCCGATATCGCAGCGGCTAAAATGGCTAGCCGAGCGCCAAGAACATCCTGTTGCATGCGCGATGCATATCCCGAATTCCTGTTTTGCGCAAGGCACTTCGGCGCGTGGAAAGCCGCTCTTCGCGGGATTTCCACAGGTGAGTTCACGCATCTCGAAACCGGCGATGACGGGGCTACGCGATGTCCGCGGCAGCCGGGCGAATCCACTTTGCCGCCCACGATTGAAGCCCGGCGTGTCCGGCGCGGGTCAAAACGGCGACAAAAAGCGGTTTTTCGCGCCTCCCGTCTGTTTCTGACGCTTGGCGGCGATCCGGGGGAGTGGTAATGGACGCGCATGACCACGCATTCCATCGACAATATTCGCAACTTCGCGATCATCGCCCACATCGACCACGGCAAGTCGACCCTTGCCGACCGCCTGATTCACAAGACCGGCGGGCTGGCCGATCGCGAGATGAAGGATCAGGTGCTCGATTCCATGGATATCGAGCGCGAGCGGGGCATCACGATCAAGGCGCAGACCGTGCGCCTGCTGTATCATCACACCGACGGCAAGACCTACACGCTGAACCTGATCGACACGCCGGGCCACGTCGACTTCGCCTATGAGGTGAACCGCTCGCTGGCGGCCTGCGAAGGATCGCTGCTGATCGTCGATGCCAGTCAGGGCGTCGAGGCGCAGACGCTTGCGAATGTCTATCAGGCGCTCGACAACGATCACGAGATCGTGCCGGTGCTGAACAAGATCGACCTGCCGGCGGCGGAACCCGAGCGGATACGTCAGCAGATCGAGGACGTCATCGGCCTCGACGCCTCGGATGCGGTGGAGATTTCGGCGAAAACCGGCATTGGTATCGACAAGGTTCTCACGGCGGTCGTCGAACGCCTGCCGGCACCGCAGGGCGACCCGGACGCGCCGCTGAAGGCCGCGCTGGTCGATTCCTGGTACGACACCTATCTCGGCGTCGTCGTTCTGGTGCGCATCATCGACGGCAAGATGAAGAAGGGCCAGCGCATCAAGATGATGGGCACGGGCGCGGCCTACGATCTCGACAAGGTCGGCGTGTTCACGCCGAAGCTGCTCGAGGTCGATGCGCTCGGCCCCGGCGAGATCGGCTTCCTCATCGCCTCGATCAAGGAAGTGGCCGACACCCGCGTCGGCGATACGATCACCGAAGACAAGAAGCCCTGCGCCGAACCGCTTTCAGGTTTCCGCCCGGCCCAGCCGGTGGTGTTCTGCGGCCTGTTCCCGGTCGATGCCAACGAGTTCGAGGATCTGCGCTCGGCGCTTGGCAAGCTGCGCCTCAACGATGCGAGCTTCTCCTACGAGATGGAAACCTCGGCGGCGCTCGGCTTCGGCTTCCGCTGCGGCTTCCTCGGCCTGCTGCATCTGGAAATCGTGCAAGAACGGCTCAGCCGCGAGTTCAATCTCGACCTGATCGCCACCGCACCGTCGGTGGTCTACCGCATGTCGCTGAACGACGGTTCCGTGGTGGAGCTGCACAACCCCGCCGACATGCCCGATCCGGTGAAGATCACCGAGATCGAGGAACCATGGCTGCGCGCGACCATCCTGACTCCGGACGAATATCTCGGCGGCATCCTCAAGCTCTGTCAGGACCGGCGCGGCGTGCAGGTCGACCTGTCCTACGCCGGCAGCCGAGCGATGGTGTCCTACGATCTGCCGCTCAACGAGGTCGTGTTCGACTTCTACGACCGGCTGAAATCGATCTCGAAGGGCTACGCCTCGTTCGACTATCACCTGACCGACTACAAGGCCGGCAACCTCGTCAAGATGTCGATCCTGGTCAACGCCGAGCCGGTCGACGCGCTCTCCGTCCTGGTCCACGCGAGTCAGGCGGAACGACGCGGGCGGGCGATGTGCGAAAAGCTGAAAGAGCTGATCCCGCAGCACCTGTTCAAGATCCCGATCCAGGCGGCGATCGGCGGGCGGGTGATCGCGCGCGAGACGATCTCGGCGCTGCGCAAGGACGTCACGGCAAAGTGTTACGGTGGCGACGCCACCCGCAAACGCAAGCTTTTGGAAAAGCAGAAGGAAGGCAAGAAGCGGATGCGCCAGTTCGGCAAGGTCGACATCCCGCAGGACGCCTTCATCCACGCTCTGAAGATGGATGACTAGCGCGGCCAGGCCAGAGCCCGCTTCGCCCTATTTGCAGTAGACGCGCAGGCCGGTCTCCGTGCGGAAGACCGCGAGGCTCTCCGCCTTCACATTGAGGGCATAGTCTGCCGCGCGATCCGGCGGCGTACCGCCTTCGGCAAAGCCACACAGCGCCTGCATGACTTCGGCGCGACCGTGAACCTCGCCGGTCGTGCGGCCGATCTCCGTCCATTTCTCGCGGGTTGGCCAATAGGTAGCGGCAGCGCCCGCCGATGCGCCGATCATTGCGGCAATGACTGCGATCACAACACTCTTCCAGGACATTCCAAACTCTTTACTCAAAGCTCCGCGGTTCGCGGCTTGAGACAACGCAACGCTCCGGGATGGATCGCCAGGGCGACACGCGGCTCAAGCGGCAGCAGTTCCCCGTCGATGATGCAGTGCGGCTTGTTCGGCAAACGCTCGAAATGGAGCGTCACATGGGTGCTCGTCGACACCGCAACGTCCGGGTTCTCTCTCCATTTGCCGAGGATCATGTCCTTGGTGAGGCGGAGATTGTGGCGCGGTGCCAAAACGCCGACCCGGTAGAGGCCGAGCACGCCCTCCTCGAGACTGTCGGCGAAGGGGAGATGGCCCTCGCCGTAGAGATTATTTGAAACGGCGACAAGGCTCGCCCGGTCGCGCTCGTGTCCGCTATCGATCGCATCTGTCTCGACCGCGACGGTAAAGCCCTTCGGGCGCGAGGCGACGACGAGGAGCGCGCGCAGCGATGCCACCATTTTCCCAAACCGCGAGGCATAGTCGAAGTTCTCGCGGGTCTTCACCATTCTTGGATGCAGACCGACGGAAAACTCGTGCAGGAAGGGGCGGCCATTGGCCGTGGCGATATCGATGCTCCCTTCTTCGCCCGCCGCCAGCACGGCAAGCGCCTCATCGATATTCTGCGGCAGACCAAAGGAGCGGGAGACGAGGTTCATGGTGCCGCCCGGCAGCACGCCGAGCACCTTGCCGGTGCGCAGAGCAACGGCCGCCGCCGCCGACAGCGTTCCATCGCCGCCGGCAGCGATGAGCAGTTCGGAGGAGGCATCCGCGCCGGCAGCTTCGAGCGCGTTGCTCAGACCGCTGCCATTCACAAGACGAGGCACGATCTGATGTCCTTTTTCGGCAAAGGCCGCTCTGAGCCGCCCGGCGAAGCCATCGACGTCGATCTTGCGTAAACCGCCGCTTTGCCTGTTCAGAATCGCGACGCCGCGCATTCCCGACCTCGATCGCATTTACAGATGGCCACGTGGCCGAAACGACCATCGCGTCTTCAGGTTCCCTTCCAATGCCTATCGATAGAGATCGGCGCGCGTCGGAGGCAGGCCCGAGGGGCCGTTGTCGCGGCGGCTTGAAAGCGTCTGGTAGATCAACAGACTGCCGCGCCGGAAGGCGAGCGAAACGCCGGTGAGATACAGCATCCACAGTCGGTAGCGCGGCTCACCGACCATGGCGATCGCCTCGTCCTTGCGCGCTTCCAGCCGCTCGGCCCACAGCGCGGTGGTGCGCTCATAGTGCTCGCGCCAGTTCTCGACGTCATAGACCTCGAGCCCGTAGGTCTCGAGCATCTTCGACGACCAGCCGATGTGGTCGACCTCGCCGCCGGGGAAAATGTAATGCACCATTGCCTTGTATTCGGAGCCACGGCGGCGGAAGGCGCGTTCGCTGCGCCGGCCGCGGCGGGTGATCGCGTGGTGGAGATAGAGGCCGCGCGGGCGCAGCAACCGGCGGACGGCGCCGAAATACTCGTCGTGGTGGTCGAAGCCGACATGCTCGTACATGCCGATCGAGGCGATCTTGTCGAAAGTACCGGTGAGATCCTGAAACGGCTTCAACTAGATGGTGATGCGGTCGTCGAGACCCTTTGCGGCGATGCGTTCGCGCGCCAGATCGTATTGCGCCTGCGACAGGGTCACGCCATGGGCGGTGACGCCGTAATTCTCCACCGCGTGGATGACGAGCGCGCCCCAGCCGCAACCGATATCGAGAAAACGGTCGCCCGGCTCGAGCCGCAGCTTGCGGCAGATCATCTCCAGCTTGTCGATCTGCGCCTGTTCGACGTCGTTCGCCCAGTCGGTGAAGTAGCCGCAGGAATAGACCATGCGGCTGTCGAGGAAGAGCCGGTAGAAATCGTTGGAGACGTCGTAGTGATGACGGATCGCCTCTGCCGAAGAGCCGCTCGCCTCGCCTTCCGCATCCGCAAGGCCGCTTGCCGCGACGCGGTGATCGTCGCCCTTGAGGAGAAACGGCCAGATCAGCCGGGCAAGCCGCCCTTTTTTCAGCCGACGGAAGATCTTGCCGCTCGGACGGTACTCATTGAATTCGAACAGGGTGCCGCCTTCGAGATCGATGCGCCTGGCGCACCACAGCTCGACGAGGGTCTGCAGCCTGGGGCGACGCGCCAACGCGCCGAAGACGCCTGGATCGTTGAACACCATGAGGAACGGCGCGTCCTCGCCACGGACGACCGAGCCGTCCCAGAGACGAAAGCCGAAGCGTATGTCGAGCGCGCTGTGCACCTCTTCAAGCAAGGCGCGCGCGGCATCCAATCGCTTGTCCGCGGCGGAGACAGCCGTTGAAGAATTATTCCGTCCTGCCAAGGCGATACTCCGGTTGCGGGATAAACGCAGAGGTCGCTTCTGGATCGTTTTCTTGTATCGACGCGTCTTCTATCCGAGAAGTCTGTCAGCTTTGTGGGAAGCGCAGCCATGGTGGCGCGTCCCGCCAGATAGAGCAAGGGGAGATACCCCGGGCGAGAGCGGCAGCGCCGTCTATTTCACCAGATAGAAATCGCGTAACGCCTGCTGCTGGTCCGGCCCGATACCGAGTGCTTCGGTGAAATAGTTCTGGATGGTCCCGTATTTCGTCTCCATCTCGTCGAAGGCGATGTCGAGATATTCCTTGCGGAGCGCGATGATGGCTTCGGGGATTTCCGCCTCGCCGCCGGCGGCAACAAAGCTGTCGATGACGCTCTGGTATTTCGGCACGATGTAGTCGTTGCTGCGCAGATAATCCTCGTAGACCGTTTCCTTCGGCACACCGAGCAGCGTCAGGAAGGCGGCAGCCGCCCAGCCGGTGCGATCCTTGCCGGTGGTGCAATGGAACAGCGCGGGAACCTGCTTTTCATCGGCGAAAGCAAGGTAGAGTTCGCGGAATTCCTTGCGGGCACTCGGCAGCGAGACGAAAGCGCGATAGGACTCGCCGAATTCCTCGGCCGCCTTGCCCCCGCCAAGCACCTCATTGGCTTTTTTCGGCTGGGTCAGCAGCACTTCGAGCTGGGCGGCGCCGGATTCCGGCAAGTCCGAAAGAACGTCCAACGAGACATATTTGACGCCGTCCGGCAGTTCGTCCGGGCGCTTGTCTATCTCGGCCTGTGTCCGCAAATCGAAGGCGGTCTTGAGGCCGAGCGCGGCGAATTTCTTCATGTCGTCGTCGCTGATGCCGCTGAGCTGGTTGGCCCGATAGACAAACCCCTTCTTCACGGTCATGCCGTCGGCTGTCTTGTAGCCGCCGAGGTCGCGCAGATTGGGAATGGAGGCGATGCCGAGGCTGAGGCCGGGCGCCGCCTGCATCGAGTCGGCATAGGCGGGCGCTCCGAGCGGCATGGAGAGAGCCAGGGCGGCTGCGGACAGGCCGGCAACAAAAACCGATGCGAAAAAGCGCGAGGAATATTTCGTCCTGAAAACCATGATGCTCTCCATCCTGTTTGCCACGCGACCACGACCGGCATGAGCCACAAATGCAACGCGGCTCCCATCGACGCTTCGCCGATTGCAGGAAGAATAGCCCAACACACCCCGGTTGCGAGCGCTCAGATTGCGACAAAAACAGGCGGGCGGGAAATCGATCAGACGGAGAGACCTCAGCAAAGGATACGGCGCGTCCGCGCATCGCGGGGACGAAGAGTGCAAAAAGTCGGAAGAATGCGCCCCTGATCCGGCCTTCGCCAGCATGTGGTTGCGGGAATAAGGAGATAGAGGCCTTGGCGGTGTGAGACGTTCCCGCGGCGGGCTCACAAGCGAGATTCACACACTCGTGGACACGGGAAGCGGCCCCGCCGCGTGGTCGGCATACCTCCGTCTGTCGTGATATGATCAGCCCGGCGGTGTTAGATTAGAGACCCAAAATTCGTATCCGGATTGCCGCCAAACCAACGAATTTATGAGAGGTCTCGATGAAACTCGCAGTGTGTCTTGGCACAGCGTTACTCGTCGGTTTGCCGTTGGCTGCGGAGGCGCAGGAGCGCCCGCGGCTGATCCTGCAGATTACCGTCGACCAGTTGCGCGGCGACCTGCCGCTTCGCCATATGAGCCAGTTCGGCGAGGGCGGCTTCCGCTATCTGCTCGAAAAAGGCGTCTACTACAACGATGCGCACCACGCGCACGCCAACACCGAGACGGTCGTCGGCCACACCACGCTGGCGACAGGCGCGCATCCGGCTGCCCACGGCATGATCGGCAATCTCTGGTTCGACCGCAATCTGGGGCGAACGGTCTATAATGTCGAAGATGCCAACTACAAGATGCTGTCGGCGGGCGCCGGCGTGAACGCCAAGACAGAGGTCGACCCGACGCAGCTCGCGGCCGCGACAGACGGGCGTTCCCCCGCATCCATCCTGACCTCGACCTTCTCCGATGAACTGTCCATCGCAACGCAGGGCCGCGCCAAGGTGTTCGGCGTCTCGGTCAAGGATCGCGGCGCGGTGTCCATGGCCGGTCATACCGGCAAGGCGTTCTGGTTCTCGAAGTCGACCGGCAAGTTCGTCACATCGAGCTACTACTACGACGACTACCCGGGCTGGGTGAAAAATTGGAACGACAAGGACTTCGTGCAGAAATATCTCGGCACCTCATGGGAGCTGCTGCAACCGCTCGAAAGCTATGTCTTCAAGGACCGCGACGACCAACCCTGGGAACCGGATTTCGAGGGTTTCGGACGCGTCTTCCCGCATCCGTTCTCGACCATCGATCCGCTCGCCTATGAGAACGACCCGTATTTCCTGACCTTCCTCACCTTCAGCCCGGCCGGTGACCAGATCACCGCGGATTTCGCCAAGACCCTGATCAAGGCGGAAGCGCTCGGCGAAGACGACGTGACCGACTACCTCTCGGTCAGCTTCTCCTCGACGTACTATGTCGGCCATGTCTTCGGGCCCTCCAGCCTGGAAGCCGAGGACAATCTGCTGCAGCTCGACCGGACGCTCGCGGACCTTCTCGCCTTTGTCGACGCCGAGATCGGGCTGGACAAGACCCTGATCGTGCTTTCCGCCGATCACGGCACGCCCGAAGCGCCGGGATTTCTGCGCGAACTGGGCAAGCTGGGAGGCTATGTCAGCCCCGACCAGTGGGATACGACGGCAGCGGCTGAACGGGTACGCAAGAAGTTCGGGCTTACCGGCAAGCTGATTCAAGGCTACGACCATCCCTACCTCACCCTGTCCGAAGAGGTCCGAAATGCCGAGGGCGTCGACCTCTCCGCTCTGCAGACCGCGATTTCCGAAGAGCTGAACGCCTTTGAAGGCGTGGCCTACGCGGTGCCGAGCGCGCGGCTGATCCAAGGCTCGCTGCCCGATAACGGGCTGACGCGCACGATCGTCAACAACTTCAACCCGGACCGCTCCGGCGACATCTATGTCGTCTTCGACCCGGGCTGGTTCATCAATGACTTCGACGGCGTCGCGGTCACGGTCACGCATGGCTCGCCCTGGCGTCACGATACCTATGTGCCGATCGTCTTTGCCGGCTTCGGGCTGTCACCGCAGAAGGTGTCCCGTCGGGTCCATACCGTGGACGTGGCAATCACCCTGTCCGCGATCGCAGGTGCGCGGCCGCCCGACGGTGCTGCCGGCAACGTTCTTGCCGAAGTCGTCGGGCAATAGGGATTGCGGTTGTGGCCGGCTTCAGGCCGGGCTGATGCACGGCCGGATGTCGGATTGGCACGCGAGACAGGGATTCAGGAGCCGGCCATGCGCACGCCTCTGAAGCATGATCGCCGTGGTCTGTCGGCTGCGGCATTCGTGGCGATGACCGTGTTGTGCCTGCTCGTCCTGACTGCCGTGCGCGCCGAGGCAGCTCCGCTCGTCACCTGGGCGGATCTGAAGCCGTCCAGCGAACCCTATGACGATCCGTTCAAGACCATGCCGGCCGCACGCAAGGCGGATCTGCGCAAGATTCTGCTGGCGCAAATGCGCGCCACGGCCGGGCAGTCCGATGCCGCTCTGGACGTGGCGGCAAAACAAGCGCGGCAAAGACTTGAAGCCGACGGCGTCGACATCGCCGCGCTGCTCGCGCAGCGCCAGCGCATCATCGAACGGCGGCAGGAGGCCGCGACCGGGGTTACGGCGAAATATCTCGATGACGAGATCCTGATCGACGGCTATGCGCTTCCGCTGACGGTCGGGACCGGACGGGTCGTCGAGTTTCTGCTGGTCCCATGGGTCGCCGCCTGCATTCATACGCCGCCGCCGGCGCCGAACCAGATCGTCCACGTTTCCGTTCCCGACGGCCTGCAGGTTTCGGGATTGTTCGAGCCGGTGCGCTTGCGGGGGCGGCTGGAATATCAACCCGCCGCGCACGAGCTTTTCCTGGTCGACGGGACCGAGAACATCAAAGTCTCCTATGCGCTCACCAACGCCGAGCGCGGCGGTACGCCGGGCACGATCACCGCACCCGATACGCCGCTTCTCGGGGCCTCCAGCTATGAACGGCTGATGGCGCGTGTGGCGTATATCTTCACCTCGGCGATGTCGGCGATCCGCGACGACCGCTCCTTCACCGCGATCGCCCCGGCGATCCTGATCGCCTTCGCCTACGGCCTCTTCCACACGCTGGGGCCGGGGCACGGAAAGGCGGTGGTCGTTTCCTACTTCGTGGGCGCCGGTGGCAGCCTCGGGCGCGGCCTTTTGATGGGGGTACGGATTGCGGTCGTCCATGTGCTGTCCGCGATCGTCGTCGTGTTCCTGCTGGATTTCGCGGTGAGACAGGCAACGGGCGCCGCCCCGTCCGATTATCGGCTGATCCGGCTGGGGAGCTATGCGGTGATCATCGCCATCGGCTCCTTCATGCTGTGGCGGGCGATACGTGCCGTTCTTGACCATCGTCGCGCAGGCAACGCGGCGGAACACCACACGCATGCCGGCCATGAACACAGCCACGATCACAGTCATGATCACGGCCACGCCCACAGCAGCTGCGCGGCCTGCAACGCGGCGCAGGCGAGAACGTCCGGAGGCGGATGGCTCGCCGTCGCGGTCGGCGCGATCCCCTGCACCGGCGCATTGCTCGTCATGCTCTTTGGACTGGCAAACGATCTGATCGGGCCGGCGATCGTCATGGTCGCGGCAATATCAGCTGGCATGGCGCTCGCGATGTCGGGCATCGGCATTGCCGCGATCCTCGGCCGGCGCTGGCTGGAGAGGCGGATGATTTCGGGTGGCACCGGCCAGGTTCGCTTCGAGCTCGGCGCGGGGCTCGTTGGCGCCGCCTCGGTGTTCGTCATCGGCCTTGGCCTCTTCACCATGACGCTTGCCTCGCCGTCGAGCACGCCTGCCACCGCCGGCGACAGGGTGGCCGAATCGACGCCGTTCGCGACCTATGTCGGTTCATCGACCGGGTATGAGGCGCAACTCGGCGCCTATGGTCCGGCGCCGCAATAGCCGGTTCGCGCGCGAACAGCGACACGCAGGCCGTCGTCCTGTCGATCTTCCAGACCGCCCCCGGACCGCGGTCGGCGGCAGCGAACTGCGGTTTTATGAAGATTGCGCCGGACTGGCCAATGCAAAGCCGCTCCGGGCGGCCATGCAAAATCCGCGTCGGAGGCGACGATCCGGATGGCGAATAACGATGTTGCGGCGGCATAGAGGTTTGGCGCGATCCCGACCGGCACAGGCTCATCCACGCAAGATGTGAAATTAGATCCATTCGGAGAAGCGTAAAATATCGTCTGTAACAACAGTGTTTTGGAAAAAAGGCTGGACCACCTAAGTGGACCAACCTCGAACACGACGGGTTCGCAAGCTCGACCGAGCGCCGGCCGGTCAGGCCGCCGCTTGGAGCTGATGAGCGCAAGCGAGTTCAGCGTGAGAGAGAAAATGGTGCCCCCGGGGAGACTCGAACTCCCACTCCATTTCTGGAAACAGATTTTGAGTCTGCCGCGTCTACCAGTTCCGCCACAGGGGCCCGCCGCGAACCCGCAACGCGGAAAAAACCGCGTCGGATCCGGACAGAAGCGGCGCGATATTAGCCGTTGCGGCCTGTTGGTCAACACGGCTTTGCAATTGTTTATCGTTTGACTGGCAAAAAGGTGATCACGGCCGCCTGCTGCGTTGTGGACAAGCCCCGCGGCCACGACTAAAGCGTGTTGCGTTCAAGCGGAAACAGTAACGCGTATCAGTCCTGTGTTTTTTCGCGTTTTCCTGTCCGAAAAGTCAGTCGACTTTTTGGGAAAGCGCTTTAAGGGATCGCCATGCTACGCCGCCTCTACGACTGGACGATGAGCCTTGCCTCGGGACCGCGCGCGCCTGCCGCGCTCGGAACGGTCTCCTTTGTCGAAAGCTCGGTCTTTCCTATTCCGCCAGACATCCTGCTGATCCCGATGGTGATCGCGGAGCGCTCGAAAGCGTGGTGGTTCGCCCTGCTGTGCACCGTGACCTCGGTCATCGGCGGGCTGCTCGGCTATCTGATCGGCGCCCTCCTGTTCGAGCAGGTCGCCCAGCCGATCCTCGATTTCTACGGCTATCTTGAGAAATTCGAGACCTTCAAGGATTACTACAACGAATGGGGCGCGTGGATCGTCTTCATGGCCGGCGTCACGCCGTTCCCGTTCAAGGTGATCACCATCGCGTCGGGCGCGACGGGTCTCAACATTGCCGTCTTCATCATCTCCAGTATCGTCGCGCGGGGCCTCAGGTTCTTCGTCGTCGCCGGTCTTCTGTACTGGCTCGGCCCGCCGATCCGCGACTTCATAGAAGCGCGCCTTGGCCTCGTCTTCACCATTTTTGTCGTGCTATTGGTGGGCGGTTTCGTGGTGGCGAAATACGCCTTCTGACCGGAAAGACCGAGCCGTGATCCTCAAGCACCCGACCAACCCGCTGCATATTGCCATCGCCGCGTTTCTGCTGGCCGTTGCCGTCGCGACGATCGCGACCGCATGGGGCTACCAGCTCATCGCAGGCGCCCAGCCGTGCAAGCTGTGCTACGCGGAGCGCTGGCCGTATTATCTCGGCATCCCGACGATGCTGATGGCGACCATTGCAGCCTATCGCGGCTGGCCGGCGGCGATCACGCGGGGTCTGTTCCTCATTTTCGCGCTTCTGATGATCTACGGCTTCGGCCTTTCGCTCTATCACGCCGGTGCTGAAGCCGGCTTCTGGCCGGGGCCTGCCGATTGCAGCGGCGACATCGCCTCGACCACACGCTCGGCCGCCGACCTGCTTTCCCAGATGCAGGCGACCAAGGTGGTGAGCTGCACCGAGGTGACGGTGCGCATTTTCGGGCTGTCGCTTGCCGCCTGGAACACGGTCGCCTCGGCCGGCCTTGCCGTGATCGCGCTGTTCGCCGCCTTCACCCGGCGCTGAAGCATGTCGCTGCCATCTTTGATGGCACATGCTTCAGGCTGTTTTTTCACGCTAATTCTTGTCCAAAAAGTCTGCCAACTTTTCGGGAACGCGCTTTGTCCGTTTTCCCGCGCGAATTCTTATCCAAAAAGTCTGCCAACTTTTCGGGAACGCGCTTTGTCCGTTTTCCTGCGCGAATTCTTATCCAAAAAGTCTGCCAACTTTTCGGGAACGCGCTTGATCCCTCGCGAAACGGGCGCGGCGTTCCTATCTATCTCCGAAACGGAGGATCAGACGTGGGACGCGACGGACGCGGAGTATTCACACCCTGGGCGGTGCAAACGGCGCCGACGCTTGCCGAATTCGAGGACATGGCGCTTGCCGCCTACCGGAACCTGCCCGACGCCTTCCGCGCACTGTGCGACGATCTGGTGATCAGCATCGCCGAGTTCGCCGATGACGATGCACTCGACTCGGTCGGACTGGACGACCCGTATTCTCTGCTCGGCCTGTTTCAGGGACACGGGATGGCGCAAACCGGCGGCATGGGATGGACGGGGCGAATGCCGAACCGTGTCTTTCTCTACCGGCGCCCGATTCTCGACTACTGGGCCGACGGCGAGGACGCCCTCGGCACCATCATCACCCACGTCCTGGTGCATGAGATCGGCCACCATTTCGGTCTGTCGGACGCCGATATGGAGCGGATCGAGGCCAGTGCGGAGTGAGCCGCTTAAGGTCTCTGCGCAAAGTCAGGATGATTAGAAAAGCGCCGCAAGCTTGTCGATGCGGATGACGAAGCTGTCCCACGGGGCCGGCTCGCCGATATCGCCGTAGATCGCCTCGGCCGACGGGTTCTTCTCCGACACCAGCCAGCGCAGATGCGCCCAGCCGCGCGACTGACCTTCGGTGACGAGGCTTTCAATCATCCGCCGCCCCGCGCCGCTCGCGCGCGCCTCGGGCGTCACCCACAGATCGTCGATCTGGCCGGCGCGCAGGCCTGAGATCGTCTCGGGCAGATCGAAGAAGATGGCGAAGCCGATCAGCTCGCCGCCGATCCAGGCGCCGAGAAGTTCGGCGGTGCGGTCTTCTAGTAGCTGTTCGGCGTAGAAGTCGTCCGGCCGGCGCGGCGCCCCACGGGTCATTTCCTGGGCGTAGGCGGCGATCAGCGGCGCGAGCTCGTGGGCCGAGTCCGCACCGATGCGGCGAATTTCGATCTTGCTCATGCTGAACTGGCTCCCCCGCCTAAGACATGATCCAACGGCGCAACGGATGGCGGCACAGCGCGTAACCGGTCGCGGCGCGAAGCGGTGTCATCCGGATGCCCGGCCGCGCTCCGGAAGAGGCTGTCCGAAACAGCGCGGCTTCCTAGTGTTACCGCGCCCGCAAGCGGATGAAAACCGCTACACCCGTCGTAGTGCTGCAAGTCTTTCGTCTGTTGCGCTTCGGCCACGCGCAGGCGCCTGTTCAGACGGGCGAACGTCGGCTCGCCGTTGTCTCCAGCCGATGCCCCATTCCGATCCTTTCCGCCTCTTCAGCAATTTGAACGCTCCGTGAATGACGACCTCAGACATGGTTCAGGGCGGCTTTGGCATAACGGTCGCCATCGAGGCAGCGCCAACCGCAAATCCCGAGGAGACCAACGATGAAACTGAACACCCTGATCGCCACCACCTTCGCCGTCGCCACCCTGACCGTCGCCACTGTCGGATTGACCGCCGGCTCCGCCTCCGCCGGCGAGCGCGTCACCGCCGGTGTCACCTTCGGCGATCGCGGCACCCAGGCCGGTATCGAATACAGCTATCGTTCGGGCCCGCGTCCGCTGCCCTATCGCGCGGCACCGCGCCACGTCCACCGCCCGTATGTCGTGCCGGGCCGCTATGTCGCGCCGCGCCGCTGGGCGCCGGTTCGCCCGCCGGTCCAGACCGTGCGCGGTCCGGTGAAGACCCGGAAATGCTCGCCCATCATGAAGAAGCGCCGCGTGTTCCTGCCGGGTCAGGGCTGGCGCTACACCAAGGTTCAGGTCGGCCGTGAGTGCCGGACGATCTGGCGTTAGCCCCCCCCGGACGCCAGAACGGATGCGGCCGGCCTGATTTCCGTCAGGCCGGCCGTTTCCTTTTGCGAACTGTCGGGCGGCTTTGCCGCAGACACGGAAGGGCCGGGCAGGCTACACTTCGTCAGCGACTCAGATCGGAGGCTCCCATGCCGAGACTGTTTGCCGGACTTGAGATCCCGACCGATGTCGGCCTTCACCTCTCGGAATTGCGGGGCGGCTTGCGCAATGCGCGCTGGATCGACGTGGAGAATTACCACATCACGCTGCGCTTCATCGGAGACATCGACGAGCCCACAGCCTACGAGGTGGTCAGCCGTCTGTCGCAGGTCAACCGCGAGCCGGTGCCGGTCGCCTTCGACGGGCTCGGCTCGTTCGGCTCGAAGAAGCCGCACTCGGTCTTTGTCCGGGTCCATCCAAGCCGTGAACTGATCGAGCTGCAGACCGACATCGAACGCACCCTGCAGCGCATCGGCCTGAAGGCCGAGGGGCGGAAGTTCTCGCCGCATGTGACGATCGCACGCTGCAAGCGCGCCGCGCCGCGGGACGTCGCGGACTGGCTCGCGGTGCGGGGCTATTTCCCGGTCGAGCCGTTCCTCGCCACACGCTTCGTGCTGTATTCCTCGAAGGCGTCCAGCGGCGGCGGCCCCTACCTCATCGAGGAAGAGTTCCCGCTGCTGCGGCAAGCCAAATCCGCCTGACCGGGGCCAGGCGGGATTCCGCATTCGATAAGTCCTGAATCAGACTGCGTCGACGACCTTCTGCATCTTGTCGCGAACGATGCGAGCGACCTCGCCGACCTCGGCGCTGTCGATCATGCTCATCGCCGCAGCCGGGTCCATCGCTGAAATCTCGATGCCATCGGCGCCCTTGTCCTGAACCACCACATTGCACGGCAGCAGAACGCCGAGCTTGTCCTCGGCGGTCAGCGCGCGATGGGCGAGCGGCGGATTGCAGGCGCCGAGAATGAGATAGGGACGGAAATCGGCATCGAGCTTCTTCTTCAGCGTCGCCTTGACGTCGATCTCGGTCAGCACGCCGAAGCCTTCCGCCGACAGCGCCTCGCGGGTCTTGGCGACGACATCGTCGAAATTGCCCGAAACGGTGCGGCTGATGTGATAATCCATGAGGTGTTCCCCCTTTTTTGATGAAACCGGTCCACACCGACATGGCCCCGCAACCGGTCGGGGTCAATGGCCGCACCGATGAAAGGAGCGCTCGACCATCCCAACGATACTGTCGGAACCGGATCGCAGGCGCGGCATTCGGCCTGCCTGGAATTGCGTTTATTTTCATATCGGCAAAAATCGAAGCGCTTTTTTTCGCAATTTTTTTCGTTTATCCGTAATCTGCGCAATTGGAGAGCCCCGGAGCCGAGGACTATCTTGGGTCAGGGCCGGTGTTTTCCCGTGACCGGACCCGTTCCCGGATCTGTCCGGATGTGCTTGAGGACCCGGCAATCCAGCGGTGGAGACCGAAAATGGCACCACAAGCAGCCCCTGCCGCCGAACCGGCGATGCCGGTGATCGATTTCAAGGCGATGGCCGACACGCTCCTGCCGAAAGGCGCGAGCTACGATTCCTGCCTATCGTGCGGGCTGTGCTCGTCGGCCTGCCCGGCGTCCGGCTTCGAGGGCATGGACCCGCGCCGCTTCATCCGCATGGCGATGCTCGGCATGAACGAGGAATTGTCCTCGACGCCGTGGATCTGGACCTGCACCCAGTGCAAGCGCTGTCTCTATGTCTGCCCGATGAATATCGACGTGTCGGTGCTGGTCGGGCTGGCGCGCGGCTCGTGGCCGAAGGAGAAGAAGCCGCAGGGCATCGTGCGCTCCTGCGAGGCGCAGATGCGGTTCCCGAGCACCAGCGCGATGGGCGTGTCGCCGGAGGATTTCGTCGAGATCGTCGAGGAGACGGCCGACGAGCTGCGCGAGGACGACGAACGCTTCGCCGATATCAAGGTGCCGATCGACAAGAAGGGCGCCTATTTCTTCCTCAACCAGAATTCCCGCGAACCGGCCGTCGAGCCGGAAGAGCTGCGGCCTCTGTGGAAGATCCTCGACTATGTCGGCGCCGACTGGACCTACGCCTCGAAGGGCTGGGCGGCGGAAAACTTCTGCATGTTCACCGGCGACGACGAGACCTGGAAGGCGATGGTCAAGGAGCGGGTCGACGCGGTCAACGAGCTCGGCTGCAAGGTGTGGATCAACACCGAATGCGGCCATTCCTTCTACACGCTGTGGAAGGGCGTCGAGCGGTTCGGGCTGGAAGCCAATTTCGAGCCGGCGAGCCTCGTCACCTATTACGCGCAGTGGATCCGCGAGGGCAAACTGCCGGTCAATTCCGACTGGAACACCAAGGGCATCAAATTCACCCTGCAGGACCCCTGCCAGCTGATCCGCAAGTCGCTCGGCGATCCGGCGGCGGACGATCTTCGCTTCGTCACCAAGACGCTGGTCGGCGAGGAGAACTTCATCGACATGCAGCCCTGCCGCAGCGCCAATTATTGTTGCGGCGGCGGCGGCGGCTTCCTGCAGGCCGGCATGAACGATCTGCGGCGCGCCTATGGCAAGCGCAAGTTCGACCAGATCACCGCGACCGAAGCGACCTATGTGATGACCCCCTGCCACAACTGCCACACGCAGATGGAAGACATCGGCCATCACTATGGCGGCCATTACCGGGTCGTACATTTCTGGTCGCTGATCTGCCTTTCTCTGGGCATTCTCGCGCCGGAAGAACGCAAATATCTCGGGCCGGATCTCGCCGACATTTGAGGCCGCGGCCTGATCATCCGCGGGGTCTCGCTCCGCGTTCAACCAGAAAAGCCCCGCGCCATGAACGGGGACCGAGGAAACGATGACGACAGTGGATCCGGCGGGAACGCGGACACTTCAAACCGAGGTGCTGATCATCGGCGGCGGCGTGACCGGCACTGGCATCATGCGCGATCTGGCGTTGCGTGGCATTTCCTCCCTGCTGATCGACCGGCGCGACCTTAATGCCGGCGCATCGGGCGGCAATCACGGCCTGCTGCACAGCGGCGGGCGCTATGCGGTCGCCGACACCGAAACGGCAACCGAGTGCCGCCAGGAAGGCGATCTGCTGAAGAAGCTCGCGCCGCAATGCGTCGAGCCCTGCGGCGGGCTGTTCGTCGCCGTCGAAGGTGACGATCCAAGCTTCGTCGACAAGTTCCGCGCGCGCTGCCACGACGCCGGTATCGAGTGCGAACAACTGACGCCGAGCGATGCGTGCGAGCTGGAACCCTCGCTGTCAGAAAAGACCTTTGCGGCCTTCACCGTGCCGGATGCGACGGTGGATCCGTTCCGGCTGACGCTCGAGGCGGTCAACCATGCCCGTACCCTCACCGACAGCCGTTTCCTCGCCCATACCGAAGTCGTCGGCTTCGATATCGCCGACGGCGCGATCAAGGCCGCGCTCTGCCGCGACACGCGCACCGGCGAACAGGTCCGTATCGAGGCCGGTCAGGTCGTCAATGCGTCCGGTGCCTGGGCGATGCATGTGGCGCGGCTTGCCGGCTGCGAGGACATCACGCTGCTCTATTCGAAGGGCACGCTGATCATTTCCAACACGCGCATCTCCGACCGGGTGGTGAACCGGCTCCGCCTCCCCGGCGACGGCGACATTCTGGTTCCCGGCGGCACGGTCTCGCTGCTCGGCACGACGTCGGACAATATCGACGGGCTCGACGATATCCGCCCGACGGTGTCGGAGGTCGAGCGCGTTCTCAACGAGGGCGCGGCGATGGTGCCGGTGCTTGCCGACACCCGCTTCATCCGCGCCTTTTCCGGCGTGCGGCCGCTGTTGATGGCGCCGGGCGCCGGTGCCGACGGGCGCAAGGCGAGCCGTGGCTTCCAGCTCTTCGATCACGAGGATCAGGGCCTTGCCAATTTCGCCACCGTCTCGGGCGGCAAACTGACCACCTTCCGGCTAATGGCGGAAAAGACCTGCGATCTCGTCGCCCGCCGGCTTGGCAACGGCGCGCCTTGCCGCACGGCGGAAGAGCCGCTGCCGTCGGGCGATGCGGTGCGCTGGACTGAGCCCGGTTTCGCGCCGCGCTACTGGTTCAAGCGCAACGACCCGACCGACATGATCCTGTGCGAATGCGAGATGGTGCCGCAATCGGCCATCGACTCGATCGTCGAGGCCGCGCCAGGCGCCGAAGACCATATGTCGCTGCAGGCGATCAGCGTGCGCAGCCGCATCGGCAAGGGCTCCTGCCAGGGCGCCTTCTGCGGCATTCGCGTCACCTCGCACCTCTACGACCGGGGCGTCTATGACACCAGCGGCGGGCTCGTGCATTTGCGCGATTTCGTCGCCGAGCGCTTCAAGGGCGTGAAGCCGGTTCTGTGGGGCCGGCAAATGCCGCAAAGCGAACTCGCCGAAGCGATCCATTGCGGGCTGATGGGGCTTGACCGGCTTGAGGATGAGCCCCCCGCTGCCGGCGACGACACTGCGGAGGACCGGTCATGATCCGCGAACCGCGCCACCTGAAAACCCGCCTCGCCGTCATCGGCTCGGGCATCGCCGGCTTCGCCGCCAGCATCTTCGCGCTCGAACGCGGCATCGCCACCGCGCAGGTCGGCAACACTGGGGCGATTGCCTATACGAGCGGCTATTTCGATCTGCTCGGCATTTCCGGCGGCAAGCTGGTCGAGGACCCGTTCGCGGGTCTCGCCGAACTGCGCGAGGCCGAGCCCGGACATCCGCTGTCGCGCATTTCCGACGAGGACATCCGCGCCGCCTTTGCCGCGTTCACCAAAGCCATCACCGAGATGGGCATCGGCTACAGCGAGCCGGACAATGCCAATCACCGCGCACTGTTGCCGGCCGGCACGGCGAAGCCGACCTATGCGGTGCCGCGCACCATGGTTGCCGGCATCGAGGCCTATGCGGCGGGCACGCCGACGGTGATCGTCGACTTCGTCGGGTTGCAGGGATTTTCGGCCAATGAAATGGTCAGCAATCTGAAGGCCGACTGGCCGGCGTTGTCGGCCGCCCATATCGGTTTCCCCGACATGGACAGCGGCGTTCAGGTCTTCCCGGAAGTGATGGCGCGCGCGCTCGAAGTGCCGGCAACGCGCGAACAGCTTGCCGAGCGCCTGCGTGCAGTCGCGGGCGACGCCGAGGCAATCGGCCTTCCGGCAATGACCGGCATCCACCTGCCGGACAAGGTGCATGGCGAGCTTGAACGGCTCGTCGGCCTGCCGATTTTCGAAATCCCCACCATGCCGCCGGCGGTGCCCGGCATCCGGCTGCGCGAGATGTTCGAGCAGAAACTGCCGGAGCGCGGGCTGCAGCTCGTCAGCCAGCAGACGGTTGAGCACCTGACGCTCGGCGAAACGGGCATCACGCTGGCGCTGCACGACGCCTATGGCGACGTGACGATCGAGGCGGAAGCCGTGCTGCTCGCGACCGGCCGGTTCCTGTCGGGCGGTCTCGATGCCGGACGCGACCGCATCCGCGAGACCCTGCTCGATCTGCCGGTGGAACAACCCGAGGCGCGCGAAGACTGGCACAGCCGGCAATATTTCGATCCGAACGGCCACGCCATCAACCGCGCTGGGCTCGTCGTCGACGACCACTTCCGCCCGCTCGGACATGACGGCACGATCGTCGACCCGCGGCTCTACGCGGCCGGCATCGTGCTTGCCCGTCAGGACTGGGTGCGCCAGCGCTGCGGCGCCGGGGTCGCCATCGCCAGTGCCTATCGGGCGGTCGCATCGATTGCCGAAGATCTTGCCGCCGAGGCGTAGCGCTCTGACGGGCCAGAGCGGCTGGCGAACGGTCGGGAAAACACCTTCGCAGTTTATTCCGGTATCGTTTTTTCGACTTTTCTCATATGACCAACCGGCCAGATCCGGTTTTCTACCAATGCGGCATTCGGTCGGCCCCGCCCCGCCAAACCGCACCTTCTGAATGCGTTCGGTGCGACCTGAAACGCGCCCTGCCGCCACACGGGACGAAACAGTCCCACATGAAACTAATTTAACCCTGCGCTTTCCCTTGATCTTGCTCAGTTTTTTGTCATGCTGGCAAAGGGCTTGCCGACCCTCGAAAGAGGCATTTCGCAGTTTCGATTTTTCTTATTGATGCGCGTTTTGGCCTCGAATGGGCCTTGTTGACGTTCATTTGTTTTCGTTTCATAGTGCCTTGCCGTTTTTATGAAAGCGGCAATTTCGAGGCATTGAGTCCTGCAAATGCCCGTGGGAGGAAGACAATGAAAAGACTTCTGATGGGGTCGGTCGCTGCGGCCGCCCTTACCATGTTTGCCAGCCAGGCGTTCGCCGGCATGGCCGAAGCAGAAAAGTGGGTCAACGACGAGTTCCAGCCCTCTGCCATTTCGAAAGATGAGCAGCTCAAGGAGATGGAATGGTTCGTGAATGCGGCGAAGCCCTTCGCCGGCATGGAAATCAACGTTCTGTCGGAAGGCATTCCGACCCACGAATACGAATCGAAGGTTCTGACCAAGGCCTTTGAAGAGATCACCGGCATCAAGGTCAATCACCAGATCCTCGGCGAAGGCGAAGTCGTCCAGGCCGTTCAGACGCAGATGCAGACGAACCGCAATCTGTATGACGCCTATGTCAACGACTCCGACCTGATCGGCACCCATTCGCGCCTGCAGCTCGCCGTCAACCTTTCGAAGTGGATGGCCGGCGAAGGCAAGGACGTGACCCTGCCGACGCTCGATCTCGACGACTTCATGGGCAGGTCGTTCACCACCGGCCCGGACGGCGATCTGTATCAGCTGCCCGACCAACAGTTCGCGAACCTGTACTGGTTCCGCAAGGACTGGTTCGACCGCCCGGACCTGAAAGAGAAGTTCAAAGCCAAATACGGCTACGACCTCGGCGTTCCGGTCAACTGGTCGGCCTATGAAGATATCGCCGAGTTCTTCTCCGAAGACGTCAAGGAAGTGGACGGCGTACGCGTCTACGGCCACATGGACTACGGCAAGCGCGCTCCTGACCTTGGCTGGCGCATGACCGACGCGTGGCTGTCGATGGCCGGCACCGGCTCGGAAGGCGAGCCGAACGGTCGTCCGATCGACGAATGGGGCATCCGCATGGAAGCCGGTTCGTGCAACCCGGCCGGTGCGTCGGTGTCGCGCGGTGGCGAAGCCAACGGCCCGGCCTCCGTCTACGCGATCCGCAAATGGGACGAATGGCTGCGCAAATACGCGCCTCCGGGTGCGGCCGACTACGACTTCTATCGGTCTCTGCCGGCGCTCAGCCAGGGCAACGTCGCCCAGCAGATCTTCTGGTACACCGCGTTCCTCGCCGACATGGTCAAGCCGAAGTCGGAAGGCAACAACACGGTGGATGACGCCGGCATGCCGCTGTGGCGTGCAGCGCCGAGCCCGCACGGCCCGTATTGGAAGGAAGGCCAGAAGGTCGGTTACCAGGACGTGGGTTCCTGGACGATCCTGAAGTCGACCCCGACCGATCGCGCCAAGGCGGCCTGGCTTTATGCCCAGTTCGCGGTTTCGAAGACCGTCGACGTCAAGAAGAGCCATGTTGGTCTCACTTTCATCCGCGATTCCTCGATCCGGCATGAAAGCTTCACCGAACGCGCGCCGAAGCTCGGCGGTGTGGTCGAGTTCTATCGCTCGCCCGACCGCGTGCGCTGGTCGCCGACCGGCATCAACGTGCCCGACTATCCGAAACTGGCCCAGCTGTGGTGGCAGAATATCGGTGACGTGAACTCGGGCGCCTTCACGCCGCAGGAAGCCATGGACCGTCTCGCCGGCGAGATGGATCAGGTCATGGCCCGCATGCAGCGTGCCGACGAAGCCAACAACACCTATGGCGGCTGCGGTCCGCGCCTCAACGAGGAAAAGGACCCGTCGGAATGGCTCGGCAAGCCTGACGGCCCGAAGGCCAAGCTCGAGAACGAGAAGCCGATGGGCGAAACGATCGCTTACGACGATCTGGTCAAGCGCTGGACCGAAAACCAGTAAGACCGCGTTCCTCCCCGCCGGGGCGCCCTTCATGGGCGCCCCGGATTTCCCTGCACGTGGCTTCGGCCCAAGAGATCGACCTCGCCCCCGCCAACAATGCGGGATGTGGAAATGTCGATCGATATCGATAATCTAGAGCACCCTTGCTGCGCCGTTCTTCGCGCGCAGCCTGCTCTGGCCGGGACGGCGATCCATGACGCTCGAACTTAAAAAGATCACCAAACGCGTCGACGGCGAAGACCACATCTACGAAACATCGCTGAGCTTTGCCGAATACGGTTTCAACGTCCTTCTGGGGACGACGCTGTCGGGCAAGACGACGCTGATGCGGCTGATGGCCGGCCTGATCCACCCCTCGTCGGGCGAGATCTGGTTCAACGGCCGGAATGTGACCGGCGTGCCGGTGCAGAAGCGCAACGTGTCGATGGTCTACCAGCAATTCATCAACTACCCGAATTTCTCGGTGTTCGATAACATCGCCTCGCCGCTGAAGCTGGCGCGGATGAGCAAGGCCGACATCCGCAAGCGTGTCATCGACATCGCCGACCTGCTGCAACTGACCCCGATGCTCGAGCGCTCACCGTCGGAACTTTCCGGCGGCCAGCAGCAGCGCACGGCGCTGGCGAGAGCCCTCGTCAAGGACGCCGACCTGGTGCTGCTCGACGAGCCGCTCGCCAATCTCGACTTCAAGCTGCGCGAGGAATTGCGCGACGAGCTGCCGAAGCTGTTTGCCGACCGCAACTGCACGGTGATCTATGCCACGACGGAGCCCACGGAGGCGCTGCTGCTAGGCGGCCACACCGCCACGCTGCATGAGGGCCATGTCGCGGAATATGCGCCGACCGGGGAGCTTTATCGCAACCCGTCGAGCCTGGTCAGCGCGAAAGTGTTCTCCGAACCGCCGATCAACACCGCGCGAATCACCAAGAAGGGCGGCGAGTTCCAGATGGAGCCGAACATCACCTGGCCGGCGAAAGGTGCGCTCGCCTCGCTGCGCGACGGCACCTACCTGCTCGGCCTGCGCGCCCACCACATCGCGCCCGAACCGACCGGGTCGGAGAGCGTGCCGGTGCGCGGCAAGGTGCTCGTTTCCGAACTGAGCGGATCGGAGACCGTCATTCACATGGATATCGGCCCGCAGTCCTGGGTGTCGCAATTGAGCGGCATCCATTTCTATGACATCGGCCACCACGCCACGCTGCACGCGGACATGTCGCGGGCGATGCTGTTCACCGAAAGCGGAGAAAGGGTCGCGGCATGATCGACGCTCTGTTGACGACCAAGAAGCAGGTGCCGGAGGCGCAGCGGTAATGGCCAGTATCACCCTGCAGAACCTGCGTCACAGCTACCTGACCGAGCCCTCCAGCGTCGAGGATTATGCGCTGAAGCAGCTCGACGTCGAATGGGAAGACGGTGGCGCCTACGCCCTGCTCGGCCCGTCCGGCTGCGGCAAGACAACACTTTTGAACATCATCTCCGGGCTGCTGATCCCGTCGCACGGGCGGGTGCTGTTCGACGGCATCGACGTCACCGATCTTTCGCCGGACAAGCGCCAGATCGCCCAGGTGTTCCAGTTCCCGGTCGTCTACGACACGATGACCGTCTACGACAATCTCGCCTTCCCGTTGCGCAATCGCGGCGTCTCCGAGGTCGAGGTCGACCGGCGCGTGCGCGAAGTCGCCGAGATGACCGAGCTCACCGACATGCTGAAGCGGCGGGCTTCGGGGCTGACGGCGGACGGCAAGCAGAAGATCTCGCTCGGCCGCGGCCTGGTGCGTCCCGACGTCAACGTCATCATGTTCGACGAACCGCTGACGGTGATCGACCCGCATCTGAAGTGGCAGCTGCGCTCCAAGCTGCGCGAGCTGCACCAGCGCGTCGGCATGACGATGATCTACGTCACCCACGACCAGACCGAGGCACTGACCTTCGCCGACAAGGTGGTCGTGATGAAAGACGGCGAGGTGGTGCAGATCGGCACCCCGGTCGAGCTGTTCGAAAACCCGAACCACACCTTCGTCGGCCACTTCATCGGCTCGCCGGGCATGAACGTGCTGCCGGTTTCGGTCGAGGGCGGCAAGGTGCATTTCCACGGCCACATGGTCGATGTCAGCGGCGCGGTGCCGGCAAATGGCTCGGGGCGCTACGAAATCGGCGTGCGGCCGGAATTCGTCTTCCTCGCGCCGACCGGCATCCCGGTCAAGATCGCCAAGGTGAGCGATGCCGGCCGCTTCCGCATCGTCGATGCGATGCATGACGAGCACCGCATCAAGCTGTTGATCGGCGACGGCGAAGACATTTCGGGCGACACCGCCCATCTGGCGTTCGACGCCACCCGCACGCATCTCTATCGCGACGGCTGGCGTGTCGAGGACGGGGGCACGGCATGAACAAGACCGTCAACCAAAAAGCCTGGTTCTTCGTCCTTCCCGTTGTGGCGCTGGTCGCCTTCAACGCCCTCATCCCGCTGATGACGGTGGTGAACTACTCGGTTCAGGAGACCTTCGGCGACAACATGTTCTTCTGGTCGGGCGTGACCTGGTTCGAACAGATCCTCAATTCGTCGCGCTTCCACGCGGCGCTTGGCCGGCAGTTGTTCTTCACCTTCACCATCCTCGCCATCGAGGTGCCGCTCGGCGTCATGATCGCACTCGCCATGCCGCGCAAGGGCTTCTGGGTGCCAGTGTGTCTGGTGCTGATGGCGCTGCCGCTGCTCATTCCGTGGAACGTCGTCGGCGCGATGTGGAACATCTTCGCGCTGCCCGAACTCGGCCTGCTCGGCAAGACGCTGAACTCGATCGGCTTCGACTACAATTTCACCCGCCAGCCGGGCGACGCGTGGTTCACGCTGATCCTGATGGATGTGTGGCACTGGACGTCGCTCGTCGTGCTGCTCGCCTATGCCGGCCTCGTCTCGATCCCCGACGCCTATTATCAGGCGGCCAAGATCGACGGCGCCAAATCCTGGGCGATTTTCCGCTACATCCAGCTGCCGAAGATGAAGCGGGTGCTGACCATCGCGATCCTGTTGCGGTTCATGGATTCCTTCAACGTCTACACCGAACTGTCGGTGCTGACGGGTGGCGGACCGGGGAACTCCACGACGCTTCTGTCGATCGATCTGGTGAAGATCGCGCTTGGCCAGTTCGACCTCGGCCCGGCGGCGGCGATGTCGCTGATCTACTTCCTGATCATCCTGCTTTTGAGCTGGATCTTCTATTCCCTCATGATGAAAAACGAGGAACAGTGATGCGCAGCGCCCGCTTCCTCATTCCCACGATCTACATCGTTTTCCTGATGCTGCCGATCTACTGGCTCTTGACGATGTCGTTCAAGACGACCAACGAGATCCTCGGCTCGTTCACGCTGTGGCCGCAGACCTTCACGCTGGAGAACTACGCGAAGATCTTCACCGATCCGACGTGGTACATGGGCTACGTCAACTCGATCACCTATGTGCTGATCAACACGGTGCTTTCGGTGGCGGTCGCGCTGCCGGCGGCCTACGCGTTCTCGCGCTACCGCTTCCTCGGCGACAAGCACCTGTTCTTCTGGCTCTTGACCAACCGCATGGCGCCGGCAGCCGTGTTCGCCCTGCCCTTCTTCCAGCTCTATTCGGCGGTCGGGCTGTTCGACACCCATCTGGCGATCGCGCTCGCACACACGCTGTTCAACATTCCACTCGCGGTATGGATCCTCGAAGGCTTCATGTCCGGCGTGCCGAAGGAACTCGACGAGACGGCCTATGTGGACGGCTACCCGTTCTGGAAGTTCTTCCTGAAGATCTTCATGCCGACGATTGCCGCCGGTATTGGCGTCGCCGCCTTCTTCTGCTTCATGTTCTCGTGGGTGGAGCTGCTGCTGGCGAAGACGCTGACTGCCGTCGAGGCCAAGCCGATCGCCGCCGTGATGACGCGTACCGCCTCGACGTCGGGCTACGAGCTCGGCCTTCTGGCCGCCGCCGGTGTCCTGACGATCATTCCGGGCGCCTTCGTCATCTATTTCGTGCGCAACTACATCGCCAAGGGCTTCGCGCTCGGGCGGGTCTAGAGCGTATTCCCGAACCGCAGGTCCGCGGCAGCGAAAAGTGGGGACCGGTTTTCGGACAAGAATACGCGTCAAAACAAATGGATAGAGCGTTTTCAGTGATTCAATATTCACAGATAACGCTCTAGAATACCGCGCCGCATTCGGCCAAGGGAGGATGCAGTATGGGACTGTCATGGATGGCCTGGACGTGGCCGACGGCGGCGTTCTTCGTCTTCATCGCGCTTGCCATCACGACCATGGGGGTGTGGGAGTATTTCTCGCCCGGCGGGGCGCCGCGGCGCGGCATCCTCACGCTCGATACGACGCGCGGCGACCGGCTGTTCGTGACGCTTCTCGGCAGCGCGTTCATCTTCCTCGCCTGGCTCGGGATCATGGGCACGCCGCTGTGGGCGCCGCTCGGCATCGCCATCGTCTGGGCGGTGCTGGTGTTCCGCTACGTCTGAACAATTCGCCTTGAAAGCCGGGGGGCCGGGGCAGGTTGGCAACAGAAGGCCGCGTTCAGCGCCCGTTGCCGGCCTCTCTGAGCTTTTCGATCGCCCGCCAGAAGGCGTCGTGCAGATGCGGATCGATGCCAGCCGCGCGCAGCATCTTGATGACCGTTTCCTGATCCTCATGCCAGATCACGCTGCGCACCCGCTCCATCCGGGTCCCCGACAGAACCGATAGCGCGGCGGCACAGAACGGCACGGCGTCGTCCTGCAGCGTCCGCAGCAGGAAACCGCCGGTCAGCACCTGCTGCTTGCGCAGGCGTACCGCACGGGGCAGCAGTTCGTGTTCGGGCAGTTCGCGCACGACCTGCAGGATCGCCGCCTGCCCGGCCGATATCGCCATGGGATCCGTTTGCGCCCGCATGTTGTAGGAGGCCGCCAGCTTGGCGCGCGCCGCCGCCGAAACCTTCTCGATCAGCTTGATGACGATTTCGGTGCTGAGCCCGTCGCGCTCGGCCAGCTTGTCGAGCACCCAGGGGGCTTGTTCGTTGCGGTCGATAACGGCGTGGCAGACCAGCGTTGTCGTCGGGGCATGGGTGTTGCCGACAAGGGCTTCGGCGACGACCGTGTCGCCCAGTTCGGCAAGCGCCAGCGCGATCCCTTCGCTGAGCGATCTGCGTTGGGCCACCGCGATACGTGCCCCGCGCGAGATGGTCAGGATGAGCTGCTGCCAGTCCTTTTCGGAAAACACCTCGGTAACCCGCAGGAACGGACAGGCAATGGAATCGACGTCGTGGGCGATCTTCAGAGCAATGTCCTTGGGCAGGTGATCGGCATGCCGAACAGCCTCCGCCAAGGCCCGGCGGACCCGTTCGATCGCATCGGTGACAAGCTCGCGAGCAAGAATCTCGGCCGCCTGGCGCTCGCATTCCGCGAGCTCTCCCGCGGTCAGCAAAGCCCCAACCCGGCCGGCTATCGTCACCCGTGCGGCTTCATCCTTTCCGGCAAGCTGACTGCCGAACTGCCCTTCGATCATGGAACGCCCCTGGACCCCTGTGCGTCACACGAATCATGCACGCATTTGCTTGTGCATTTGTTAAATTTTTTCCGTATTCTCTTCTTCTTCTTCATATTTTTCGTATTTGAGCGTCTTTCCTTCGCAGCAATTTACGTTACGTCATAGGAAAAACATCTCGCGATTCGAGAGGACTATTGTCTTTCATGCTCCGCTATGATGAAAAGCCGCAAAATCAATTTGTTTCGGCAAGCAAACAGGATTCGTTGAAAAGATTCGCGCTCTGCGGGTTCTGCGACAAAACACAATCGCGCCGCGCGGACGGCCCGATAAAGGTCGCAGCCCGCGACGGAGCATAACAATCCGGCACTCACGTGCGCTATTGCCTATTTTCCTTGCATGTAAGGCGTCTGCTCAAGAAATCACCGATGGACTCGCGCGCGCACCTTAACGTATTGGTTTTATTATCTTATGCCGCTCTTTTCAACTTCCTGGAGACAATGGCACGGCAATTGCTGCACACTTCTCCAAACATTTGCCGGCGTCGCAAGGTGCGCGCCGCACGGTACGGGAGGTGGCAATGGGGTTCCCCTACACAACATCAGGACGAAACACCGCAAAGCGCTTCGTGCGCGCCGGCTGAGCGCAGCCGGCGTCGGCTCGTGGAAATCGCCCTTCCATGAACAGCGCTTTGAGGGATAGGGTTAAATTCGCGAGCGGCCCGCTGTGTTCGGCATTCATCGACATGCGCGGGGAACGAACGACATCGACAAAGCGCCGGAAATAGATACAGGTAACAGAGTCATGGACCAGGAACGCGCTGCCTATTTCGACGAAATGTTCGGCCACGGGGAAACCCCGCGCGACTGCTATGCCGACTACCATGACTGGATCAATGAGGACGATCTGCCGCGGCTGCGCCGCAAGGCGAGCGAGGCGGAGGCCTTCTTCAGACGCATCGGCATCACCTTCGCCGTCTATGGCAACGAGGAGACGACGGAGCGGCTCATTCCCTTCGACATCATCCCGCGCATCATTTCGGCGCGCGAATGGAGCCGGCTTGCGCGCGGCATCGAGCAGCGCGTGCGGGCGATCAACGCCTTTCTCTACGACATCTATCACCGCCAGGAGATCTTGCGGGCCGGGCGCATTCCCGTCGAGCTGATCGCCAACAACGACGCTTTCCTGCCCCAGATGATCGGCGTCACCCCGCCGGGCAACGTCTACACGCACATTGTCGGCGTCGACATCGTGCGCGCGGGCGAGGATGAGTTCTACGTTCTGGAAGACAATGCGCGTACCCCGTCGGGCGTTTCCTACATGCTGGAAAACCGGGAAACGATGATCCAGATGTTCCCCGAGCTGTTCACCCGCAACAAGATTCAAAACGTCAGCAGCTATCCGCGCAATCTTCGCCGGTCTCTCGCGGCCTCGGCACCGCAGGCCTGCACCGGCAAACCCGTCGTCGCGGTGCTCACGCCGGGCATCCACAACTCGGCCTATTTCGAGCACGCCTTCCTTGCCGACCAGATGGGCTGCGAACTTGTCGAGGGCCATGACGTCAAGGTTGTCGACGGGCGCATCGCGATGCGCACGACGCGCGGTTACACACCGATCGACGTGATCTACCGGCGGGTCGACGACGATTATCTCGACCCGCTGAACTTCCGGCCCGATTCCATGCTCGGCGTCCCCGGCATCATGGACGTCTACCGAGCCGGCGGCATCACGATCGCCAACGCGCCGGGCACCGGGATCGCCGACGACAAGGCGATCTACTCCTACATGCCGGAAATCGTCGAGTTCTACACCGGCGAGAAGGCACTTTTGAAAAACGTCCCGACATGGCGCTGCTCGGAGCCGGACGCGCTGGCCTATGTGCTCGACCATCTGCCGGAACTGGTGGTCAAGGAAGTGCACGGCTCGGGCGGCTACGGCATGCTGGTCGGCCCTGCCGCCAGCAAGAAGGAGCTCGCCGCCTTTAAGGCGAAGCTGCAAGCGCGGCCGGGCAACTATATCGCCCAGCCGACGCTGTCGCTGTCGACGGTGCCAATCCTGACCAAGCAGGGCCTGGCGCCGCGCCACGTCGATCTCAGACCGTTCGTGCTGGTTTCGCCCGACAACATCAACATCACGCCGGGCGGCCTGACCCGGGTGGCGCTGAAGAAGGGGTCCCTGGTGGTCAATTCGAGCCAGGGCGGCGGCACCAAGGACACATGGGTACTGGAGGAGTAGCGTAATGCTGGGCAAAACCGCCGGTGGCCTGTTCTGGATGTTCCGTTATCTCGAGCGCAGCGAAAACACCGCACGCCTGATCGATGCCGGCTTTCACATGGCGCTGACCCGTTCGGCCTCGGCCGAAGACGAATGGGCGTCGGTCGTCAGCACGGCCGGCGTGACCGACGACTTCCTCAACCGGCACGATCAGTATACGGCCCCCAGCGTCATCGATTTCCTGCTGCGGGATCCGTCGAACCCGTCGAGCGTCACCTCGGTGATCGAAGCGGCTCGCAGCAATGCGCGCATGGTGCGCACCGCGCTGACCCGGGAAGTCTGGGAAGCGACCAACGAGTGCTGGATCACGCTCAAGGATGCGCTGGCACGCCCGGTGCGCGAGCGCGAACTGCCGGCGGTGCTCGATCTGGTCCGCCAGCAAAGCGCACAGGTGCGCGGCGCCCTGCACGGCACCATGCTGCGCAATGAAATCTACAATTTTGCCCGCATCGGCACCTTTCTCGAACGCGCCGACAACACCGCGCGCATTCTCGACGTGAAATACTACGTATTGCTGCCGTCGATCTCGTTCATCGGCACCTCGCTCGACAATATCCAGTGGGAGACGATCCTGCGTTCGGTGTCGGCGATGCGCGCCTATCGCTGGCTCAACGAGGGAGAAGCAAATCCGCGCGGGATTGCCGATTTCATCATTCTCGACCGGCGGCTGCCGCGTTCGCTGGCATTTTGCTACAGCAAGATCGTCGGCAATCTGAACTATCTCGCCAATGACTACGGCCAGCGCAATCCATGCCACGTCAAGGCAGAAGCGCTTTACAGTCAGTTGATGGATACGACCATCGATGACATCTTTGAGCGCGGGCTGCATGAGTTCATCGAGAGCTTCCTGCAGGATAACAACGCGCTGGGCCTGCAAATCCAGCAGGACTACGGGTTTTACGGTTAGAACGATGAAGCTCAACATCACGCACCGGACCGAATATCACTACGATCAGCCCGTCGCCTACGCGCTGCAGCAGCTGAGGCTGACGCCGAAATCGAGCCACGGCCAGAAGGTCCTGTCGTGGCAGACCTCCGTGCTTGGCGGCCACAAGGAGGCCGAATATCAGGATCAGCACGACAATCATGTCGAACTGGTGAGTTTCGATCCCGGCCAGGAGACCATCGTGGTCGCCTGCGAGGGCGAAGTCGAAACGGCCGACAATGCGGGCGTGACCGGTCCGCATTACGGCTATGCGCCACTTTGGTTCTTCCGCCGCCCGACGCCGCTGACCAAGCCCGGTCCTGCGATCCGCAAGCTGGCCCGCGCCGCCGACCAGACCGGCGACAGCGCGGTTGCCCATCTGCACGCCCTGTCGGCAATGATCGCCGAACAGGTGAGCTACAAGGTCGGCACGACGCACGCCGAAACGCTGGCCGAAGAAGCGCTCAATGCCGGTCACGGCGTCTGCCAGGATCATGCCCATATCTTCCTCGCCGCGGCACGCCTGCTCGGCTTTCCTGCCCGCTATGTCAGCGGCTATCTGCTGCTCGACGACACGATCGAACAGGATGCCAGCCACGGCTGGGCGGAAGTACACGTGGACGGGCTGGGATGGGTAGGGTTCGACATCTCCAACCGCATCTCACCGGACGAGCGATACGTGCGGGTGGCAAGCGGCCTCGACTACAAGGACGCGGCGCCGATATCGGGAATGCGTTTCGGCGATGCAGGCGAATCGATGATTGTAAGCTTGCAGGTTCAGCAGTAGCATTCGCGCACATTCAGCCGGATTCCACATCACATGACCTATTGTGTCGGATTGCGCCTCAATCATGGCCTCGTATTCATGTCCGACACCCGCACCAATGCGGGCGTCGACAACGTGTCCGTTTTCCGCAAGATGTTCACCTGGTCAAAGCCGGGCGACCGCGTCATCACGATGCTGACGGCGGGCAATCTGGCGACCACGCAAGCCCTCGTCAGCCTGCTCGACGAACGCTCCAAGGCACCGGCCGATCGCAGCCCGTCGCTGCTCGAGGCCCCGTCGATGTTTCAGGTCGTAAGCATCATCGGCGAGACGCTGCGCGAGGTCATTCAGTCGCACGGCATCAGCGGGCAGCGCGCCGATTCGACCTTCAACGCGACCATGATCGTCGGTGGCCAGATCGCCACGAGCGAGCCGCGCCTGTTCATGATCTACCCGGAAGGCAATTTCATCGAAGCCTCCAACGACACGCCGTTTTTCCAGATCGGCGAGACCAAATACGGCCGGCCGATCCTTGTGCGCGCCTATGATCCCGACATGAGTTTCGAGGATGCGGTGAAGCTGCTGCTGGTCTCGTTCGACTCGACCATCAAGGCCAATCTGTCCGTCGGCCTGCCGCTCGACCTGCAGACCTATCACGCCGGTAGCCTGGACATCGGCGAGCAACGGCGCATCGACGCCGAGGATCCGTATTACCAGCTCATCTCGACGGGCTGGGGCGAAGCGTTGAGGGACGCATTCTCGTCGCTGCCGCAATACTCGTTCGACACCTAACCGCCCTCGGGCGAGAGGCGGCAGGGGGCGCATCGCCGCGCTGCCGTTTCCTGGAGGCCGCATGAGCGATCCGTTTTTCCATCCCGTATCCGCTTTCGACCTGCCGCGCTTTGCCGGCGTGCCGACCTTCATGCGCCTGCCTTACGTGCCGCTCAACGACGCGAAGATCGGCGAGGTCGAGATCGGGCTGATCGGCATGCCGTGGGATGGCGGCACGACGAACCGGCCGGGACCGCGACACGGGCCACGCCAGCTGCGCGACCTGTCGACCATGATCCGCGCGCAGCACAGCGTCACCGGCATCCGCCCGTTCGAGATGGTGGCGGCCGCCGACCTTGGCGACGTGTCGCCCAATCCGTGCGACTTGCACGACAGCCTGGATCGCTTCACCGCCTTCTACAAGCGGGTCAAGCAGGTCGGTATCGCGCCGCTTTCGGCCGGCGGCGATCATCTCTGCACCCTGCCCGTTCTGCGTGGCGTTGCCGCCGATGCTCCAGTTGGCCTCGTTCATTTCGACGCCCACACCGACCTCACGCGCAGCTATTTCAACGGTTCGCTCTACACCCACGGCACGCCATTCCGCCGCGCCGTCGAGGAGGGGCTGATCGATCCGACGCGCACCGTGCAGATCGGCATTCGCGGCACGGCCTACGACAATGAGGACCGCGACTTCGCGGCCTCGGTCGGCATCCGCATCATCGCGATCGAGGAATACTTCGCGCGCGGCGTTGCCGATGTGATGGCCGAAGCGCGCGACATCGTCGGCGACCAGCCGACCTATGTTTCCTACGACATCGATTTCGTCGATCCGGCCTACGCGCCGGGAACCGGAACCCCGGAGGTCGGCGGGCCGACCAGCTTCGAGGCGATGCAGGTGGTGCGCGAACTGGCCGGCGTCGACATCATCGGCGCCGATCTGGTCGAGGTCTCGCCGCCCTTCGACACCTCCGGCAACACGGCCTGGCTCGGTGTGTCGCTGATGTTCGAACTGTTGTGCGTGATGGCGCCCGCGCTGCGCCGGCGCAAGGACGAAGCGTCGGGCGATCCCGAACAGCTTTCCTGCTGACCCTAATAGGCGGGCGAATATCCCCGGCAAAGCATGTCGCGCTCGAAAAGAAACGCGCAACATGCTTTGCCTGATTTTTTTCACGCGTTTTCTAATCCGAAAAGTCTGTCAACTTTTCGGGAAAGCGCTTTAGACTCGTGATTTCTTCCGCCGCCGCGAGAGGATGCGCGATGCTCGGTTATCTGACCTTCATTTTCGTCTGCCAGCTGATCGGTGAAGTCACCGTGCGGGCGACCGGCCTGCCGGTGCCCGGCCCGGTCCTCGGCATGGTGCTGTTGTTCCTGTTCCTCGCCATACGAGGCGGCATCCCGGACGACCTCGCGCGCACCGCCGACGGGCTGCTCAACAATCTGTCGCTGCTGTTCGTGCCGGCCGGCGTCGGCGTCATGCTGCATATCGAGCTGATCGGCCGCGACCTGCTGCCGATCGCCGTCGCGCTTGTCGGTTCGACGGCGCTGACGGTGGCCGTCACCGCGCTGTTGATGAACTGGCTTCGGCCAACGTCGGACGATGACAGCGCGAAGGATGCGGGCTGATGGGCGATCTTCGCGATATCTGGGTCTATCTGAGCGCCAGCCCGCTGTTGCACCTGACGTTGACGCTGGTCGCCTTTCAGGCCGGCTTTTGGCTCTATCGCAAGGGCAAACTCAACCCGCTGCTCAATCCGGTGCTGATCGCCGTGCTGATCATCGTGGCGACCCTGTTCGCCACCGGCACAAGCTACGAGACCTATTTCGACGGCGCGCAGTTCGTACACTTCCTGCTCGGCCCGGCAACCGTCGCGCTCGCCATTCCGCTCTACCGGCAATTCAACAAGGTGCGCCGCTCCGCGCTTGCGCTTCTGACCAGCATCATCGCCGGCTCGCTGACTGCGGCAATCTCGGCTGTCGGGATCGGCTATTTCCTCGGCGCCTCGAAGGACACGCTGATCTCGCTCGCGCCGAAATCGGTGACGGCGCCCGTCGCCATGGGAATTTCCGCGCAGTTCGGCGGCCTGCCCTCGCTGACCGCCGTGCTCGTCATCCTCACCGGCATTCTCGGCGCGATGATCGGCCCCGGCCTGCTCAACCTTCTGCGCATCCGCGACTGGGGCGCGCGTGGCGTCGCCATCGGCACGGCGAGCCACGGCATCGGCACGGCCCGCGCGCTGCAGGTCAGCGAAGTGGCCGGCGCCTTTTCCGGCCTCGCCATGGGGCTGAACGCGCTCGCGACCGCGATCCTGCTGCCGCTTCTATGGAAGCTTTTCTTTTAAAACACCGGCCTGACGAAATGCGACTTACGCCTCCGTACGCGGCTGCCGGCGCAGGATGTAGATATCCATGATCCAGCCGTGCTTGGCGCGTGCCGCGGCGCGAGCCTCGACGATGCGCGGGCCGGCTTCGGCGAGCGGGCCGGCGTCGATGATTTCCTGCTCCATGCCGACATAGGCGCCCCACCATATCTGCAGCCCCTCCGGGTCGAGCGTCTGGAACGAGCATTCGCCATCGAGCATCACAGCGACCGTATCGACATCCGCCGGGAAGCCATGATCGCGCAATTGCCGGCCTGTGGTGACGGTGAAGGCTGCCCCGATCTCGTTGATCGGGATCGCGTGAGCCGCCGTCAGGCCCTGCAGCGCGGTGATGCCGGGGATCACGGTGAGGCGGAAATCGCGGCGCGCGGCAAGGCGCTCGGTGATCCGCATGGTGCTGTCATAGAGCGAGGGGTCGCCCCACACCAGCAATCCGACACGCTCCGCCGGTCCGTCCCCTGCATCAATCGCGCCGAGCCAGCGCGCGGCAATCGCGTCGTGCCAGGCATCGACCCGGGCGCGGTAAGGCTGAATGGCCGGATCGCGCACCGGCATGTCGAAATGGACAATGCGGGTCGTCTCTGCCCCGTGGGTGGCGCAGAGCTCGTCCCGCAGTTCGGCGAGTTCTGCCTTCTCCTCGCCCTTGCGCGGTACGAGGACGAGGTCGCAGGCGCGCATGGCGCGGATCGCCTGCAGCGTCAGATGCTCCGGATTGCCGGTGCCGATGCCGATGAGGACCAGTTCCTTCATGCGCCCGCGCCTCCCCTGCCCGACCGATCCGAAGCCGCCGCGATCAGATGGAAGAAGGTGCCGGTTGCATTGCCGCGCCGCGAGCCGGTTTCGGCAACCGTCGCGCCTGTCGCATCGGTGACGGCGGCGAGCGGGGCGTCGGGCTGTTCAAGAATGGTCGAATAGTGGAACTCGTGGCCGCGCAGCACATTGCCGGCCGCAAAGCCCGGCATTGGCGCGGAGAGCTCCGCCACGCGGTAGCCGAGATGCATGCGGCGCTTCTCATAGGACGTCACGAGGCCGACGAGGCCGGCCATCTCGTGGCGCGTGCCCTCCTTGTCGATGAGCGCTGCGCCCATCGCCATGTAGCCACCGCATTCGCCGTGCACCGGGCGTGTCTCGGCGAAGCGTTGCAGCGCTGCGCGGAAAGTGCCGGCCGCCGCCAGCCTGCCGGCATGCAGTTCGGGATAGCCGCCGGGAAGCCAGCAGATGTCGGCCGCCTCGTCCGGCGCCTCATCGGCAAGCGGCGAGAAGGGCAGGATCTCCGCACCCGCCGCCCGCCAGGCTTCAAGCAGATGCGGATAGACGAAGGAGAAGGCATCGTCGCGGGCAAGCGCGATCCGCTGTCCGGGCGGCGGCGCCGACCATGTACCGGCCGGCGGCGGTGCGCTCCGTGCCGCGCCGCGCAGGGCGTCCAGATCGCAATGCTCGGTGACGAAATCGGCGGCGGCTTCGAGGATTGCGTCGAGACCATCATGTTCGCCGGCCTGAACGAGCCCGAGATGGCGCTCCGGCAGGGCAATCGACTCGCGCCGCGGCAGTGCGCCGAAGACCGTGATCCCGGCTTCCTCCATGCCGGCGCGCACCAGCGCCTCGTGGCGCGGACTGGCGACCTTGTTTAGAATAACGCCGGCCATCGTCACATCGGCGCGCATCGTGGCAAAACCGCGCGCGATCGCCGCCGCCGACTGCGCCTGACCGGAGACGTCGAGCACCAGCACCACCGGCCAGCCCATCAGCGCGGCGATGTCGGCGCTGGCGCCCGATCCCGTTTCGCCGGGTTTGGCGACCCCGTCGAACAGGCCCATCGAGCCCTCGGCGAGAACGATGTCGCTTTCGCCCGCGCGCGCCGTGAGCGCGGCGATCATCTGCGGCGTCATCGCCCAGCTGTCGAGGTTCACCGACGGGCAGCCGGTCGCGGCTGCATGAAACGCCGGATCGATATAGTCGGGCCCGCTCTTGAACGGCTGCACGGCAAGTCCGGCACGCGTCCAGGCACGCGCCAGGCCGAGCGCGACCGTGGTCTTGCCGGCGCCGGAGGCAGGCGCGGAAACGAGCAGACCGGCCGTCATTGCGGATCCTTTTCAGGGAAGCGGGGCTCGGTGCCGCGCGGCCGGTAGCGACGGTCGTAGTCGTCGGCATAGAGCCGGCTTTCGTCGAAGTCCTCCGCCCCGATGGTATGGCCGACAAGGATCAGCGCAGTGCGCTCCATCTCGCCGGCAATCGCCGCGTTGAGCGTGCCGAGCGTTGCGCGCACCACCCTCTCGTCGGGCCAGGACGCGCGCCAGACGACGGCGACCGGGCACTCGGCGCCATAGGCAGGCGTCAGTTCGGCGATCACCTTGTCGAGCACATGGATGGAGAGGTGAATGGCGAGCACGGCGCCGGTGCGGGCGAAGTTCGCCAGCGTCTCGCCCTCGGGCATCGCCGTCGCGCGGCCCGAGGTGCGGGTCAGCACGACGGATTGCGCCACGCCCGGCAGGGTCAGCTCCGCGCCGATGGTCGCGGCAGCGGCGGCAAAGGAAGGTACGCCGGGGGTGATGTCGTAGGGAATGCCGGCGGCGCGCAGACGGCGCAGCTGTTCACCCATCGCCGACCAGACCGAGAGATCGCCGGAATGCAGCCGCGCCACGTCCTTGCCGGCGGCGTGGGCCCTGGCGATTTCGGCAATGATGTCGTCGAGCGACATCGGCGCGGTGTTGATGATGGTCGCGTCCGCCGGGCAATGGGCGAGCACCCCTTCGGGGACCAGCGAGCCGGCGTAGAGGCAGACCGGGCTTGCGGCGATCAGATCGCGGCCGCGCAGGGTGAGAAGGTCGGCGGCGCCGGGGCCGGCGCCAATGAAATGGACGGTCATTCTATGTCTCCCGAAACGGCGATTGCCGCCGTCGCCATGCGGTCGGGCGAGACGGACCGCGGCGCGACGAGCCGGGCGCCGGGACCGCAGGCGGCCAAGGCGGCGGCCTCCGCGACGCTACCCGTTCCGAACAGGTTTTCGACGCGCTGCGACCGGCTGAGCGTGGTCTCTCCGGCGAGCGCGTCGCGCGTCACCGGTATGATCGGCAGGCCGAGCCGCGTTGCAAGGCTGATGAGTTGCGGTGCGCCGGCCTTCTCATCGAGGCAGGCGAGCGCGTCTAGGCCGTCGGTTCCGCCAAGCGCATCGAGCGCGTCGACAAGCGACGCCTCCTCGGCAATCGTCCGCAGACCGATCCCTGCCACCCTCATCGCGTCACGCTCCATTGCACCACCGGCATTGCGGCGCGCCAGCCATGTTTCGAGCCGAGCGGGCGAGCTTCCGACAGCGCGATCCGGAGCAGATCGCCGCCTTTCTCGCCGGCAAAGCGGGTGATGAGTGCTTCCGTCTCCAGTGTGACGGCATTGACGACGATGCGCGTTCCGGCGGGAGCGGCATCCCACAGAGCGGTCAGCACGGCCTCGCTGGCGCCACCGCCGACGAAGACGACGTCGGGCTGCGGCAGGCCGCCGAGGCCGTCCGGTGCGCGGGCATGAACGAGTTCGAAGCGATGACCGACGCCGAAGCGCTCGGCGTTTTCGCCCGCGCGGGCGGCGCGGGTCGCATCGGCTTCGAGCGCGACGGCGCGTGTGCCGGGAGCGGCGAGCAGCCATTCAATGGAGATCGAGCCGGAGCCGGTGCCGATATCCCACAGCAGCTCGCCGGGGCGGGGGCCGAGCGTCGACAGGGTGATCGCGCGCATCGGCCGCTTGGTGATCTGGCCGTCATGGGCAAAGAGATCGTCCGGCAGGCCGGAGGCGCGCGGCAGGCCGCCTGTGCCCACCGTGTCGATCGCAACCGCCACCGGCGCGCGGATATCGGCAAGGGCGAAACCCTCGGCGCTCGCTCGGCGGACGCGTTCATCGCCGCCACCGAGCGCTTCCAGAACCATCAGCTCGGACGGGCCGAAACCGTGCTCGCACAACCAGGCCGCCAACGCACCGACCGCTTCGCCATCGCGAACGAGGCAGATCGCCCGCACGCCCTTCGACAGCACCGGGCGAAGCCTCGAAAACGGCGCGGCATGAAGGCCGAGGCAGATCGTTTCTTCCAGCCGCCAGCCGAGCCGGGCGGCGGCCAGCGAAAAGGTCGAGGGCGCCGGATGGCAGACCCATTCGGAGGGATCGAGATGGCGCGCCAGACTGCCGCCGACGCCGTGCCAGAAGGGATCGCCGGAGGCGAGCACAATTGTCGGTTCGCCGCGCCGGGCAAGAACCGGATCGAGCGAGAACGGCTGCGGCCACGGCTCGCACCGTTCGCCGGCTTCGGCCAGTTCCAGATGGCGGGGGCCGCCAAAGATGCTATGAGCGGAGGCGAGCGCGGAACGGCTCGCGTGGCCGAGACCCGCCAGCCCGTCCTCGCCGATACCGATGATCGTCAGCCAGGGATCAGTCATGACCCGCTCCCTCATTCTCGGCGGAACCAGCGAAGCAAGCCGGCTGGCGCAGGCCTGCGCCGATGCGGGGCTTGCTGCCGTACTGTCCTATGCCGGCCGGGTGGACAACCCGCGTGCGCAGCCGGTCGAAACCCGTATCGGCGGGTTCGGCGGCGCGGAAGGTCTCGCCCAGTGGATGCGCGACAACACTATCACCCATCTCGTCGATGCGACCCACCCGTTCGCGGCGCAGATCAGCACCAATGCGGTCGAGGCTGCGCGGCTTGCCGGCGTCCCGCTGATGGCGTTCGAGCGCAAACCCTGGGTGGGCAAGACGGGCGACCGTTGGCGTTCGGTGCCCGACATGGCCGGCGCGGTCGCGGCGCTTGAAGGCAACGCGAGACGCGTGTTTCTCGCCATCGGCCGGCAGAACCTCGATCTCTTTGCCGCCCAGCCGCAGCATCACTACCTCTTGCGCCTCGTCGATCCGCCGCAGGATCCGCAGCCCCTGCCGGACTGCAAGATTGTCGTCGATCGCGGCCCGTTCCGCTACGATGACGATCTGGCGCTCCTGAAGGGGCACGCCATCGACTGCGTCGTTGCCAAGAATGCCGGTGGCGAGGGTGCGCGCGCCAAGATCGATGCGGCGCGGACGCTTGGCCTCGAGGTCATTCTGATAGCCCGCCCCGCCGTGCCCGAACGGCCCGTGGCGCACGATCTGGCGACGGTGATGGCGTTCCTTGGTCATGACGCCGACCGTGGCGTGTAGACGTAGCCGGTTCCCTCGACCCGGCGCGTCTGCGACGAGCCGACGATCACCATCGTGCTCATATCGGCCATTTCCGGGCGCGCATCGGCGAGCCTGACCCAGTTCAGTTCCTCGTTCGGCGTCGACACCGCACGGGCGAACAGAATGAGCCGGTCGCCACCGCAGCACTCGGTGAGGATTTCCAGCACCCGCGCGAACGGATGCGGCCGGGCCTTCGAGCGCGGATTGTAGAACGCCATGGCGAGATCGGCTTCGGCAGCGAGGCGCAGGCGTTTTTCGATCAGCGCGAAGGGCTTCAGATTGTCGGAGAGGTTGATGGCGCAGAAGTCGTGACCGAGCGGCGCACCGGCGCGCGCGGCTGCCGCCAGCATGGCGGTGATGCCGGGCAGGATGCGGATGGTGAGCGCCTTCCAGTCCTCCGACCCGCCTTCGAGCGCTTCGAACACAGCCGCCGCCATCGCAAAGACGCCGGGATCGCCCGACGAGACGACGACGACCTTGCGCCCGGACGCGGCAAGCTTCAGCGCCTGACGCGCCCGCTCGACCTCTTCGCGGTTGTCGGAGACATGCAGTGCGAGACCCTCGCGCGGCGGGACGCGGTCGACATAGGTCTTGTAGCCGACGATATCGGTCGCCTCGGCAAGGGCCGCCGTGACTTCCGGCGTCACCAGATTTTCAGCGCCGGGGCCGAGGCCGGCAACGATGAGGACGCCAGTGCCGGACGCGCTCATGGCCGCCTCCCCTGACCGTGCACCAGCACGATGGCGAAATAGGGCGAGACGGCATCGCCCGCCTCGGCAAGCCGCTGGACGTGCTCGCCCGGCATGGTGCCGCGCTCGACCAGCCAGGCGGCCTCCAGCCGGCCGGCCTTTTCCAGCGCCCGCTTCACCTTCGGCAGGTTGCGGCCGATCTTCATGACGGCGATGGCATCGGAGTTTTTCATGCGCTCGACGAGAGCCTCTTCGCCGAGCGTACCCATCAGCACCGTGGTGACGTCGTCGCCCCAGGCAATCGGAATGCCCGTCGCGGTCCAGCAGCCGGACATGCCGGTGATGCCGGGCACGATTTCGAGCGCCACCCGGCCCTGCAACCGCGAATGCAGATGCATGAACGAGCCATAGAAGAACGGGTCGCCCTCGCACAGCACGACGACCTCGTCGCCGGCGTCGGCCATGGCGGCAAGCCGATCCGCCCAATCCTCGTAGAAGGCGGCGAGCAACCGGTTGTATTCGGGGTCGGTGAACGGGATTTCCGTCGTCACCGGATATTCCATCGCATATTCGGTGACGTCCGCCGCCAGCATGCCGTTGACGATCAGACGCGCCTGACCGGTGCGGCCGGCCTTGCGGAAATAGGCGACGTGCTTCGCCTGCCGGATCAGCCGGTCAGCCTTGACGCTCATCAGATCGGGATCGCCCGGGCCGAGCCCGACACACACGATTTTCGACATTGTTATTCTTTCGGGCTGGCGAGCGCGTTGATGGCGGCGACCGTGACGGCGGAACCGCCGAGCCGGCCCTCGACGATGAGTGCGGGCGCGGGCAGATCGGCCATCAGAGCGGCCTTGCTTTCGGCTGCGCCGACGAAGCCGACCGGGCAGCCGACGATCGCGGCCGGGCGCGGCACCGCTGGGTCTTCGAGCATATTGAGAAGATGAAACAGCGCCGTCGGGGCGTTGCCGATCGCCACCACCGAGCCGGCAAGACGGTCGCGCCAGAGTTCGAGCGCGGCGGCCGAACGCGTGGTGCCGAGCGAGGCGGCGAGCTCCGGTACGCGCGGGTCATGCAGCGTGCAGACGATATCGTTGTCGGCCGGCAGGCGGGCGCGGGTGATGCCTTCGGCGACCATGCGCGCGTCGCACAGGATCGGCGCGCCGGCCTCGAGCGCCGCTATCGCAGCCAATGCCATGCCGTCTGAAAACCGAACATGGTTTTCCAGGCCGACCATGCCGGCGGCATGGATCATGCGCACGACCACGCGTTCTTCTTCCGCCGAAAAACGGGCAAGCTCGGCTTCCGCGCGGATGGTGGCAAAGGACTGCGCGTAGATCGCCGCGCCGTCCGTTTCGTAGCTGTGGGGCATCACTGAAGTCCGAAGAGGCCTGCCGGGTCGGCCAAGAGGGTTACAGGGTCGAGACCGGTGGCGACAGGCACGTCGCTTGCCGTTCCGTCGCGGACGAGTGCGAAGCCGTCGTCGGTCGCGACAAGGGTATACGCGCATGGCGACGGGTGTGAACATCCCTTTGTGCAGGCGCTGACATGGAGCCGCGCCCCCTTGGGCAACTGCGGCGCCAGCGCGCGGGCGAGATCGCGGGTCGGCGCCAGCGCCTGCGGACAACCCGGCGCGCCGGTGCAGGCATGGACGTTGAGCAGCGGCTCGGCGGGATCGGCAATGAGCCCGTCGACGGCCGGCACCTCGGCGAGACCTTCGGCCAGCACCATACGCCACGGCGTGATGCGGAAGGCCGGCGCGCAGCGGGAAAGCGCGGCAATCGTCGCGGCGGTCGCCTGGCCGAATTCGAAGCCGGCGAGAAAGCCTGCTCCGGTCAGCCCGGGAATTGCGTCGGGCGCGGCCGGAGCTGGCGCGAGAGTTGGCGCGAACTCCGCCGGCAACTCCGCGCCGCTTGCCAGGTGTCGGGCCATGCGGCCACGACCTTGAGGCGCACCACCGGAGGACAAGAACCATTCGGCGAGCGCGACGGCCTTGTCCGCCGCTTCTTCGGGCGTCACCGGCGTGCCGCGCTCCATGCCGTCGGCTCTGAGCACCAGCGTGCCGTCGGCGGCGCGCTCAAGCCGGATATCGGAGGAGGCCTCGGACAGCACTGGCTGCGGACCGGTGTCGACGGCAAAGCCGAACTTGCCGGGTAGTGCAGGCCCGCTGGCAAGTCTTGCTGCGAGCGCGTCGGCGATCTCGACCGTGCCGTCGCCGGCCTGCCAGAACGGGGTGACGAGGATGTTGCGGGTGGTTTCCTCGGCAATCGACCCATCGATCAGCCCGAGTGCGCCGAGCGCCTCGATCAGCGGCGCGTGGCTGTCGGCGGTGACGCCGCGCATCTGGATATTGGCGCGAGCGGAGAAGTCGATGAGCCCGTTGCCGTGGGTTTCGGACAGGGCGGCGATGGCGGCCATCTGCTCCGCCGCGACGCGTCCCGAATGCGGGCGGATGCGCACGACATAGCCGTCGCCGGACAGCATCGGTTTCAGGGCGCCCGGGCACCATCCCTGGATAATCGGGCCCTGGATAATCGGGCCCTGGATAATCGGGACCACTGTTGACTGCTGGCTCATTGTTCTTCGCCTAGTTCAGCAATGATCGAGTTGCGCCGAGTCATCCAGAGACCGCTGTCGCGAAGCGCGCGGAACCGGTCGCGCATGGCGGCAAGGGCTTCCGGGTTTTCCCGCTCCATGAAGTCGACGAGATCGCCGCGGCCGAGCGTCGCCTCGAAATATGCGTCGAACAGATGGCCGCCGACGTCGCGGGTGGCGTTGGCAAAGGCCGCCATATGATCAAGTGTCGCGGCGATTTCCGCCGCCCCGCGGAAGCCGTGGCGCATCATGCCGTTCGCCCAGTTCGGGTTGGTGGCGCGCGCCCTCACGACGCGGCCGATCTCTTCGCCGAGCGTGCGCGCGCGCGGATCGTCGGGTCGGGTCGCATCGAGGTGGTAGAGCGCCGGGGCGTCACGGCCGAGCGCTGCGCGGGCGGCGGCAAATCCGCCTTCGTGGGCGGCATAGTCGGACGCAAGAAGCAGGTCGGTCTCGACCAGATCCTGAACATGGATGAAACCGTCGGCATCGACCACACGCGCTTCGAGGCCGGCGCGGTCGGCGCGGGCCTCGCCGGCTGCGTTGAAGGTCCATTGCGAGCCGTTCAGCCAGGCTTCGCCGGCGGCGGCGCGCCCGGCATCGGAATAGTCGTCGAGGGCGGCGCCCATGGCGAGCCCGAACAGGCCGGGACGCGGGCCGAAGACGCGCGGCACGGCGCGGCCGCGATAGGGGTTGTCGGCCTCGCTTTCATCGCGCCCGGCAAGGGCAGCGGCGGCCTGATCGAACATTTGCGACAGGCCGGGGAAGACATCGCGGAACAGGCCGGAGATGCGTAGCGTCAGATCGATGCGGGCGCGTCCGAGCAGGGCAAGCGGGATGATCTCGAAGCCCGACACCCGTTCCGAGCCGCTGTCCCAGACCGGTTTGACGCCGGCAAGATGCAGCGCCATGGCGAATTCCTCACCGGCCGTGCGCATCGTCGCCGAGCCCCACAGATCGATCACCATGCCGCGCGGATAGTCGCCGTGATCCTGCAGGTGCCGGCGTACGACTTCCTCGGCGAGCTTGACCCCTTGCGTGTAAGCCGCGCGGGTCGGCACCGAGCGCGGGTCGGTGGTGAAGAGATTGCGCCCGGTCGGCATGACGTCGGTGCGGCCGCGGAACGGCGATCCCGAAGGGCCGGCATCGACGCGGCGGCCGGCAAGCGCGGCAAGCAAGCCATCGCGTTCACCCGCGCCGCACTGGCCGGTCGCGAAGATGTGCAGGCCGTCGCCGTACTGGCTTTCCTTGATGTCGCAGACGAAGCGGTCGATGCGGGTGATCGCCTCCGCCGCGCTGGCCGCTTCGTCGAGCCCGATATCGGCCTCGACGCCGGCTGAACGTGCCTCGTCGCGGATCGAGGCGATGAGCCGCTTGCGGCGTTTCGGATCGAGCCCGTCGGCGGTCGAATACTCATCAAGCAGATGTTCGAGGCGCACCAGCCGCTCGGGCACGCTGGAGGCCGCCATCGGCGGCGGCAGATGGCCGAGCGTGACGGCGCCGATGCGGCGCTTCGCCTGTGCGGCCTCGCCCGGATCGTTGACGATGAAGGGATAGACGACCGGGGTCGATCCGATCAGCGCCTGCGGCCAGCAGTCATGCGACAGCGCGACCGCCTTGCCGGGCAGCCATTCGAGCGTGCCGTGCGCGCCGATATGGACAAGCGCATGCATGCCCTGCGCCCTGAGCCAGAGATAGAAGGCGACATAGGCATGGCGCGGGGTGCGCGTGAGGTCGTGATAGTCGTCATCGCGGGAATTCACGTCGCCGCGTTCGGGCTGCAGCGCGACAATCGCATTGCCCCGCCGCAGGGCGCGGAAATGCACCAGCCCGTTGCGGATTTGCGAGTCGCCTTCCGGCTCTCCCCAGGCAGCAACGAGCGCCTCGCGCAGCGCCGGTGACAGGGTTTCGAGCGCCGCGCAATAGTCAGCAAGCGGCCAGGTGATCGTCCTGGCGAGCAGCGCCTTGCCGAGCCCCTCGCCGGCTTCGACCCGGTAGCCGGCCTCGCCAAGCGCGCGCAGGATCTCCTCGCTGGAGGCGAGCGCGTCGAGGCCGACGGCGTGGGCAAGCTGATGATCCCGGCCCGGATAGGTCGAGAGCACCAGCGCCAGACGACGCTCGGCGACAGTCGTTTCGGCCAGCCGGAACCAGCCGCAGACACGCTCGACGACGGCGCTTGCAAGCGCCCGGTCGGCGCCGTGCTGGCTGCGCGCGTATTGCAGCTCGGGGTCGCGCTCGCCCGCCGTCTTGAAGCTGACGGCGCCGGCGAAGATGCGTCCGTCGACTTCCGGCAGCACGACATGCATGGCGAGATCGGCGGGCGGCAGACCGCGTTCGGCCTCCTGCCAGAGATCGCGTTCCGCCGTCGACAGGGCGACCTGGAACACCGGGCAGCCGGCGGCATCGAGCGGCGAAGGCCCGCCATCGGAGCGGCGGGCCGAGAAAGCCGTCGCGTTGACGACCGCCGCCGGGCTCAGCCGGGCGAGTTGATCGCCGATCCAGGCGGCACTTTCCGGCGCCTTCAGCGAAGCGGAGAAGAGCCCGTGGGCGGCAAAGCCGCGCTCGCGGAACAGCTCGATCAGCGTATCGACCGGTGACAGATCGGCAGCGGTGAAATAGGAGCGATAGAAGCTGACGATGACGCGCGGCCGGTCGGTTTCCGGCAGAGCTTCGAGCACGCCCTCTTGCGGGTCGTACCAGCCGTGATCGGGCACGGGATCGATGGTCGGCGGCGGCGACACATCAAAGCCGATCGCCCGCGCCATTTCCTGCAGCGCCGCCAACGCTGCCGCCGTACCGCCGATATCGCAGAGGCCCGACAGGCGGGAAAGCGTTTCGCCCGGCAGCGTCGAGACCGCGTCGAGCTTTTCGTCGGGACGACCATCCGCCGGCAGCACCGCCAGCGCGATGCCCTTGCGGCGCGCCAACGCGGCCACTTCGCGCAGCCCGTACTGCCAGTATTGCTCGCCGCCGATCAGGCGAATGAGGATGCCGCGCGCGTGTTCGAGCGTGTTCTCCAGATAGGTGTCGACGGAGAGCGGGTGCTTGAGCATCGCCAGATTGGCGAGCCTGAGGGTGGGCAGGCCGTCCCTGCCCCGCCGCCAGCCTTCCGCGAACGCGCCGAGTTCGCTGTCGGAAAACGAAAGCACGACGAGATCGGCCGGCTGCTGGCCGAGATCGCGCGGTGTTTCGTTGTCTTCGAGCCCGCGGCTTTCGCGGAAGATGACGTGCATTGCCGGTTACGACTCCAGTACGGCGCGGATTTTTGCTTCGTCGATATCGTGGTGTTCGGCAATGACCACGAGGCGGGATTTCCGCTCGCCGGCGCCCCAGGGCCGGTCGAACTGGGCGCGGACACGCTCGCCGACCGCCTGCACCAGAAGCCGCATCGGCTTGCCGGCGACGGCAACGTAGCCCTTGACCCTGAGAATATTCTGCTCGCGGGCAAGCCGGACGATCTTCGCCGTCAGCGCCTCGACGTCGTCGATTTCCGGCAACGCCATCACCACCGAGTCGAAATCATCGTGCTCGTGGTCGTCATGGTCGTCGTGATGGGACGGGCGGGCATGGAGATCGTCCTCGGCGGCGGCGTTGAGGCCGAGCACGATGCGCGGATCGATGCGACCCTCGGTCATCTCGAGGATCGGCAGGCGACGCGGCGCTTCCGCCTCGACGATGGCGCGGGCGTCGGCGAGCCGTCCTTCGCCGGCCAGATCCGCCTTCGACAGGAGCACGATGTCGGCGCACGAGATCTGGTCCTCGAAGACTTCCGACAGCGGCGTCTCGTGGTCGATGCTGTCATCGGCGAGCCGCTGCGCGTCGACGGCGGCGACATTGGGCGCAAAACGCCTCTCGGCGACGGCCTCGGCATCGGCGATCGCGATCACCCCGTCGACCGTGATGCGCGAGCGGATATCGGGCCAGTCGAAGGCCTTCAGGAGCGGCTTCGGCAACGCCAGACCGGAGGTCTCGATTAGGATGTGTTCCGGCTTTTCGGGCAGCGCCATCAGCGCCTCGATGGTCGGGATGAAATCGTCCGCGACCGTGCAGCAGATGCAGCCGTTCGCCAGCTCGACGATGTTTTCCGCCGGGCAGTTCTCGTCCGAACAGCTTTTCAGGATATCGCCGTCGACACCGACATCGCCGAACTCGTTGACCAGCACAGCGAGGCGCTTGCCCTGCGGGTTGGCCATGAGATGCCGGATCAGCGTGGTCTTGCCCGATCCGAGGAAGCCGGTGATCACGGTGACGGGGATTTTGGCGAGATCGCTCATGCGGGCACCTCCATGGGCGGAATGCGGGCAACGGATTGTTTGCGGAAGATCTGGGGCCGCTCGCGCCAGGGCACGATGCCGTCGTTGCTGGCGGCATAGGCGGCAGCGCCCGCGAGGATGTCCTCGACATGGTGCTCGGCGTCCATCTCGCCGTAGATATAGGACCAGCAGCCGGGCTGGGTCAGCGCGATGGTGCAGCCGCGCGAGCACGCGGACAGGCACTCGACCGGCACGATCTCGACATTTTCCGGCGCGCCGGCCTCGACCAGACGGCGATAGAGCCGGTTGCCGGGACAGGGCGCGTCCTCGCTCGGCGCCGGACCGCCGCAGCGACAGGTGGTGCAGACATGGAGTTTTGCGGTCATGCCGCGCTTCCCTCACGCTTTTTGGGAACGGGGAAGCTTGCAAGGAGGACAGCGCCGCGGCGCCGTTCCGAGCCGCCTGCGGAACACCCCGTCCGCTGTCTCGTCACGGTGCTGGCAGGTCTCCCGGCTTGCGGATATCGATGACCTCGATGCGTCGATGGCGTTGAGGTATCGGCGGCCCACCCACCTTCCCGGCATGTCGGCCAGTGGCTTTGGGGGGTCTTTCCGGTCACGGTCGCGGGGGCGGCTGCGCTTCACGTCCATTTCACCAATGGACCCTGTCGCATTCCCTCTTCGCCTGTCATAAAGACAGGAACCAGCGTCGCCTCACCTGCTCTGAAAACGGCGCTGATGTCAAGGAAGGAAAGCCGATGACGGAGCCGACGACGCCCGACGCCGCCAACGAGGACTCGGAACGCCACGTCAAGAAAATGGCGAAGAAGAAAGCCGCCCGCGACCGCATGATGGCGAAGAAGGAGGGCGAGGAGGGCCTGATCATCGTCCATACGGGATCGGGCAAGGGCAAGAGCTCGGCGGCCTTCGGCATGATCCTGCGCTGCATCGCCCACGGCATGCCGTCCGCCGTGGTGCAGTTCATCAAGGGCGCCTGGGAGACCGGCGAGCGGCGGCTGATCGAGGAGCGGTTTTCCGATCTCTGCCAGTTCTACGCGATGGGCGAAGGCTTCACCTGGGAGACGCAGGACAAGGAACGCGACATCGCCGCCGCCGGCCGCGCCTGGGAAAAGGCCAAGGAGCTGATCCGCGACGACAGCAACACGATGGTGCTGCTCGACGAGATCAACATCGCGCTGCGCTACGGCTATCTCGACATCAACGAGGTGGTCGCCTTCCTTCAGGACGAGAAGCCGGCGATGACCCATGTGGTGCTGACCGGCCGCAACGCCGCGCCGGAACTGATCGAGATCGCCGATCTGGTGACCGAAATGACGCTCGTCAAGCATCCCTTCCGCTCCGGCATCAAGGGCCAGAAGGGCGTGGAATTCTGATCGATGCCCGCCTTGATGATCCAGGGAGCCGGGTCGAATGTCGGCAAGTCGCTGCTGGTGGCCGGCCTATGCCGGGCGGCGACGCGGCGCGGGCTGAGGGTGCGCCCGTTCAAGCCGCAGAACATGTCGAACAATGCCGCCGTCACCGAGGATGGCGGTGAGATCGGCCGCGCGCAGGCGCTGCAGGCGCTTGCCTGCGGGGTGCGGCCGCATACCGACATGAACCCGGTGCTGCTGAAACCCGAAACCGATGTCGGCGCGCAGGTCGTGGTGCAGGGCCGCCGCGTCGCGACGGTCAAGGCGCGGGAATACGCAAAGCTGAAACCCACCCTGCTTGCGGCGGTACTGGAAAGTTTCGAGCGGCTGAAGGCCGAGGCCGATCTCGTCGTCGTCGAGGGCGCGGGCAGCCCGGCGGAGGTCAATCTGCGCGCCGGCGACATCGCCAATATGGGCTTCGCGCGCGCCGCCGATGTGCCGGTCGTATTGGCCGGCGACATCGACCGCGGCGGCGTCATCGCGCAAATGGTCGGCACCAAAGCCGTTCTCGATCCGGACGACGCGGCGATGATCGCGGGCTTCCTCATAAACAAGTTTCGCGGCGACCCGAGCCTGTTCGACGACGGCTACCGGCTGATCGAGGAACAGACCGGCTGGCGCGGCTTTGGCGTGCTGCCGTTCTTCCGCGATGCCGCCAAGCTGCCGGCGGAAGACGCGCTCGACCTCAAGGCGGGCGAGGCCGGCGGCACTGTGAAGATCGCCTGCCTTGCCCTGTCGCGGATCGCCAATTTCGACGATCTCGATCCGCTGAAGCTGGAAGCCGACATCGACCTGTCGCTGGTGCACGCCGGCCAGGCGATCCCCGGCGATTGCGATCTGGTGATCGTGCCGGGCACCAAATCGACGCGCGGCGACCTCGCCTTTTTACGCGAACAGGGCTGGGACATCGATCTTGCCGCCCATGTGCGGCGCGGCGGGCGCGTGCTCGGCATTTGCGGCGGCTACCAGATGCTCGGCCGCGGCATCGCCGACCCGGACGGGCTCGAAGGCCCACCCGGGACAGACGCGGGGCTCGGCCTTCTGGACATCGAGACGGTGATGGCGCCGGAAAAGCGGCTGACAGAGGTCACCGCCCGCCACGCCGCATCGGGGTGCGCCTTTTCCGGCTACGAAATCCATATCGGCCGCACCGACGGAGCGGACCGTGCGCGCCCCTTCGCTCATGTCGAGAGCATGCCGGAGGGCGCGGTGTCCGCCGATGGGCGCGTTGCCGGGACCTATCTGCACGGCATGTTCGTCGATGACGGGTTTCGCGCCGCGTTCCTCGATGCACTCGGCGCGACGACATCGGCGACCGCTTATGGCGTCGAGGTAGACCGCGTGCTCAACCGGCTTGCCGACGAGATGGAAGCCCATCTCGATATCGACGGCATGATAGCGCTCGCCCGCTGATTCCAAGCACGCTGACCAATGGCCCGCTGACTAGAGCGCGGCGAAGGCCTCTTCGACGCACGCCCATTCGGCCTCGGTGCCGGGCAGGCCGAGCCGAACCCAATGCTTCGACCAGGGGAATATCCGGCTCCAGATATGGGCGGCGGCGAAGTCCGCCTGTGCCTTGCCCGCGTCCGCCGTCTCAAACAGGCGGAAGAGCGTGGTGCCGCCGACGAGGCGCCAGCCGGCGCATTCCGCCAGAGCGTCGAGCCGGGCGGCATCGCCTGCGAGCCGGGCGCGGGTCGCGTCGGCCCATGCCTGGTCCCTGAGCGCTTCAATGCCGGTCGCAATCGCCGCGCCGCTGACCGGCCAGGGACCAGCCCTCGCGGTGAGTGCATCAATGGTCTCTTGCACGGCCAGCACGAAGCCAAGGCGCAGGCCGGCAAGGCCGTAGAACTTGCCGAAGGAGCGCAGCACGGTGAGGCCGCCCTCCCCCGCATGGGCGGCAACGGACAGCTCCGGCGCGACATCGCAGAAGCTTTCGTCGACGACGAGCCGGCCAACCTTGCCGGCAAGGTCGAACAGCGCGTCCGGCGCGTGGCGCTCGCCGGTCGGGTTGTTCGGATTGACGACGACGGCGAGATCGGCGCCCACAAGCGCCGCGAGGCTGGCCGGCTCGGTGACCTGCCATCCGGCGGTTTCGAGCGCGCGGGCGTGCTCGTTGTAGGTCGGCGACAGCACAGCCGCGCGGCCCGGTGCGCCGAGCTGCGGCAGCATCTGGATGGCGGCCTGCGCGCCGGCAAGCGGGGCTATTGCAGCATTTGTCCGATAGGCCGCGCGCGCCGCCTCGGTGAGCCGCGCCAGCTCCGAGCGGGTCGGCAGATCGCGCCAGGCGCTTTCCGGCAAGGGCGGCAGCGGATAAGGCACGCGGTTGATGCCGGTCGACAGGTCCAGCCAACCGGCACGCTCGCCGCCGAAGTGGGCGATTGCCTCATCGAGATTGCCGCCGTGATCGATCATGCCGAACGTCTAGAGCATTTTGCGTTCAGTTTGAATCGTCAAAATGCTCTATCCCTTTGTTTAGCCGCATCTTTGTCGACGCCAATTGGTCCAATTGGCTGCACGATGCTCTAGAACATCGCCGCCCACAGGGCGAGGAACACGAACAGGAGGGCGATCAGCCGGCGATAGAGCGCGAGCCCACGGGTGACGTCAGCCGGCGTCGGATCGGGCGCGGCACCGTTCAACCATGGCTCGTCGCTGACGTGGTCGTGATAGACGCGCGGGCCGGAAAGCCGAACGCCGAGCGCGCCGGCCAGCGCCGCCTCCGGCCAGCCGGCATTGGGTGAACGGTGCTGGCTCGCATAGCGACGCATGACGGCAAACGCCGTTCCACGCCGCTGCGACACGAGCGCGAACAGGGCGCCGGTGATGCGGGCCGGAACGAGATTGGCGAAGTCGTCGAACCGGGCGGACGCCCAGCCGAACGCCTCGTAGCGCGGGGTGCGGTGGCCGATCATGGAATCGAGCGTGTTGAGCGCCTTGTAGGCAACAAGGCCGGGCAGGCCGAGAAGAAGCGCCCAGAACAGCGGCGCGACGATGCCGTCGGAGGTGTTTTCGGCGAGGCTCTCTAAGCTTGCGCGGGCAACGCCGGCCTTGTCGAGCTGGTCTGGATCGCGCCCGACAATGGCCGCGACCGCGCGGCGCGCTGCGGCGAGATCGCCCTTTGCAAGCGGGTCGGCCACGGCGGCGACATGATCATGCAGCGAACGCACGGCAAAGAACGGCCAGGCGAGCGTGCCGACGATCATCGTGTGCGCCCAGCCCGATGGGATCGCCTGCTCGACGAGATGCGCCAGTCCGGCGGAACCGAACACGATGACGCCGGCGACCGCCGCGCCGGCCATGTGGGTGCCACGCCCCGATTCATCGTTGAAGCTGCGGTCGGCGAAATCGATCGCCTTGCCGATCCAGCTCACCGGATGGCCGATGCGCCGGTAGAGACCGTCCGGCCAGCCGATGGCAGCATCGGTCGCAAGGGCGATCAGCATGGAGAGGGCGACACTCATGAGGGTCCTGTCAGCGGCGGCGTTTGCGGCAACCGGCGAAGGGCTGCAGTGATGCCGCGTTGTGGCGGCGGCGCGAGCATACGCGTCCCGGCAGCAGGTTTACAGATGGTCGAAGGGATGCGCGGGCGAGATGCGCCGGGCGATCACCTCACGCCTCGTCGCGGTCGGGATCGTCGGCCGTGAGAACGCCATCGGCGAGCCGTAGCGTGCGTGTGGCAATCGTCTTGCGGAAATGCGGATCGTGCGAGACGACCACCATCGCCTGCGGCAGCGAACGGAGGATCTCCACCAGCCGTTGCTCGTTCTTGTCGTCGAGCGCGTTGGTCGGCTCGTCGAGCAGCAGCACGTCGGGGTCCATGGCGAGCACGGCGGCAAGCGTCACGAGCCGCTTTTCGCCGCCGGAAAGCTGATGCGTGATGCGATCTCTGAGCGCGATCAGGTCGAGCCGGACAAGGACCGATTCGACAATCGCCAGCGCCTCATCGCGCGACTTGCCGAGGTTGAGCGGCCCGAAGGCGATGTCTTCGGCAACGGTCGGGCAAAAGAGCTGGTCGTCGGCGTCCTGAAAGACGAGACCGGCGCGGCGGCGCACTTCGAGGAAATCGGCTTCCGAACGCCGTTCGCTGCCGAAGGCGACGACCTGTCCCGCCGCGGGTTTCAGCAGGCCGACCATGATCTTCAGCAACGTCGACTTGCCAGCGCCATTGTGGCCGGTGATGCAGAGCCGCTCGCCGGCGGTCAGCGAAAAGCCGAGACCGTCCAGCACCGGGGCATGGCCGCGATAGGCGAAGCGGATGCCAGAAAGCTCAAAACAGGGCATATCAGAGCAGGACATATCAGTGCAGGACATGGGCATGCTCGGCGGCGAGGAGCCCGACCACGATCGCGGCGATTGCGAGCCCGAAAACCGCATCGGCAGGCGACAGCGCGAAGCGGGACAGCATCGGGATCGATCCCGTGAAGCCGCGGCATTTCATGGCGTCCATGATGCGCTCGGAGCGCTCCAGCGCGCGCACCAGCATCATGCCGACGAGATAGCCGAAGCTGCGATAGGTGTGCAGCGAATTCGACGGCCGGAAGCCACGCGCCTTCATGGCGGTGCGCAGACGGAGATATTCCTGATGCAGCACTTCGATATAGCGCACGGTGAACAGCAGCAGGTGAACCAGCGAAGCCTGCACTTTCAGCGCGTGTAGCGCATGGCCGAGGGTGACCGCCTCCATGCTGCCGACCAGCGCCATGAGCGACAGAACCACCGCGTTCGCCGTCAGGCCGATGGCGATTGCCTGCACGAAACCCTCCCGGCTCGCCTCGAAACCCCACAGTGTGAAGACCGGTTCGCCCGGCACCGTGAACGGCAGCAGCAGCAGGATGAAGACGATGAAGCCATCCATCGCGGCCATGCGTTTCAGCGTGGCGGCGACGGGCAGGTTTGCCAGCAGCATCAACGTGACGGCGGCGCCAAGCGCCAGTGCGAGAACGCCAAGCGAGCTGCAGGACACCGTGGTCACGGCAAAGGCGACCGCGGCGAGGATGCGCACGCGCGGATCGACCCTGGCGACAAGGCTTTCTTCCGAAGCGTTGCCCGCATCAGCATGGATCCGACGTTGACGCGAAAGAACGTGCCCCATGGGTCAGCTTCCCTGCTTCCGGCGGGCCGCGACATAGAAGCCGATGCCGAACAGGCCGAGAATGTAGCCGATCCCGCCGAGCACGCTCTGCAGGTTGGTCTTCTCCTTGTAGGCGGCGATCTCGCGCCGGAGCGGGCGGATTTCGTCGCGCACCGCCTTCTCGATCGCCGTGCGCTCCGCGTCGCTCAGCGATGCCACGGTGACGGCTTGCGGTGGGGCTGACGCGGGCTCTGTGGCGGAGACTTGCACCGGCGCAGCCTGTTCCGATCCGGCATCCGCAGTCGCCGGTCCGGCCTTGGCGATGATCGCCGCGACGTCGCCCGCCGCCATTGTGGTCTCGACGACATGGCCGGCGCCGAAATTGGCCCTGAAGACATGGGTGACGGGCTGCGTCGGCGTGAAGACGAAGAACCCGTCGCCATCGGTCGTCGTCTCGCCGATCTTCGTGCCGGCATCATCGAAAACCTCGATGAGCTGGTCGGCCGGGGCGTCGCCGTTGGAAAAGCCGATCTCGCCCTCGATCGCGGTGCCGCTGGCAAAAACCGAGGCGATGACCTTGTGCGCTTCAGCCGGGGTAGCGAGCATCAGCGCGGCAAGGATCAGGGACAGTGCTAGTGTTCTCATGCCCGGCCTCCCTCGGCGGTCATGACGCCGAACAGTTCCGGTTTGACCTTGTGGGCAAGGAACACGGCGGCGGCCGACAACAGCGCCTCGATGATCATCACCGGGATGTGGGCGAAGAAGACGAGCTTGGCCGCGGCAACGAACTCTTCCCCCGAGATGGCCAGCACAAGCGCCACCGCACCCGTCGTCAACGCAATCGCCAGTCCGCCGCCGATACCGCCCCAGGCGGCCGCTGTGACCGGTGACGCGGCCTGCATGCCACGGCGGCAGAGGTAGTAGGCGATGACGGCGGGCAGCGCGATGTTCAGCGTGTTCACGCCGAGCACGGTCAATCCGCCGAAACCGAAAAACACCGCCTGCAGCAGCAGGCCGACGAACAGGGCTGGAAAGGCGGCCCAGCCGAGGATGATCCCGGCAAGGCCGCTCATGATCAGGTGCACGGACGACGGCCCGATCGGCACGTGAATGAGAGAGGCGACGAAGAAGGTCGCCGACAGGACGCCGGCGGCCGGGATCTTCTCGGTCGTGAGGCTGCGCAGCCCCAGCGCGATTCCGCCAACCGCCAGCACGGTACCGGCGATGAGGACCGGGGTAGACAATGCTCCATCAACGATATGCATCGGTCCGGCCTCCTATTTCACGTCGTAGGCGCGGATCCAGATGACCGCGTCCTGGCTGAGTTTCTTGCCCTCGTACTCCGTGTCGGGCCCTGAGCCGAGCGCGGCGAACCCCCAATAGCCGGCCTTCGGAATGCCGAAGGTGAAGTAGCCATTGTCGTCGGCAAGCGCGACCACGGATCCGCCGGGCATCGGGCCAGCGACTGGCGCCTTCGCCGTATTTGTCGCCATGTCGGGTTCCGCCGCCATGTATTCGATCTCGATCTCGGCGCCGGCGACGGGCTTGCCGTCGGCCATCACGCGGCCGGAAAAGGTCGAGCCGGCAATCACGTTGGTCGGTTTGTTGAGCGGGATGATCTCGGTCTTCAGGCCGAGCGGCGTGGTCCAGTCGGTCGGCAGCGTGGAGCGATTGAGATACGCCTTGGTGATCTGCTGGATGTAGACGTCTTCGCTCTTTTCCAGATAGGGCGCCGGCGTCACGGCGAGGATGTAGTCGCCGGAGCGCTTCACCGGAACGCTCGCATCGTAGGCAATGGCGCTGTTGCCCGAACCCGTGAAGGTGGTCTCCCTGAGCGTGTCCATCAGGTCGATTTTCTTGCCGCGATGAACGGCAAAGAACGCAAGCGGCCTGCCCATATCCATGACGTGGCCGTTTTCGAACGGATGCCAGAAGATCAGCTTGACCGGAACGTCGCCGGGTTTCCCGATCTGGGTTTCTTGCGTGTAGATGAGCTGGAAATGGGCGGTGGCGGAGGTCACCGCAAAAAGCCCAAGCGGAAGCGCGGCAAGTGCCGCGAGCAGGGCCCTGGTGCAGGTTTTCATATGTCGTCTCTCCAACGGACCGACGAACGCCGGCGAAATGGAAAGGACAACAGGGACAGTTGGCGCCAAGTCGGGTGTGAGAATATCGGAAAATCCTGACCCGCCTCACCGCCAGACGTTCACCCCGACGTCCGGTTCGGCTTGAGCGCACGACGGCGCCCGGTGCGACGGCAGGTCTCCTGGCTCGCGGGTCTCGGCTCTTGCCCGCCTTCCCGGCCGTACGGCCAGTGGCGACATTGCGGCAATCGCTATCCGCTTACAGTTGCGGGGGCAGCCACGGATTCGGTCCCTGTTGGGTACGCCTAACCGTGTTCCCTTTTAATCCCCGATGTTCAACATACGGGGAACCAATCACGCGCCTAACAGACGCGCGGGCGGTGCGAATGTCAAGCGGGCCGGTGTCGCGCAGGCGCCAGATATCCAGGGCGCCGAGCCACGTCGATACCACGATCTGCGACCTGAGCACTTGAACGGCGCGGACGCGGAGCCTAAGACGATCACCGGACCAGGGAGAACCTGTTCGATGGGCGCCGGGCGAGTGTCGCAGGCGCTGCTTCGGGCGGGGAGGCATCGGAGAAAGCGGGAGTTCGCCGACATGCAGCTCGGTTATTTGCTGATCATCCTGAGCGCGCTCGAAACGGGCGGGACATCGGCCGCGTTCGTGAACACCGAAACGCTGGAGAGCTGCGAGGCGCGCAGCGTCGCGGTGCGCAAGATCCTCGAGGCCGGCAAGGTTGACATCAAACTGATGAAATGCGTGCCGTCGGATCTGGTGTTCAAGAAGTTCTCCCATGACGGCGCGGCCGAGGCACCGCGCCGGCGCTTCGTGGTTTCGCTCGGTGAGGACAGCGTGGCTGTGCGGGAGGAACCCGACGAGGCAGCCTGCACCGCCGCGGACGAGGCAGACGCCAAGGTCTATTGCGTGACCTCGACACAGGTGCTGCAGCCCTAGGGCATCCGGGTTCAGGCCACGGCCTGCGCCCCACATCCCAAAACCTCGTTCCGATCTCGAGAGCCGGCCATCTCGGCCCGACAACCTCGCGGGAACCTTTCCCGCCCGTGCCGCGTTTTCTCCTCGAGCCGCCGGCTGGAGCGCGCTGGATTTCGTCCACGCGACAGGCCGCCGGCAGAACCAGAGAATGGAGAAAACGATGCGCAAGATGGCCATTGCAGCCGGCCTTGCCACGGTCCTTACGGGTTTCGCCACCACGACCGCTGTCAGCCAGCCGATCGATCGGGTCGAAGTCGGCGTACTCAACTGCGCGGTGAAGGGCGGTACGGGGTTCCTGTTCGGCTCGACCAAGGACCTGTCGTGCACCTTCGACCCGGTCGGAGACGGCCGCAGCCAGGAAGCCTATTTCGGCGCGATTTCCAAGTTCGGCGTCGATATCGGCTCGACGGAGCAGGGCGTGATTTCCTGGGCGGTGCTGGCGCCGACCGAAGATATCCGGGAACCGGGCGCGCTTGCCGGCACCTATCGCGGGGTCAGCGCAGAAGCGACCGTCGGCGCCGGCCTCGGCGCGAATGTCCTGATTGGCGGATCGAGCGAAACCATCGCCCTGCAGCAGCTCAGCGTATCGGCGCAGACCGGCGTCAATTTCGCGCTCGCCATCGGCCAGCTCGAGTTGCGGACGCTCGCCGACTAGACAGTGGTCGGTCGGCTCCCGGATGCGGTCCGCCCCCGGCCGCGTCCGGGATATTCGCGGGTTTGAAGCTTGCGAAGGCCGGAAACGGGGCACGATCAATGCTGAAAAAAAGCCGCCCGTGGCGAGACACGCCGGGCGGCTTTTGTCGCTTCCCGAGAAGCTCTCGGCAGGTGCGCCGAGCTAGGCGCCAAAATTCCACAGGACAGCCAGCAGCGTCACGATATCGATCGCCAACAGGCCGACGAGCGACAGGTTGATGTGCTTCAGACGCACGTCGATCTTTTCGTCAAGTTCCGAAACCTTCAGCCGCAGTTCCCGAAGGTCGGGCTGGATGCCATCGACAACACTGGTTTCGACGGCGGACGCGCCACGCTGCACCTTGGTGGCGGCCAGCTTCATCTCTTCCATGGTTTCAGTGATGGGTTCGTCTACGGCTTTCAGTCGATTTTGCATGGTGCTCCGCCAGATTCTCCTGTGATGGAGAGGGAACGCGCAAAGCCGCCGATCGGTTCCAAAAAAGACCAACCTCGCCCGTTCGCCCGCTCAGGACCGCGCCGGGAAGGTGTTGCGTATCAGGGCATAGAGAACGAGCAGCGACGGGACGGCGATGAACCCGCCGACCGGGCCCCATATCCAGATCCAGAACACGATCGCCAGGAAGATGACGAACGGGTTGAGCGTCATCGTGCGCCCGAGCACAAGTGGCGTGACGAACTGCGCCTCGATGAAATTCAGCAACAGAAAGATCAGTGGCGGCGTCAGAATTCCGAACGGGGTGGTGGCACTGGCAAGACCCACGCCGAGCAGCAGCACGACCATCATCGCCGGCCCGATATAGATCACGTAGTTGAGGACTCCGGCGAGCATGCCCCACAACAGGGCGGAGGGAACGCCGGCAAGCCAAAGGGCGAGCGAGACGACGAGCCCCAGCCCAATGTTGAGAGCCGTGATGTGAAAGAGATAGGTCGAGACAAGCTGCTCGGCGTCGCGGAAGACATGGGCGATCCGCCACCTGAGCCGGCGACTGAAGAACAGGGAAAGTACCGCGATGCGGATCCGATGACGTGTCGCGACGAAAAAGTAGAGCCCGGCCAGGAACAGGACGATCTGGCCGAGAATGGCGGGAGCGAGATAGGCGACGTCCTCAACCGGGGACCCGCCGTCGACCGCGACGGCAACCTTCGCCGATTGCCCCATCGCCTCGCGCAACTGCTCCTGCAAGCCGGCAATCGAGGTGAAGAAGCTGCGCCAGTCGGTGACCTCCGACTGCAGCCGGCTCCAGATGATCGGCAGCTTTTCCAGCCACGCCGAAAGCGGCACGGCGAACCCCGTTGCCGCTACGAGAATAATCGCGAGAAAAACACTCACCGTCGCCAGTCCCGACGCCCAGGGGGGGATGCCGAGCCGTTCGATCCGGTCGGCGAGCGGGCCGAACATCAGCCCGATGACCACAGCAAGGGCGAGCGGCGCCAGAAGGACCTGCGCGTATTCAAGCACGACGCCGAGCACGACGATGCCGATGGCAATGAGCGACAGGCGCGCGCCGGTGACGATGACCTGATCCATACTCGCGCGGGATTCGGCGCGGACCTTCAGGCGTGGCGTATAGGCATGGTTCATGAAAGCCTCGTTTTGTTACCTGCAAAACGCGGCAACAGCGACGCTTGTTCCCTGAAAAATGACGATACGCAGACGTTCGGGCGCGGTCGATCGGCCCCGGCGGGTCAGGCGACCGGTATCGCGATGCGGATCTCAAGACCGCTTTCGCGGTAGGCGCGCTCGACCGTTCCCGACAGCTCACCCATGACATTGGCGTCGATCAGGCGCGTGCCGAACCCCTTGCCCGACGGCTTCTCGATCGCTTCGTCGCCCCGCTCCACCCAGTCGAGAACAAGACGCCGGGAGCGCGCTGCCCCGTCGACGGTCCACGACACCGAGAGCCCGCCCGTGCCGTCGGTCATGTTGCCGTACTTCATCGCATTGGTGGCCAGTTCGTGGAACACCAGGCCGAGCGCATGCGTGGTCTTTTCGTCGAGAGAGACCTTCGGACCATCGATAGAGACATTGTCGAGGGTTTCGCCGAAGACCTGCTCCAGCTCCTGCGCAAGAAGCTCGTGCAGATCGGCCTTTTGCCAGCGCGAGCGGGTCAGCATGTCCTGAGCATTGGCCATTGCCTGCAAGCGGGCGGAAAACGAGGACGAAAACTCCTCGATGGTTTCGGAACTGCTCGCCGTCTGGCGGGAAATCGCGAGGATGCGAGCGATGGAATTCTTGATCCTGTGCTTCATCTCCTGAAGCATCAGATCCTTTTCCTGGATCGTTTTTTCGGAAATCTCGCGCACCTTGCGGGTCGCGGCCACCGCTCTCAGGCGCGAGCGGATGGAAACCGCGAGCGCGGCGGCAAACAACAGCGAGGCGGCGCCGAGAACGAAGGAACGCCAGTAGACGAGCGCGTTGGGCCGCGTGTGTGCCTCGACCACATTGACGGTCCAGCTTCGCCCGGCGACCTGGATGGACCGCTGTACCATGTGCCCGTCCTCACCCGGCTCGTCGGGATATCGTTCGGACCGAAACAGTAACGAACCGACGCCATCGGTGGTGTCTGTCGTCTCGACCCGGACCGGCAGGTGCGGCGGCCTCAGCAACGCGGCCCGATGCAGATCGCCGGCGCGGAACGGCGCATAGACGAACCCGCTCACGCGCTTCTCCGCGTCAGGGCCGGAGTTTCCGGCCGCTGGCTTTTCCGAAAAAGGCATGTAGACGAGGAAGCCGGCCTGCTTGTCCTCGGTGATCTCCTGAACCAGCTCGATGGGTGCGCTCGCCCGCATCTCACCGGCCGCCAGCGCGGCCCTCATGGCCTCGCGCCGACGTGCCTCGGTGAACATGTCATAGCCAAGCGCGACGCGATTGCGGGCGTCGGTCGGTTCGAGAAGGACGATCGGGGCGGAAAGCCCCTGATCCGTTTCAGGCCAGACGGCCCGCTTCAGCCCATAATTGAAGCCGATCTCGCCGCCAACGGCATTGCGCTCCGCGGAAGGCAACAACCGGGCGAATCCGACGCCCTGGATGCCCTTGAAATAGCCGTTCAGATTGAGACCGGCGACGAAAGCGCGGAACGCGTCACTCGACACCTTGCCGTGGTTGGCGACGAAGAAGGAATTGGTCGCCGTCAGCAACGCCATATGCTGGCTGATGCGTTCCTCGATGCGGTCGACGGCATCGTCCGCGACGACCTCGAAACGCCGGGCTTCGGCCACTTCCTCGGCCCGGTACATGATGAACGTCAGGCCGAGGCCTGCCGCCGAGGCCACCAGAAAAAACACCAGAGGCAGATACCGCTTCATACGCTCTCTTCCGCTGACCAGACTGCCAGTCCCGCGCGTCGGTATAAGCCCGCCGCGCCGCTCCCACAATAAACTTTTACATGCCCACCATGCCCAAAAGCAGCCATTTCAACTTGTAATTCACATTGTTGATTTTTCTATATTTTCGAAAACTGCCGTCGCGTCATCTGTGTTCTGTAAAACCTTCAGTATTGTTCCGTTGCGCGCCGGGGCCATTCCCAGCCACCCGACGGAAAAGATCCCGTTCATGAACGACCGGCCGTGTCTTTTGAAGAATATAATCCCTATCTCGACCGGAACCTTTCCCGGACAATCGCGTTTTATTCAGGCGGACAGCGATCCGCTCAGAAGAACGCAAAGGAGATTGTTATGAATTGGAACCAGGTCGAGGGTAATTGGGAGCAGTTCAAGGGCAAGGTCCAGGAGAACTGGGGCAAGCTGACCAACGACGACCTCGACGTCGTCGCCGGCAAGCGCAAGCAGCTCACCGGCCTCCTGCAGGAACGCTACGGCAAGGCCGAGGAAGACGCGGAGCGCGAGATCGACGACTGGCTCGGCCGCTCTTAGGTCGCGCGATCAACGAAGCCGACCAGGCATCGCTGATACAAAAACACCGCCCGTTTCGGGCGGTGTTTTTTTGCGCCGACGCGCGCGGGTTCCGCTGTGACGACGAAGACGGCAAGCCGGCTGGCTACGTCGGCAAGGCGACTTTTACTGCGCTTCCGTGAGGGGGAATTTCAGCTCGTAGGTGATTTCGTGCTCACCGATTTCGTAACGGCTCTTTCCGTTGACCGATGCCGGTACGATGCGTTCCAGAACGACGCTTCCGAAGTGCCGGTCTGTGGATTCGGCACCGTCCCTGGCAGACAGATCAGCCAGATCGCCAGCAGGGTCCGCAGCGACCGGCTCCCTCCAGGTGAGTTCGAGCAGCTTCGCGCCACCATCACCGTCATGCGATGTCGCGATCGTTATCTCGATGCCGCTGGAGCGACCCTGCCCCGCGCCGTGGCTGACTGCATTGACGATCAGCTCATGCAAGGCGAGACCGACATGGAGAGCGGCGTTCGGCGACAACAACACGTCGTCGCCGGAAACGGAAATCCTGAGGCGGCCTTGTTCGGCGTATTTGTCGAGCTGCTGATGGATCAGTTCCTTGACGAAAGCGCCGCGCCAGCTGGAGTCGGTCACGAGATCCTGGGAACGGGAAAGGGAATAGAGTCGGCCGCGGAACTTTCTCAGGAACCCGTCGACATCGACGGTGTGTTTCGCGGTTTGCGAGGCGATGCTTTGAATGATTGCGAGCAGGTTCTTGGACCGGTGGCTCATCTCGCGCAGCAGCGCACGCAGGACCTTCTCCCGCTTCTGCTTTTCCGAAAGGTCGACGATGGTGGTGAGGATGTGGGTCGAGCCATCGGGTGCGGCGACCGCCTCGACGTGAAAATCGAAGACATGGTCATCGTCGATCTGCAGCTCGGCATGGCTGGGCGCGTTTCCGGTGCGGGCCGCGCCCTTCATCTCTTCCAGACGCGCTGCGATCGCACCGCCGAAAATCGCTGCGTCGGTCGGCCTGTCGCCGGATTTGACGTTCCAGATCTCCGGTAGATTGGCGATATAAAGATAGTCGAGCTCACCATCCTGCAACGTCACGCAGACGCCCGAACGCAGGAGGGCAAGAATAAGATACTCCCGGAGCTGGCCTTCTGACTGGCCGGATTTTTGCCAAGTAAGTCGACGAACCACGAAAACCTCCAACGCGACAGCTCGGGATGTACCAATTCGAGCGCGGGCTGGTCTACTTGTCGATCAGCGAAAACCTCGTTGCGACACTCACGTCAAAACGGGCGCCCTGGAAGCCGGCGCCCGTTTTGTGGCCTTTACCCGCCGACTAGCGCGGCCGGCGGACGAAACCGAAAATCAGCGACGCGACGAGGAAGATCAGGAAAACGTAGAACAGCAACTGGGCGATACCTGCCGATGCCCCGGCAATGCCACCAAAGCCGAGCACGCCGGCAATAATGGCGATGACAAAAAACACGATAGCATAATACAGCATTCTGTTTCTCCTTCTGTGTTGCTATCTGTAAAATGCGTGACATCGTTTTTTGTTCCAAAAATTTTCCCTACATCACCCCTAGACGACCGAATGCGCCGCATCATTGAAGAACAGGGCCTGACTGATCAGCGCTTTGACCATATCCGGGTTGAACGGCTTGGTGACGAGGAAAGCAGGCTCCGGCCGCTCGCCCGTCAGCAGGCGCTCGGGAAAGGCGGTGATGAAGATGACCGGAATGGTATCGGTCTTGAGGATGTCGTTGACCGCATCGATGCCGGAACTTCCATCGGCGAGCTGAATGTCGGCGAGGATCATTTTCGGCGTTGTACGCTGGAACAGATCGACGGCCTCGGTGTGCGTGCGGGCGATACCCGTGACCCGGTGCCCGAGGCTTTCCACCATCTGCTCGATATCCATCGCGATCAGCGGCTCATCCTCGATGATCATGATGTCGGTCGCGACCTGACGCGATATCTCCTCGCTTGCGGTCGCCAGCAAGGCGGGGAACTCGTCTTCGTCGATGCCGAGGATCTCGGCCGCCTCGGCGGTGGAGAAATTCTCCACCGAGACCAGCAGGAAGGCCTGCCGGCCGAGAGGCGGGATCATTTTCAGATTTGCCGCCGCGCGTTTTTCCCATGCAAATGGAGACTCGTGATCCTCGATCTCGAGCCGCGTGGAACCAAACAGCCTCGCGAACAGTTTAAAAAGGGCGACGCGATCGCTTGAGGCTTCGGGAAAGGCCGAGACATCGGCGATCAAGGCCTCGAGAGTGGCCGCGACATAGGCGTCTCCCGACGTCTGCGAGCCGGCGACGGCGCGCGCATAGCGACGCAGATAAACAAGGTGAGGTGCGACGCGCGTGGAAAGCGACATTTAAGAGTCTCCCTGACTTTTCCGCATACGGGCTGGAGGGTAAACGCCGGCCGGTGAAAAAAGTTCCGGGAAGGTTGGAACGTTTTTTTGCTTCGCGCGTTTCACGACAAATGGACGAATGACAGGCACCCTGGAACAATGACTGGCATTGACAAAAAAACGGGCGCGGCCCCGGCAGGAAACAGCGGCGAAGCGGGCTTTGACGATCCCAATTCGCAGATCTCCATGAGGCTTCGCGAACTCTACAGTTCGGTCGAGGCAGAGGGGATTCCCGACCGTTTCCTCGATCTCCTCGAAAAACTCGACGAAGCTGAGAAGGCCTCCGGTCATGAGCAGTGAGCCGAAGACGGAGCAGCCGAGCTTCAAGCGGGAGATGCTCGCCTGCCTGCCGAACCTGCGCGCTTTCGCGGTATCCCTCGTCGGCAGTCCGGACCGTGCGGACGACCTCGTGCAGGACACGATCATGAAGGCGTGGGCAAAGCAGCACAGCTTCGAGCTCGGCACCAACATGAAGGCCTGGCTGTTCACGATCCTGCGCAACGATTTCTACAGCCAGATGCGCAAACGGGGTCGCGAGGTTCAGGACAGCGACGGCACGTTCACGGCGCAACTCGCCGTGCACCCGGGCCAGCACGGGTCGCTCGACCTGCAGGACTTCAAGGCGGCGCTGGAAAAGCTGCCGGACGACCAGCGTGAAGCGATCCTGCTGGTTGGCGCCTCCGGCTTTGCCTATGAAGAGGCCGCCGAAATCTGCGGCTGCGCGGTCGGAACCATCAAGAGCCGCGTCAATCGCGCCCGCAATCGCTTGCAGGAACTGCTCGAGGTCTCCGGCCAGGCCGACTACGGCCCGGATGCGGACATGGCGGCCGCGACCCACGGTGGACCGGTCTTCTGACATTCCGGCCGCGCCGCGATCATGTCGGCAGGACGTATCTCTCGAGAGCGGCCTGCACCGCGGCGACGAGATTGCCGTCGCCATATGGCTTCAGCACCACGGGATAGCCGCACAGGCCCGGCAGCCCGTCCGCGTAGTCGACGCATGTCGTTGAAAAGACGATCGGGACCCTGCTTTCGACAAGCCCGTCGATGAGCGCGGCGTGGCGTTTCAGATCGGCTCCGATGTCCAGCACCACGGTATCGAAGTCCTTTCTGCCCAGATGGGCCGGGCAATTCGCGGGCGAGCTGATGGTCACCTCGCAACGCAGTCCGGTCGTCAAGATCTGTTCCGCATCCATGGCGATCAGGTATTCGCCGTCGACGACGAGCACACGCGGGGTCATTTTTCCAAGCCAATCGTGTTCGCAGGAGAGGCCGCGACAAGAGCGCGTTGCGAGGCTCACGTCATTTAAAAAAGACACGTAACGTTGCGGGAGGGAACAAATTTGCTCCCCGCACGTTTCCGTCAAAACCATTTCAGGAAAGACGATGAGCAAAACCCAACCGACAAAGGCGGCGCGGACGAAGTGCAAGAACTGCCCGTTGGCCGAGTTCAAACACTTCCGGACGTTCAACGCGCCCGAATTGTCGTTCGTGTCGGACTTCAAGACGGGCGAGCTGTCGGCCGATGCCGGCGCGACCATTCTGGTCGAGGGCGCTCACAGTGCCCATCTCTACACGCTGCTGTCGGGCTGGGCGTTCCGCTACAAGATCCTCGAGGACGGCCGCCGGCAGATATTGAACTATGTCGTTCCCGGCGATCTTATCGGCTTGCAGGCAAGCCTGATGGGAGAGATGCAGCATTCGGTCGAGGCATTGACACCGGTCACGCTGTGCGTTTTCGAACGCGACCGGCTGACCGACCTGTTCGCCAATCACCCGACGCTTGCCTTCGACGTGACCTGGATCGCGGCGCGCGAGGAGCGCATCCTCGACGAACATCTGCTGAGCATCGGCCGCCGTTCGGCGCTGGAGCGGGCGGCCTATCTGCTTGCCTTCCTGCATCGCCGCGCCAGCACTGTCGGACTGATCGGCAGCGGCCGGCAGACGATCCCGATCACTCAGTATCATGTCGCAGACACGCTGGGTCTTTCCGTCGTGCACACCAACAAGACGCTTCGCAAACTCGCTAACCGGGACATGATCCGCTGGCTTGATCGCGGCTGCGAGGTGCTGAATTTCGACGGTCTTTGCGAAATCGCCAGCTGGAGTCCGGCACCCGAGACCTGCCGCCCCTTCATCTGAGCGTCGGCGCGATGCTACCGTCGAAGCGAACAGGCGAGGATCCTCGGTGATCGGCAATTTTCTGACCAAACCGGTTTTTCTTCTGCTAACCGTCCCCGCCGCGATCGCGGTCGGCATCGGGCTTATGCCCCTGCCGCTCGTTTTCCTCGAAAAGATGGTCTTCGCGAGCACCTGGAAGGCGCTTCCGCTCTCCACGGATATTGACACGGCACGCACGCTTCTGTCGGTAATCGCCACCGGCGCGATGACGGCGCTCAGCCTCGCCTACTCGCTGGTTCTGGTCGTTTTTACCCTCGCCGCCGGCAATATCGGACCGCGCCTGTTGAAGCGCTTCACCGGCGAACTGGTCAACCAGGTCACGGCCGGCATTCTCGGCGGAACGTTCCTCTATTCCCTGCTGACCATCTATTTCGTGCGCTCCGACTTCGTACCGCGCTCGGCGATCCTGGGCGCGCTCATGCTCGCGATCGTCTCGGTGATCCAACTGATCTTTTTCGTCAGGCACGTTTCGGAAAGCGTCTCCGTCGATGACGAGATCGCCAAGATCTCCGGCCGGGTCACCAAGCTGCTGGGTCGTGGCGCCAGCGACGCCGGCGAGGACATTTCCCCGGATGCCGATTTCAGCCATTCGATCACCAGCACGGCAACAGGGTATGTCGGTCGGATCGACCGGGCATCGCTGGTGACCCTCGCCGCCAAGAGCGGCATTGTGGTTCGGCTCGACGTGCCACCCGGCACCTTCGTCCAATCGGGCGACTGCCTCGTCAGGACATCCGCGGAGACCGATCAGGGGACCGAGGAGAAAATTCTCGCCCTGATCGCAATCGACCCGTCCCGTTCGGATGACCAGACAGTCGTCTTTTCCATCAACCTCCTGGTCGAGATCGCCTTGCGTGCGTTGTCGCCGGGAACCAACGACACGTTCACCGCGCTTGCTGTTGTCGACAGCCTGTCGAAGGTCTTTGCGGAAATGGAGGGCCGCGACCGGGAGCCCGCCGCCGAATGGGACAAGGATGGCGACATTCGCCTCGTCATATCGGGCCTGACGATGAAACAGCTCATGGGACAGGCCTTTCATCCGCTGCGCCGGGCCTCACGCGGAAACATCCTGATGGCGCAGGGTTTCGCGCGGGCCCTCGCCCGCCTCTATGTCACCGAAAGCCAGCAAATGCGGGAACTCGTCGAAAGCCATGTGGACCTGCTCGTCGCGGATCTGCGCGACACGGCCGAAATCCATATCCACGATGTGACGAGCGTCATCGAGTGCCTGCCGACACCTTTGCAGGAAACCGCCCGCAGCGAGCTTCAGGGAAACTGAAACACAACCAAGACCGCCGTCCGCGACGGGCGGAAGGCTCCCTGTCGTGCCGGCTTTCCCGAAACGGTTCGGCGCGCGAGGCCCCACCGACAAGGCCGCTGCGATCGGTTACGCAAAAGAGAAAGCGGACGTGCATCTCCGATGCACGTCCGCTTTGTTTTCAAGACCCGGCTCAAGGTCCGTCATTGCCCCATTCAAAGCGTGGCAGCGCTTTCCTCTTCGACCGCCGCCAGAGGATCGTAGCCGAGAAACTGCAGAGCGAGGTCGATCTCCCGCAGGTCGTTGGTGGATCCGTCCTCGCTGATCATGCCGCCCTCGGTGGCAGCCCTTTGCTGGTCGCGCGCGTCGTCGCGCATCCTCAGCAGTTCCTCGATCCGTTCGTTCGGCGTGAGCGTCTTGTCGTCGAGAACGTTCGAGATCCGCTCTTTCATCGGAACATGAGTCAGCATTTCGATACTCCTTTCATTTCAGCTACGTGTTTTGCTGCCGCCGAGACCGTTTCAATCGAGCCGGCACGGCAGCACCTGTTCGATCAATCCTCGGAGTCGGCACCGAGGAAGCGCTGCGAAACCAGCAGCAGACCACCAGCCGCAAGCACTGCCGCAAGGGGATGATCCTTGATCAGGCGCGGCAACGCGGTGGCTGCGGCAGACGCGCCGACCATGCCGATCGCCGGCCGTTTCCTCGCCCTCCGGCGGTCGCGGCGGTTCAGGATCGCGACAATCGCCAGAACGATCAGCGCCGTGGCAATCAGCGCCAGTGCCAGAACCATGCTGGCCGCGGCCGGGCCAATCGTTTCGGAAAGATAGAGCCCCCCACCGATCAGCGCGGCGACGTAGCCCGACAGCGCCAGCAGCAAGATCAGCGCATAGAGCAAGACGTTTCGTCGGGTCCGCCGCAGCCTGGCGCCGATATCCGACGATGCCGCGCTGATCGCGAGAGGCAGCAAGCGGTACATGCCGCTACTTCCTGACCACGAGGGCGACGAGGAAGCCGATGCCGGCGGCCACCGCGAGAGACTGCAGCGGATTCTTGCGGATACGGCGCTTCATCTGCCGTTCGAGCCGGGCATATTCGTGCTGAATGGCCTCGAGCGCGTCTTCGCTCGCCTGCAGAAGATCTTCCGCGCCTTCGCTTGCACGGGCCGAGTAGTCGCCGGCCTTTGCCTTGCCGGCCTCGGCAATGGTGCGCGCCAGATCGCCGATCTCGCCGCGAATTTTTTCCATGCGGCTCTCGAGATCCTGAACATCGGCATTGCCGGTGTCCGATTTACTCGTCGATGAGTTCGCAGAACGGGCTGTTGCCATTGTCTCTTCTCCTGTCGATTTCAGTTCCGGGTGGCCCTGGCGCCTGACGCTGTCATCATTTCCGGTGTTGTTATGTTGTTTCCACCCGGTTTCAGCGCGCGCATCCTCCCGCTCGTGTATCCAGAACGCGGTGCCTGGCGTTATTGTTCCGCCAAAAAGGAAAAAAGCGCCGGTGTTGCCGGCGCTCTTCCCTCATTACCCTGAATTTTGCCCGGGAGAATTAGCGAACGAGAACGGCGTCGCGATTCGACTTGTAGGCTTCTTCCGAGTAGGCGGTATAGGTCTCGAGCTGCGCCTGGGTGTACGGCGTGTAGATGCTCATGTCGCCGTCGACGTCCTTGAAGATATCGAGCTGCGACGCATCAAGCGCGATCGGCTTTTCGCCGATGCCGAGGAAGCCGCCAACGTCGACGATATAGGCCTCGACGTCGCCCGTGGTCGACACGATCACGTCACCGATCTCACCGATATCCTTGTCGTTCTGACCGTAGACACGGGTGCCGATCAGGTTTTCCGCGCTCAGCGTGTCGCGATTGACGATCTTCATGCCGTCGCGAACATCGGTCACCTTGTCGTCGGTAGCCGTCACGCGCTCGTCGGTCTTGGTGACGTCGGTGCCGGACTTCTCCATCGTCTCTTCCGTCGCGGCCATGTCCGTCTTGGTCATCATCGGCTCGCTAGTGGAGACCTTCTTCATGACCGTCGCGCGATCGAATTCCGGCGCCGATTCCAGGTCTTCCTTGGTTGCATTGATGGAGAGGATCATCTCGTCCTCATGGCGGACCCAGTTGACGCGTTCGAACGCCACCGCCACGTCCTTCTCGCCAATGCCGAGGAAGCCCCCGACGCCGACGACGATCGCGTCAGCCATGCCGTTTTCCGACATCACGATGTCGTTGACATCGCCGATCTCGCTCATGTCGGCGCCCTTGCCGCTGTAGACGGTCTTGCCGAGCAACGAGGAGGCGAGGATCTGGCTGTCCGCAGTCCTGACGTAGCCGTTCATATGGTAGGACGGCGCCTTCCAGTTCGGGTCGATGGTGAAGACGGTGACGGTGTGGACCGTCGTTTCGGTGCCTTCGGCCGTCTTGTCCTCGGCGACGGCGGCGCCGGTCAAGATCATGGTGGCGATGGCGGTCGTGGTGAGCAGCTTGCGGATCATGTTATGATCTCCCTGTATGTCCCTTGTGGCGTATGAGCCGCGCCTTGCGTGTAAGTTTCCTAGGCTGACCGCAGGGCGCGGCTGTCAGACAGTGTGGAAACGGCCGCTGGCGGAAAAGGTTCCCGATCGATTGACGCGCGCCGGCAAACTCGCGGCTGCAGGGAATGGACTTTTGGAGGGTTTCCGGCACTTCAACTGACGATCGCAACGACACGCCAAGGTCGCACCAGGAGGCTAAGCCCGACATGGCGCGCGCGGTTTTGCAGCTTTTTCAGTTCTGATCAGACGAAAGAACGGCCACCGGCGGCAGTGTGCCGCGCCAGCCGTAACGTGGCAGTGTACAGCGCCGGCCGGAACTCTGTGCCCGGCGCATCACGACAATCTGCCGGGCGCTCGCTTAGTCGACGGACAAAAGCGCCCGCCAAGCTTTGCCCGCGTGATCGCGTTGGCGCCAAGCGCTCAGGCAACGGATCTGATTGTGGGGAGAAAATGGTGCCCAGGGGCGGAATCGAACCACCGACACGCGGATTTTCAATTCTCGGCAAGGAAATTCCCACATCACCCCGTAAGCACCTTCAGGCCTTCAAAGTGCTGGATTTGCTGAGATAGAGTTCACATCCGTGCGCCCGCGGCATCCCCCCAGCGCCCAAGAAGACGGTACCACCAAGGTACAACGCTTGGCGTGATCGGTTACTCGAACCGCCAGCGGCGCAGTTCGCTCGCATACCATTTCCAAAGGAACTGTGTTGCTGGAAGCGGTGCAGGTCGGCTTTCAAAGCACGCTCGAACTTCAACCCCCGAAAGAAGACATCACCGAGCATCCTCGCTGTCGGACGCGACCTGATTTTCTCATCGAACCTGCCACACGTGAATGACGGGCTTGTTGCTGTCGGCGTGTGGCTCCAACACATAGAGATGGTCGCCGACGCGATCGTAGGCGATGGCACCGATGCGCTGCAGCCGCTGGTCGCCTAAGCCGAGTTCGGGCAGATCGCCGGCATTCAGCAGCAGATTGTCGTCGACCACCAGACGCGCATAGGGCTGCGGCTCGAAGGGCTCAAGCGCGCCGGTCGCGACCTTCGCGAGATCGTTCGGATCGTACAGGATGAACTGCGCCTCGAAACGATTGGACCACCAGCCGCGCACGCCGTTATGCGCTTTGCATTCCTGATAGTCTTCGCGGGGACAGGGCTGACCGCTGGCCATACTGCAAGACCATTCTTCGCCGGACGATCCGGCAAAGACGCACGGGAACTGCGGGCCCTCAAGATTGGCGAAGCCATACCAGAAACGCTCGCCGACACCCTTTGTCCCGGCGAAAAGCACGGCGGCCTTGCCGGTTGTGGTGGTCAGCCAGGCGCCGCCCTCCCAGGAATCCGGATGCTGATAGCCTTCGAGAATCCGCGCCGGATCGAACCCCTCTTCCGAGCTTTGGTAATTGAGTAGGGTCGTCGACGCCAATTCCGTTCCCGGCCCCGGGAACACTCCCTCGTCGTCCCACGACCGATAGGCGATCAGGCTTGGGCCCATACCCGACCAGCCGCCGTCGCGAAAACGGCCGGTCGCTAGAACGCGACCTTCGGCGAAGCGATCCGCCCAGTCTCTCGGAATTTCGAACAAATAGTCGTTGACGCTGAAAGTCGAATGGCCGGCGAGCCGCCACGGACCCTGGAAGTTCGGCCGCTCCAGATCCGGGTCGAAGACGCCATGGGTGCCTTCGGCGATGTCCGTACCCATGTGCTGGCCGAAGGCGATGTGAACCTTTGGGCCGGTCGCCGGCGTATCGAGATATTCGAGGCCAACGCGCGGCAATTCACTGTTGCGGGCAAAGCTGGTGCCGGTGACGTTCTGCAGTTGCTGCAGGATCGTCGCTGTTGGCAAATCGTTAAGCTTGCGCGACGCACCGGGTGCCGGAATGGCAATTTCGGCGATCTGCCTGCCACTCGGCAACTGATAGGGATGCCCGGTAATGAAAAGCGACCCGGGGAAGCCGTCATCGGGACCCTTCGGGTCGCCCCCGCAGCGATAGGTCAGAGCGTGGGCACCCCAGGCAAAGCTGTTGTCCTCGTCCTCGTCGAGGGGCAGCCGGAAGGCACCGAGATAATGGAAATCATCGACCGAAACCGTTCGCGCCCCGATCTCCGGCTCCGTCGGCCGCGCGCGATCCTGTGCCAACGCACGCGCCGGTGACGTGGCGACGATTGTTGTCGCCAGAAGCAGCGCTCCGACGGTTAGAACTTCAGAAGCTGGAATCGCTGAACGCCTCGCCATGACGCTATCTCCTCGAGCACGACCGATCGGAAGGACGGCACCTGCCGGTCAACCGCACGGTCTCGCGGTGACACGGCAGTAAATCTCACCCGGTCGCTTCGGACGGCATTCGATGCGTTTGTTGCGGGCCTTGCTCCAATGGGAATAGCGCTCGCCATACTGGCTCCGCACCTTCTCCTCCCAGTCGCGGATGGCGAAGGTGCGGGCATTGGTCTCATTGTTCATGGTGGCGGCCTCGGTGACGTCCGACTTGCAGACGAACGCCCTGAACGGCTGCTGCGGCTGCCAGGGCCTGACCCGCGGGTCAGTAACCGGAATGATGCCGCCATCGTCCGACTGAAACTGGACCGGACCGACTTGCCAAGAAGAGAGCGAGCCAGCGAATGTTTCATTTCCCGGGAAACTGGCGAGCGCGAGTGCAAGCAATCCGCCAAAACCAAGTTTGGCCATCGTTTTCATCGCAGACCTCCGGTTTTTCCTGGCTGGCGCTTCTGAGGCTTGGAGGTTGCCAGACGAATGCATGACTACTTGATGCATTTCCGGGCAACCCTGTTCCACTTCAGTCCCTTCGGACAGCCACAGAAGAAGGCGTTCCGCTGTTTCGGAACCGGCTTGGCGATACGGCCGCCGTCGCAGACGCAACGGTTGCCGACCACCTTGCCGAAGCGACAGGAGATTTCGACAATGCACTGCCGTTTCACCTTGTCCCAAACCTGGCCATCACGGCAGCCGCAGAAGAAAGCGTTGCGTTTGCCACGGATCGGTTTGGCAATACGGCCGCCGTCGCAGACGCAGCGGTTGCCGACCACCTTGCCGAAGCGACAGGAGATCTCGGCAACGCATTGGCGTTTCGCCTTGTCCCAACGCTGGCCGTCGCGGCAGCCACAGAAGAACGCATCACGTTTGCCGGGCACCGGCTTGGCGATACGACCGCCGTCGCAGACGCAGCGGTTGCCGGCCACCTTGCCGAAGCGGCATGTGATCGTGGCAACGCATTGGCGTTTGCGCGGATCCCATCTCTGGGTGCCCGGGCAACTGCAGAAGTAGGCGGACTGCCGGTCGGGATCCCGTCGGGCGACCCGCCCGCCGGTGCACAGGCACTGTCCATTTCGCACCGTCCCGCCAACACAGGTGATCTGCTGGCTGGGTTCGGCGACACACTCGCCCGTTCGTTCATCGACGACGGTACCCGGCGGGCATTCCTCCTGCGACTGGGCCGGCTCGGCAACGCATTCGCCGGTCTGTTCGTCGATCACCGTCCCGGCAGGACATTCCTCATCGGAAGCGACCGGTTCGGCAACGCATGCGCCGGTCTGCTCGTCGACGACGGTCCCCGCAGGGCATTCCTCTTCCGGCTCGGCTGACCCGGCGACGCATTCGCCAGTCTGTTCATCGACCACGGTTCCGGCCGGGCATTCCTCTTCCACTTCAGCCGGCGCGGCGACGCAGTCGCCGGTGTTCTCGTCAATGATGGTCCCCGCAGGGCAATCCTCGACGGCCTGATCAGGTTGGGCCGCTTCCTCGGCGGCATCGTCGATGTTTTCCGACACCGCCTCGAATTGCGGTGGCGATCCGCCGCGACGGATACGCGTGCTGATCGTCACGATCCTCGGATCGCCGGTCGGGACGATCTCGATGATCCGTTCACTGCCGTCGAAAAGCGCCAGCGTGAACCTGACCTTGCGCTGATCATGGACACCTTCGCGGTCGCGGGCGACGAAGAGAAAGTTCTCCGGCCAGCTTGTCGTCCATTCGAACAGACGGCCTTCGCCGCTGAACGCGATAGCCGGATGGCCGGGCGGTATTCTGAGTGAGTTTTGGTCCGCATCCCAGGACTGGAATTCCTCCCACTCCTTCGTTGTGGCGTTGCGCCCGTAGCGGGTGATCCGCGCCTGCGTGACCCGCCGTCCATAGCCCAGACGGGCATCCAACGCGATGTTGTCGCAGGCGGTGTTTTCCGGCTCGACGACGAATGTCCGGTTTTCGAAGAACTGCCGATCCGGATCCAGTTCATAGACGCGGTGCCTTGGATCGGCGCTGCGTTCGCACCGGATCTGGATGCCGTAGGTGTTCGGCGGCGCAATCTCGATGTAACGCGTCGTGGCATCGTCGAAATCGAGCTTGATGCGGGAGCGGAAGCGCCGGGTCTCGACCAGATCATAGCTGGCACCCAGGTCCCCTGTGCGCCAGTGAGCGACGCTTTGCCGACCGGAATACCCGTTGACCGGCGCCCGCGCATCGATTGTACCGGCAGATCTCAGGGTTGCGGGATCGTTCCGCCAATACCCGGTCACCGGATCGTAAGCGAAGTTTTGAAGCTCCGCGCCGGTGACGGTTGCGGACCCTCCATCCGCATAGAAGACGTTGATTGCGTCGCACGCGGTCGGGCGCGGCTCGGTGATGAACAGGTCTTCAACGCTGGTGTGGAGCGTACGGACGGCCCTGCCCCCGACAAGGCATTCGACCCGGACGCCGAAGAACGGCTTTTCGCAACTCGGCGCGATGGTCGTCGGCATCGGGCACAGACGGCGCACATTTGCGGGATCGATGGCACCTTCAGGACCGACAGCGGCGTCGATCCGCTGATCGAGTTGCCGCGCCCATCCGCCGGGCTCGCAGCCACCGTTCAGATGCTGGTTCCAGACAATCAGGGCGCGCACATTGCCGAGAAAAGCAGTCTGGCGCCGGCTCAGTTCCGTGAGTTCGGCCGCAGTGGTCGGCGGCGACGGCCCGTCGCAGGCCGATGTGCCGTTCGACAGGCCCCAGTCGGTCCAGGTCTCGATCTCATCGAGATCTTCGTAAACCCAGAATTTCGGCCTCGGCCCGGAGATCGTCGGCAATTGTTCCTGAGGATCTCCGGTCTTTCCGGAGCACTGCATCTTGAAGTTGGAGTTGCGGGTCAGGTGCGTGTTCGAGACGATGATCGCTCGCGGAAGGTCGTCGTTTCCGACGTCGGCATAACCAATGATCGGCATGAAGTGCTGGCCGCCGCGGGACACCATAATCAACGGGATATTGTTGTCGATGAAGCCCTTTATGATCATGCGGGCGACGGTGACGTCGTTCTCCGTCTCGACCGAGAACGGCCGTGCGTCGTTACAGCCAACAACAGTGCGCCGGTTCATGTAACCGTACATGCCGAGCCGGGCAGTCCAGATGCAAGTGTTGCCGACGCCCGCAACGTTTCCGCAGCCGCCCCTGGAGGCATTGAGCCAGGTTTCGAACTGGTTCGAAGGCGGCGAGCATTGGCCGTAGCGCGGAATGGGCGTGTTCGCGACGCCATCCTGGAAGTATCCGTCGCAGGTCGCCGTAGCGGTCGACTGGTTGAACAGGTTGCCGAAGAACACGCCGTCAGCGGCGCTCTGATCGACGGCGCCCTCCCGGCTGCGGTAGGCCTCGTACTCCGCGGCCAAATGTTCAGACGAGCCGAAATAGCCGACATCTGTCACGGCACCGCGAAGTTGGTCGGTCATATATCGCAGCGTGGCGTCATAGTGGACGTTCTGCTCGTAGCGGCTGAAATTGAGCTGCTCGGCGACCATACCCATCGAGAAGAACATGCACTGCGCGCTGTGCTGACGGTGCCGGCTCTCAAGGATATTCTGGCCGTTGCGCGGCTGAACGATCCAGTGCGGCACGCGCTGCAGATAGCCGGCGTCAAGATCGGCGAAGCTGTTGAAGCGTAGCGAGTCCGCCGCTGCGGGTCCCGTCGAAATCAGCAGGCTCGCGAGCACAATCGCAGCGTATTTTATAGCGCCGTGGAGCAGGGACGGCCTCTTTGCGGGCTCGATCGATTCCGGGCGCGTTTCAAAATGAAAAATGCGGCTGGCGACGCGGCTGAAACGGCTTGTCTTACTGTTCTTTGGAGGGTTTGTAGCAGACTGGAAGGGCGACTTCGGACATGCCGTCTTGTCCAGGATGTTTCGCGGGCTCGGCCGCTCTTTGCTCAATAACGAGAAAAGAATCGGCTGCTCACGTGAGATTTGCGCTTCCAACTTCATAGCCGGACCCCCCTATCAATAGCGGTAGTCAGGTTTTCGAAGCATTCTCAGAACGTCCGGAGTCCTATTTTCCTTGCGTTACCTGACCGCCGACTGACCTCTAAAAAGGATTAGGGGAAACAGTTTTCTCCTAACTGTAACCATCACATTTTTCTATTGTACTCGCTAATCTGGTCGAAAACATGATGGCTCGCTCACTACGGGAAGATAGGTGGCGTTGAGAAGCCTTAAATCGCGCCGGAAATGGCCATACAGAACGGCATCGCAAAAGCACGGTCTTTAGTTGAGACAATGGCGTTTCCGCGGGCCATCCATAACTCAGCGGTGTTTTCCAAACACATCGTCACGTTGGAAATCGACGGTCGACGACCATTTCCGAGCCGCCCCTCCTCAAGAGCGGATTTTGATGACGTTTTCAGAACCCGCCTTCGGCGCCATTGATGGCAACGCCTTCATCGCCTCCATCCGCATCTGATCGTTGCTGTGAGAATATCGATGCAGCATCACGTGGGTCTTGTGCCCGGTGATCGACATGATGATCGAGTCCGATACGCCCGCGGCCTGAAGCTGGCTTGTGAAGTTGTGGCGGAGATCATGGGGGCGCAGGCTCTCCACGCCGGCAGCGGCGCAAAGCCTCGCCCAGCCTTTTCGGACATTGTTGTGCGGTTTCGAAGTGTCGTACCTGCCCGGGAAGACCCACTGGCTGCCACGCGCGTGAGGCTTCCACGCAACGAGTTCGTCGCCGAGAACGTCACGTAACGGGATGCGGCGCCCCTCACCCGACTTCGAATCTCGCACGACGATGCAATTGTGTTCGAACTGGACGTCTGCCCATCGAAGCGATAGCGCCTCGCCCAGCCGCATTCCCGTATGGAAAAGGACATGGAAGAGCGGTCGCATGAAGTCGGCGGTCCGCGCAGCGGCGTCGAACAGCCGAGCGGTCTCATCTTGAGAGAGAATGCGGTCGCGCACATTGTTCGGGTTCTTCAGCTTGATCCCCTTGGCCGGATTCGTCTGGGAGATCCCGACCCGCTGCGCTTCCGAGAACAGCGATTTCAAGCAGGCCATTTCCCCGTTCACGGTTGCCACCGCCGCGTCCGTGTCCAAACGCGCGTTGTAGTAGGCAAGGCAGTCACGAGACGAGATCGACTCGATCGGCTTTTTCCCGAAGAAGGGCGCCAAGTGCTGGATCAACTGCTGGCGATATTTGTTGGCCGTCCGCAGATGCCGTTTGGCATCGAGGAATGTCGGGATGAAGTCCGCGAGCGTGGTCGGTGTGGCCTTCCGCCTTGGCCGGTAGGTGCCCTCAAAAATGGCGGCTTTCCTGGCCATGAGTACACCCTCGGCCTGAGACCGATTTCGGCAGTTTGGCAACCGCTCCTTAATCTGGTGCGTTGGCGGCGCCACGCCACTTTCGTACTGGCCGGGGACCGGAGCGCGGTACTTGATGTACCATGTCCCCCCTTCGCTACTCTCGTTCCGCCGATATCCGACACCGTTGTGCCAGGCCCATTCGCCAGGTCCGAGTTCGGACAGCTTTATCGTCTTCGTCATCCTGATCACCTCCCGCCCCTAGAACGGACTCTCGTCATCCGGATCGACGCGTGCGGGCATCGGCTTTTTCCGAAGCGGTGAAGGCGGCGAGTTCGTCTCGCGCGGCCATTTCGGAGTCTTCAACCCGGCGTTCTCCAGGTCCTTTTTCATTTCGTACCCAGCTGCCCACGGATCATTCTGCCGGTTGTCACGCCAGATCTGGATATAGTGCTCCAGCCTGTGCCAAAGGACCTCGACATTCATCAGGTCCGGGTTCTTGAGCTCGTTGGTCTCGCTGAAAAACTCGATATGCGCTTCGATGAATGTCCGGCGTTCGTCGTCTTCGAAATCCGAGGGGATGTCTGAATCCGCGAGCATGCGTATTTCGCGCACCCCCTGCCGAACATCCCAATAATCAAGCCAGATACGCTGAGTTACATCTGTTAGCGGAAAGCCATCGACGGTTGTTTCCCGTGCTCGCGCCTGAATCGCATCCTCCACCACCGTGGTGATGCTCTGTCGGCGCAGCTTCGAAACAAACTCCAGAGCGAATCGGGTTTTCGGGTCGAGTCGCAGCGACAGCGTCTGCGTTTTCGATTTCGTATCAGTGGCGCGGGCCATCTGTTCCCCCTTTATCCACATGTGTCCCACAGCATACATGTGTTGCTGTTGCATTACAATGCTGCAGGACGTATTATTCTCTCTCATGAGCCTACGGGCTCCAACAGGCAAACAAAGAGAGCAGGAGGAGCAGTGATGGACCACGTTTCGAAGAGCAAGGAGGGCAAGTATGCCCAGTCGTTTGATCGATATTCGAGATCTTTCCGAGCAGCTTAAGGTCCCGGAAAAGACCATTCGTAACAAGCTAAGCGACGGAAAGTGGCCGTTGCACCCCATACGTATCGGACGATGCCTTCGCTGGCGGCAATCCGATGTCGACGCCTATATCGAAGACCTTGTCGAAACGTCTCGCCGCTTGGCGGCCGGGATTGATGAGGCCTTTCGATAGCGTGCCTCTGCCGATCACATTGGACCCTATGTGGCGGAGGACGAAATGCCCGAGCGACGAAAGCGCCGCACGTACAATCCGCGGCTGGTTCGACGAGACTGCACCTATTCGATCGAGCAGCTTGCGAACCTGTTCAGCGTCCATGCAAACACCATACATCTGTGGCGCCGCGATGGGCTCAGAGCCATCGACGGTCTGCGCCCCATCCTCTTTCATGGCAGCGATATTCAGGCCTTCCTGAACAACCGCCAGGGCAGGCGGAAGGTGAAGTGCGCACCAACGGAATTCTACTGTTGCCGATGCCGTCGACCCCGCGTCCCGTGGGAACGGCTTGTCGACATCGAAATCAGGAACTCAAAGCAGCTTCTTCTGAAAGCCGTCTGTCCCGTTTGCGGGGCCGGCATGAACAAGGCTGGATCGACGGCAAAGATCGGCGAATACCGGAAAATCTTCGACATCCAAACGGTCGCTGGCGAGGGCCTAGCAGTGTGAGCACGTGCCCTCGTTAACTGTGACTAACGGAGATCAAGAAGAATGCCTGAATACAACGCGAGAAACGAACGCATCAAACGCGACTACTTCGCTCTCCTTGCCGAGGCGGACCAGAGGAGTCAGCAAACCATAGACGGGGTCCGCAAAGCGATCAGCCGTTACGAACAATTCACCGAGTTTGCAGACTTCGCTGCGTTCAACAAAGACATGGCCGTCGGCTTCAAGCGCCACCTTCAAGCGGCCAACGCCGTTCGAACCGGCAAGCCGCTTTCACCTGCCACCATCCGTTCGACCTTGTATGCGGTCCAGGAATTCTTCCGCTGGCTGGCGCGCGAACCGGGTTACCGCACGAAAATCCGGCCAGACGATATTCGCTATCTGAACCTGCCGCGCAAGGATCTTGCCGCGGCGCAATCTCCGCGGACCCGGAAGGTGCCGACCATCGAGCAGGTCCGCGCGGCCTTGGCGGCAATGCCGACGGCGACCGAGGTCGAACGGCGCGACCGGGCCCTTATCGCCTTCACCCTGCTGACGGGAATGCGCGATGGCGCGATCGCGTCGCTGAAACTCAAACACATCGACCTCGATCAATGTCTGGTCATCCAGGACCCCAAGGAGATCAAGACCAAGTTCTCGAAACGGATCGAGACGTTCTTCTTCCGGGTCGGCGATGACATCGAGCGCATCGTAACCGACTGGATCCGGCACCTGCGGGAAGAACAGCTATACGGGCACGACGACCCGGTCTTTCCGCGGACGCGCGTCGCGCCGAACGACGATATGCATTTCGAAGCAACGGGGCTTGAGCCCGTCTGCTGGTCATCTGCAGGCCCGATCAGGCGGATCTTTCAGGGCGCGTTCGCCGCAGCCGGCTTGCCGTATTTCTCGCCGCACAGCTTCCGCTCCACGCTCACCATTCTCGGCGAACAGATCTGCCGAACCCCGGAAGACTTCAAGGCATGGTCGCAGAACCTTGGGCATGAAAGCCCGCTGACGACGTTCAACAGCTACGGCAAGGTCGCGATACATCGGCAAGGTCAACTGGTTCGCAATGCCGGAAAACAGGATCCGCAGGACGAAAAGCTCGACCGGATAGCCTCCATGATTGAGAACCTGCACGCTCGCAAGACGTCATAGGGCACCGAGCCGCGTGGTCTGCCGGCGGTTGACTAGGGCTGTCGAAATGGCGCGACCGGCGTGTAGGACGCAGACTATTCCGCTGCCACCCTTCCGGCAGATGAAGCGGACTCCAGTGCCTCGTGCAGCAACGCTTCGAGGAGGCGGGCGCGGGCAGTGTCGGCGGTAATGAGGGCGGCCTCCAGCCGATCGCAGAGGGCCATGAGGGCATCGACCTTCGCCACGATGCGGTGTTGTTCGGCGAGGGGTGGGAGGGGGAAGACCATCTTGCCGAGGTCGGTTATTGAGATGTGCTTGATTGCGACGCCGGCTGTCTTCTGCTGTAATGCGTCTTGCGTTTGCGGCGAGTCCAACACCAGCTTCAAATACCGTCGTTCAAAGTGGCATGAACGAAGCCACATCACAGCGACACTTTGGTTTATGCAGAACGGCAGATGCCTATCCTCTACGATGGCCGTCCTACCAATGGACCCGTCTTTGGTGATTAGGATGTCACCGGGTTGCGGCTTGTCCTTTTCGTTCAAAGCGTCGAATAGCGTTGTGGGGGTCAGACTGGCAGTCTCGAAAATGATCTGGCCTTCGTTAACGTTCTTGCCCGTTACAATTGGCACACCGGTTTCGACATGCTCCACCGGCCGAGTGAAGCCATAGGTGATCCAGTTTGTGATCTGATCCCAGCGCGTCCAGCACCAGCCCGCCGGAGTCAGGCTCCATTTCTCCTCATCGGCGATGGTTGCGACCTTCTTCGGGTTGCGGAGGTTGTGGTCTGCCTTCAGCTTTACGACCTTTTCGAGTTCGTAGGATGCCGGTTCGTCGGTCGGGTCTTGCTCTACCAGTTTACCGCGGACAGCGAGGTTGAGGATGGTCTGGCGGAGGGGTTTGATCTGGTCGGAGCGGGTGGTGAGGGCGGGGAGCGTGGCGAGGGCGAAGCGGGCGTTTGCCGCGAAGTCGGCGGTGTCCGCGTCGGGCGCGGTCAGGCGGGCGAGGCTGGCGGCGGTCAGCCGGTCGCGGGTGGTCTCGCGCGCGGTGCGCGCCGCCTCCAGCCGGTCCAGCAGCGCCATCAGTTCCTCCACCTTTGCCACGATCCGCCGCTGCTCGGCGAGGGGCGGGAGGGGGACAGGCTGGTTGTTTGCCATCTGTGCAGTCAATTCGACCTGATTTGTCGAACCCGCCGCACGATATTCAATGACGCCGTAAACGTGATCCGTGCGAAGCCACGTCCGAACATACTCCGGGTCGGCTTCGAGGCAGCGCACGACAGTGACGTGGCTATCGCAGACGAGCTTTTCAGGCGGATCAGAAAGCCGGATAATTCGGCCAATGGTGCCAGTGCCGGTCGAGTTCCAGAGCAGGTCGCCGTCGCGCAGGAACCTGATTGCCTCGTATTTCTCAAGTGAGTCCAAAGTGACTCGCTTCGCGGCCGCCAGGTCAAGGCCAGTCCACTGTACGCACTTCTGAGAAATCACCGGCGCTCCGTTAGTGGGGGCGTATTTCGGGGATTTGCCGCGTTGGATGTAAGCAGCGATGGTGCCGAGGCGTGCCCAGGTCCATCCAGGAGGAATCGGGAATGGCGGTTCCTCAATTGGCTCCAGTAGCTTCGGCTTTTTGATCTGCCCCACCTTTACCAGCCGCGCCTTTTCCGCGGCGATCCGTTTCAGCAACTCCGATGCTGGTTCGTCGCCCGCCTCCTGCGGCACCAGCTTCCCCCGCACGGCGAGGTCCAGCACGAAGCGGCGCAAGCGGGGAACGGCGTCGGGCGCGTCGGCCACCTGTTCGTAGAGGGCGAGCAAACGATCGACATTCATCGAGTGAGTGCCTCGGACAGGATCGCCTTCAGCTCGTCTCGGAGGGCCGCGACCTCGGCCTCAGCGGCGGTCAAATCCTTGAGCAAAATCTCGGGATCGCCATGGTCCTCGGCCACCGTGTGGGGGTTCTTGATGTCGAGGTTGTAGCCGCGGGCCTTGACCTCGTCAGCGCTGACCTTCCAAGCGCGCTCGGTCTCCTCCCGCCCCTCACGGCGCGGTCCGCCCCACCAGTCGATGCAGTCGGTCAAATGCTCCAGCCGTATGGGCCGGGTCATGGAATAGGCCTTCTGGCCTTCCGGAACACGGTGCTCCCAGAACCATGTCTCCTGCGTCGGCGTTCCCTTCTCGAAGAACAAGAGGTTCGTGCCGATCGAGGCGTAGGGACGGAAGACGGAGTTGGGCAAGCGCACGATGGTGTGGAGGTTGCACTCCTCCATGAGGTGCTCCTTGAGCCTCGTTTTGATGCCTTCGCCGAAGAGCGAGCCATCGGGCAGCACAACCGCCGCGCGGCCGCCCGGTTTCAGGAGGCGGATGATCAAAGCGAGGAAAAGGTCGGCCGTCTCGCGGGTACGGAAGTGTTGAGGAAAGTTCGACTCGATCCCGTCCTCCTCGCGCCCGCCGAAGGGCGGGTTGGTCAGCACAAGGTCCACCCGCTCCGACTGGTCCCAGGAGATGTAGGGGCGGGCGAGCGTGTTATCGTGGCGCAGGAAGGACGGGTCCTCGATGCCATGCAGCAGCATGTTGGTCACCGCGAGCATATGCGGAAGCTGCTTCTTCTCCACCGCGTGAAGGCTCGCCTGCATTGCGGCTTCGTCTTCCGGGCGTTTCACGTAGTGCTTGCGCATGTGACGAATGGCGCAGGTGAGGAAGCCGCCGGTACCGCAAGCGGGATCGAAAAGCACCTCGCCGGGCTTCGGGTCGATCATCTTTGCCATGAAGGCCGTGACGGCACGGGGCGTGTAGTACTCGCCGGCGTTGCCGGCCGATTGCAGGTCATTGAGGATCTGCTCGTAGATGTCGCCGAAGTGCTGCCGATCACTCAGATCGTTGAAGTCGACCCCGTTGATCTTGTTGACCACCTGCCGCATCAGTTGGCCAGACTTCATGAAGTTGAATGCGTCCTCGAAGACGTTGCGAACAGTTCGGGCGCGGGGTGTTGTGGGCGCCAGATCCTTCAGCGAGGGAAAGAGATCGCCATTTATGAAGTCGAGCAACTCCTCGCCGGTGATGCCCTGCGGGTCGGCGGCCCAAGCGCGCCATTGCAGGTGGGCGGGGATGGGCGGGTGGTAATCGTCCTTGAGGAGTTCGAGTTCCTGGTCCTGGTCGTCGATGATCTTGAGGAAAAACATCCAGCAGAGCTGGCTGATGCGCTGCGCATCACCATCGACGCCGGTGTCCTGGCGCATGATGTCCTGGATTGATTTGACGAGAGTGCGGACGGACATGGATCAGGCGGTGTCCCTGTAGAGTTCGGATTGCAGGTCGTGAACGGCCCGCTCGAAGCCGGACTTCCCTCCGAAAGCGCGGATCAGCGCGAAAGGTGTGCCGATGGTGGAAAAGGGTGTGATGCGCAAGATACTCGCGTCATCGAGGTTCAGTACACCTTCGTCGGCATACTTTGCGAGCAGCGCGTCGAGTACGGCGCGAGCCTGATCGCCATATTTGGTGAAGGCGTCGCGCTTCTTGACGTTCTCTGCGCGCTCGCGGCGGGTCAATGGCTTTGCGTCGAAAGCGACGTGACAGATCAAGTCGAAGGGATCGAGGTCGCGGTCCAACTCCTCGACGATAAGATCGAGAGGCAGGCCCGCGGCCGCCAGTTCCTCCAGGATCGCGTGCTTGCGTTCGGCCGCGTTCCAGCGCTTCAGGAAGTCATCAAGGCTGGCAAAGCGCTTGCGCAGCGCACGCTTGGTGAAATCGCGTAGGGATTCCGTGACGAGCTTGCCGTTCTCGTCGAGGTATTCGACCCGCTCGGCGACAATCGAGGCGCCAATGCCATCGACGTAGATCTTTTTCCGCGGCGCTGTGACGGGCGGCACCGGCAAGCCCGGCTGATCGACGATTGTTTCGTCGTCGTCCGGCTCTTCGGGCAGCGGCGTGCCATCCTCGTCGGTCGGAGGCGCGTCCGGCGGATCGACCGGCTCGTCGCCCGTCGGTTCATAGATCTGCACCGGTTCACCATCGAAGTCCGGGTCCGCGAAATGGCTGCTCGCTCCGCGGAAGTCGATGAGCGTGAAGTAATATTTGCGCGTGTCCTCGTGCACGCGGGTTCCGCGCCCGACGATCTGTTTGAACTCGGTCATCGAGCCGACCTCGCGATCAAGCACGATCAGGCGACAGGTCTGCGCGTCCACGCCGGTTGAAAGCAGCCGCGATGTCGTCACGATCACCGGCCATTTGGATTCTGGATCGATGAAGTTGCCGAGCTGTGCCTGGCCCTCTGCGTCACTGCCGGTAATACGCATGACGTAGCGCGCATTCTCGTCAACGAGATCGGCGTTTTCGTTGACCAGCGCCTGGCGCATGCGGGCGGCATGTTCCTGATCGACACAGAACACGATGGCTTTCTGATAGCGGTCGCCGCTTTCCTTGAGAAACTGCGTGATCTTTTTTGCGACGAGCTTCGTGCGGCCGTCGATGACCAGCGTCCGATCGAAATCCTTGGTGTTGTAAATCCGATCTTCGATTTCGTTCCCCGCGCGATCGAGCTGGCCCTTCTCGGGACGATACCCCGACACGTCGCGGTCGATGTGAACCTTGACCACCTTGTAGGGCGCAAGGAAGCCATCGCGGATGCCCTGCTTGAGGGAATACATGAACACCGGATCGCCAAAATACGCGATGTTGGAGACGTATTTCGTTTCCTTCGGCGTCGCTGTCAGGCCGATCTGGGTGGCGGACGAGAAGTATTCGAGGATCTCCCGCCAAGCCGAGTCCTCGGCAGCGCTGCCACGGTGGCACTCGTCGATTACGATCAGATCGAAGAAGTCCGGAGAGAACTCGCGGAAGAGTTTCTGCCGCTCTTCTGGCCCGGTGATGGCCTGATAGAGCCCAAGGTAAACTTCATAGGCGGTGTCGATGCGGCGTTTCTTGTCGAGAGCCAGGCTCAGATCTTCCGAGCTGCCATCCTGCCGTTCTATGGTTTTCGCGTTGGTCGAGAGCTTGGCCATGGCCCCGCCAAAGGGCCGGAAATCATTGACCATCGTCTGGTCGATCAGGACATTCCGGTCGGCAAGAAACAGGATTCGCTTCTTGCGTTTCGCTTTCCACAAACGCCAGATGATCTGAAAGGCCGTGTAAGTTTTCCCGGTACCCGTGGCCATGACCAAAAGCACGCGGTTCTGCCCTTTTGCGATGGCCTCTATCGCGGCATTGACCGCATTCACCTGATAGTAGCGAGGCGTCTTTCCGCTGCCGTCGTCGAAATAGTCCTGAAGGACGATCTTCTCGGCCTCGGTATCGAGGCCTTTCCACGTACGAAACCGAGCCCAAAGGGCATCCGGCGCCGGAAAGGCATCGAGCGAAAGCGTTGTTTCGCGTGGCGTGCTGGCGCCGGTTCGATCGTGGAATACGAACCCGTCACCATTCGAGGAGAATACGAATGGGATGTTCAGCGTCTCTGCGTAGCCAAGTGCCTGCTGGATTCCGTCGCCGACGCTGTGGGTGTTGTCTTTCGCCTCGATCAGCGCGATGGGGATGTTGGGTTTGAAATAGAGGATGTAGTCGGCCCGCTTGCCTTGCCCACGGGTAACCAGCTTTCCCCTTACGATGATCCGACCCTTTGTAAAGCTCACCTCTTCCCGGATCTGCGCCATCACGTCCCAACCGGCCTTGCGAAGGGCCGGCGTGATGAACTTGGTGCTGATGTCGCGTTCCGAAAGGCTGCTTTTGTCCATATCGAAAAGGGAGGGCTCGCTCTGGAAATGCAATCACGCATTGGTTCGGCGAGGATCGCCGATAACGGTCGTTGAATCAAACGCGAAAGTGCTGGGAACGGACGCAAAACGGCACCATTTCCCGCCACATTGGTACCAATACAGTACCAAGGCTGCGAGAGGACGCGGTAAGCCTGAGCGCCAGAAAGTTAAGTCGTTGATTTTATTTTAGAAAAATGGTGCCCAGGGGCGGAATCGAACCACCGACACGCGGATTTTCAATCCGCTGCTCTACCAACTGAGCTACCTGGGCGCCCGTGTCGCGTCGCGGCCACAAGGGTCGGACAAGCGACAAGCCAGCGCGTTATAGTCAGTCCTTTCGCGCCTGTCCAGTTCCCCGGGCGGTAAAAATGCACGACTTTTCGCGATTGCCGGCGCAGTTGCCCGAGACGCCGTCGTTTGGCGGTTTCGGCCTCCCGGCGACCGTCATCGTGCCCGTCCCACTCGCGCCATGCGAAACGGGCCGAGACCGCTAGGAGGTAAACAACGAGGCCGCGGATCCGTCGCCGGCGTGAAATGATCTGCTGCCGGCTCCGCGTTCGTTCCACGCGCTCAGCCACGCGCATCCGGGCCGGTCAGGATCGGCCAGTAGACGACGGAAAAGATCGTGAAGCCGGCGATCCACAAAAGCCCGGAGGTGAAGATCACCGTGTTGTACCAGGCCGGGAACAGGTCGGTGCCGAAGCCGCGCACCAGCGCGGCGATGCCGATCACCGCATAGGCGACACCGATCGATGGCGCCACCTTCAGCGCCCGGCCGGTATGCCCCAGCGAGGCGCGCGTCATGACCGCGAGCGTCATGCCGCCGACGGCACCGATACCCAGCACGTGATAGGCGCCGATGGTGCTCGGAAACTCGAAGAGATAGGCGCATGACAGGGTCGCGAAGCCGAGCACCAGCATGCCGAATCCAAGGTGCAGACTCCACAGGATCGGATCGTGCAGCGTGTCCTGCCAGCGCCAGGCCGACAGGCGGATGCCATTGGCGGCGGCGGCGGCTGCCGCGGCAATGCCGATGACCACGTCAGGCAGGTCAAGCGCGACGGTCAGCGCCAGAATGACGGCGGTCAGAATGCCGGCCCGGTCGGACCAGGCGCGGCTGACCGGCAGCCGGACTTCCTCGCCGCCACGGCGCAGGGCGTTGCGGGTGAAGGCCGGCACGACGCGGCCGCCGATGATGGTGATCATGACGGCGAGCAGGGTGAGGCCGAAATAGAGGCCCGGGATCAGCGTCGAGGACGTCACACCGATCCATTCGAGATGGACCATCAGATTGGCGACGACGAAGGCGGCGAGGACGCCGATGAACACCAGGTTACGCGGCTGCGGATTGCGCCGCATGTTCCAGGCGACACGGGCGATCAGCGGCGGCAGGAAAACGAGATCGACGAACGCGATGAGCGGCGCCGGCAGATAGGTCGAGAACCAGATCGCCAGCCGGCCAGCAAGCCAGACCGCGCCGACGACGGCGACGAAGCGGGCGCGCGCCGTCGGCTCGCCGGTCCAGTTGGGCACGGCGGTGAGGAAGAAGCCGGAGACGACGGCGGCGCCATAGCCGAAAATCATCTCATGGGCGTGCCAATAATGCGGCGCGACGTTGATGGTCGCCTCGACAACCATGCCGTTGGCGGCGTGGATCGCGAGCCAGAGCATCCACGCGGCGAGCGCAAACACCGCGAAGATACCGGCGCTCAGAAAGAAGAAACGAAATCCGGCACTGACGAAGAGCGGCGGCTTGAACCCGCCCTGCGGCCTGGTGCCTATATCGGAATTTGCCATTGTGCCCCTCTCCTGGCGCAAAGAACTCTCGCGCCGGAGGTAACGGTATCCGCCAGCGCGATCGGACCAGTCTGCTCGGTTCGAGCGGGCGGGCCTTGTCCAACGACAAATGCGGCAGAAAATTCTCCTGTTGGCCGCAAAGCGCGCCGTCGCGCGCATGGTGGCGCAAGTCAACTATATGGAAAAGCTTGGAAATTCCGCGTAGCCACTGGCTGAAGCGAAGCCCGGCAGACTCAGTTCCCCGCGCGCTGCTCGCGGGCGATGAGGGCGCGCAGAGCGCTCACATCGCTGATCTCGGCGGTCGAATGATCGATGCGGACGCCGAAGTCGCGCAGCTTGGAAAACGCCCGGGACAGGCTGTAAGGCGTCATCGCCAGGCGGTTGGCGATGAGATTCTTCTCGAACGGCATGCGGACGATCATCTGTCCGTTGGCCTCGTCACCAAGCGAAAGGAGGAACTGCGCCACACGTTGGGTGCCGGACATGCCGCGAATTTCCTCGATCTCGCGAATCAACGAGTGCAGATGCATCGAGGTCGAGGCAAGCATGGCGATCGCGATGTCAGGCACACGACGGATGCGATCGAGCAACCGGTCGGCGGGAACGCGCAGAACACGACAGTCGGATACCGCTTCGCAGGATGCCGGATACAGACCGCTGGTGAAGGCGGCGGCCTCGGCGATGCTGTCACCGCGGCTGAACACATGAATGACGATCTCTTCGCCGCTCTCGCGAACACGGAAGATCTTCAGCCAGCCCTCGAGGACGACGAAAAAAGCATCTGCCGGATCGCCCTGGACAAAAATCATCTGCCCGCGCTCGTAGGACCGAACCGCAGCGCCACGCAGCAATTCCTGCAGTGATTCCTCGTCGACGCCACTGAAGACAGTCGACTTTTGCACTGTCTCGAAATCGCCTGGCTTCATGTCCGTCCGAACCGCTAGCTGTTAACACACTGCCGACTTTCAACGTGAACCGCCCTCCCCGGCGAACGTCGTCGGTCTTGTATCACAGTTTGCTACAATACGTACCAATCCTGATGTCGTAAATCCTATACATTATTTGCCAGTTCTTTCCACAACCATCTGGGTCCAACCAGCGGCTCTGCCTTGCTCTGCGTCAAGGTGCGCGGGCCGGAATTGCCTACAGTCCCGCTGGAGTGCTTGCACATTGCGGCGCTTCGCCCGAAATATAGGAAACCATCCGAGGACCCGGGAAGCAGGTGTCCGACCCTTCCGTTCACTCCCGACGGTGGGGAGATGTTTCCGGCCCGGAATGTGTTTGCGCGTTCAAACGCGGAGAATAGCGTGCCTCGAAAGACCCGTAGTTCCTTGCCGGCCTTGATCATTCTGACGGTCATCGCAACCGTGGCGGTCGGACTTATGGTGTATCTCACCTCGAACGGCGACAGCGGCAAGAAAAACACGCTGGCAGAGATCGGCGGCCCGTTCGAACTCGTGGATTCCAAGGGTCAGACGGTGCGCGACACCGATTTTCGCGGTACCTATCTGCTGGTCTATTTCGGCTATACGTTCTGCCCCGATATCTGCCCGACCTCGCTCAACACCATCGCCGAAGCGTTCGACCAATTGCCGCCGGGAAAGCTCGCGCACATCCAGGCGCTGTTCGTCTCGGTCGATCCGGAGCGGGATTCAGGCGCCGTGCTTGACGACTACACTCAGAACTTCCATCCCAGGATCAAGGGGCTGACGGGGACCCGCGAGCAGATCAACGACATGGTATCGCGCTATCGCGGCACCTACCGGATCACCAAGGACGACGACCCGGACTACTATCCGGTCGACCATTCCTCGATCATTTACCTGATGGACGAGAATGGAAAATACGTGACCCATTTCAGCCACCAGTCGCCGGTCGACAAGGTGCTGGCGAAACTGAACGAGGTCCTGCCCGACTGAGCGTATTCATGACATGCGGGAGCAGGTGTTTGGAGTTGGATACGCAACGACATGATACCGAGAGCAGATCGAATGACACCGCGATACGAGATATGCTCCCGGGCTTCAGAACGAGGAAAAATATGAAAGTGCAGCGTTCCGGCCGCGTGATGGCGGCGTTTCTCGGCATAATGATTTCGGCGGCAGCGTCGCATGCGGCGGCTGCCGACGTTTCCTGGCTGGCGATGCGCGGCGAGACCATTCCGACAAGCGCCTTCTCCGCGGCAGCGAAGGACCACGATCCGGTTCGCATTTGCCGGGTCAGCCATCGCCGCGAAGCCCAAATCGGCATGATTCGGGATTTTTACTGCCAGATCGGCGGGGACGGCATGAGCCGACCGTACAGCATCTATGATGTGCTGATCGCTGCGCCGGGTACTTCGTGGGTGTCGGTCAAGGACGGCGTGCTGCCCGACAACGCCGTTGCACTCAACGAGGAAATGGGGCCGGACATCTTTGCCTGCCGCCTGACCTATGAAGGCACCGTCCTTGTCGGCATGGTGCGCGACGGACGCTGCTCGGCTAGTTTTCTGTTCAGCGAATTGCGTTCCGACGACTTCGAGGTCCTCGCGGCTGAATAAGGGCCGCACCGGACAACAAAAAACACCCGCGCGGCGGCAACCGCCCGCGGGTGTTTTCGTTTGACGTTCCAGATGCCTTATTCGTCGAACGCGTCGCGCAGGCGCACCTGCGCAAGCTGCGCGGTCACGCTGTAGGTTTCCATGTTTGGGCAGGCCGACTTCTTGGCACCGACATCGGCGAAGGCGGCGTCGCGAGCCTTGCTGAACATCTCGCGCACGGCGACCCGGGCGTCTGTGTCCATGTTCTTGTGATCGGCGATGGTGACCATGGTTTCCTTCAGCGGCAGGGCGACCTTGCCGTAGCCGCAGGCGAGACCGGTGCCGGTGACGGCGCCAAGATTGGCGATCGCCCCGTTCTGTGCGTCGGAAAATCCTTCGGCGGCGGCAACCGCGCCGGTGCCGAGGAGGGTGAAAACAAGGGCTGCGCGAATGATCGACATCGCTTTCTCCATTGGTGGGTGATTGGTCAGCCGCGAGGGAGGTCCGGGCTAAGTCCATCCTCCTCGATTGCCGGAACGAGCCAGCGCCCGGCGGCAATCACGACGAGGATGGAGACATTCATGACGAGGGCGTAGATCACGGCCGGGATCATGAAACGGTCGTCCTGCAGCAATTGCACGGCGATGAAAATCGCCAGCGCGACATTCTGCAGGCCGCATTCGACGGTGATCGCGATCGCCGAGCGGATGTTGAGCCCGATCAGCGCAGCGATACCGAAACCAACCGCCATGGTGGCGGCATTGAGACCGACGACGGCGGGGCCAACCTCGGCCCAGTTCGCCTTGATCGGCTCCCACTGGCCCCAGAAGGCCAACAGCACGATGGTGGCGAACACGATGCCCGCAAGGCTGCGCGCCGGCGAGGCAACACGCCGGGCCAACACGGGGAACCGCGCACGAAAGCCCATGCCGAGAACGAGCGGCAGTCCGGTGAGCAGCACGATGGTGACGATGGTACGGCCGACCGGCAGGCTGATCTCGGCGCTGGCCCCGAGGAAGTGCTCAAGGCCGCTGCCGACGATCAACGGCACGGTCAGCATCGCCAGCAGACTGGTGACGATCGTCATGACGATCGACAGTGCCGTGTCGCCGCGCGCGACCATGGTGAGATAGTTCGAGGTGATCCCGCCGGGTGCTGCGGCGAGCACCAGCAGACCGACGGCGAGGACGGGGGAAAGAGCGGCGAAATATGCCAGCGCCAGCGCGATCAGCGGCAGGCCGATGATCTGGGCGGCAAGCCCCCAGCCGAGCGCCTTCCACTGACCCTTGAGGCGGGTGAAGGCGGAAACATGAAGGCCAAGGCCGATCGCGAACATGATGAACGCAAGACCGAGCGGCAGAAAGATCGACTTCATGGCGTAGCGGTTTCCCTGAACCCGGTTTGCCAATGTCAGGTGAAAGGCTGTCCCGGCCGCTGGCGGAGGAGACGGCAATCTCGGAACGGCCTGTTATGGCACGAAAGGATGCGCGCTGTCCTCCGGCAACATTCCGGATATTTCGCCGCTGAGACTAGCGAGGGAATCCGTTCATGCCTACACACAGGGCAAACCATCGGCGACAGCTCTTCGCTAGGGATGGGGGGCTGTCCCCAGGCGGCGAAAACAATACATTCTACGGTCAGTTATCGAAACCGAACGCGGCGCGAACGGTTTTCTTTGAGGACAAACCGCACTAGGGTCAACCGGTGCTGGGAGAGGCGAAAAGCCGAGGTAGCCATATGTCCGCGTTGCGCACGCCACTGCTTCTGATCCTTGCGGTCTGCATTGCCGCATTTGCCATCGACACCAGCCCGGTTCGGGCCGGCACCGAGATCGTCACTGACGACTCCACAGCGATCGCCAAGCCGAGCCGACGCACCTTCGTGCTGACCGATGGCTGGGGCCGGACGATCAGCGACGACGATCTGATCGGCCATTATCTGCTGGTCTATTTCGGCTACACCTTCTGCCCGGATGTCTGCCCGACGAGCATGATCACCATCGCCGAGGTGCTGGACAAACTCGGCGATGACGCCAGCCGGATCGTGCCGCTGTTCATCTCGGTCGATCCCAAGCGCGACACGCCGAAACACCTGCGCGAGTACACCTCGATGTTCGACGAGCGCATCATCGGACTGACGGGCAAAAAGGAATTCATCGACGCCGCGGTCGACGCCTACAACGTGCGCTACGAAATCGTCGAGGCCGACCCGAACGATCCCGACAACTACACGATCGACCATTCGTCGTCGGTGGCCTTCGTCGCACCGGACGGGCGCATCATCACCCGCTTCGGCCACGGCCTGACGACGGATGAAATCGTCCGGCGCATCAAGAAGACGTTCGTGGCAGATCCACTGCAGAACTGACGACGTGCGCGTGTTGCCCATGCATCGCCGCCTCGCATCAGCGCTGATCGCGCTCGGACTGTGCGCAACGGTCTTTCACGGCACGGCATCACCGGTGCGCGCGAGCGCCGACCGCCCTCATCCGCCGGCCTCCAGGGCACTGACCTTCCACGACCAACCGAAACCGGTGACGGATTTCACCTTCAAGGCCGGCGCCGGCGAAAGCCGCAAGCTCGCCGATTATCGCGGCCACGTTCTGGTGGTGAATGTGTGGGCGCCGTGGTGCCTGCCCTGCCGGGAAGAGATGCCGAGTCTCGAGCGGCTGCAACAGGCGGTGAAGGGGCACAGGATCCTTGTGCTGCCGATCTCGGTCGATCGGCGCGGCGCGCGCCAGGTCGAGCTGTTCTATTTGAGCGAAAAGATCGCCGGTCTGCCGACCCTGACGGCTATCGCGCGCGACGCGGTCGCCGCCCTTGGCGAGGAGATCATGCCGTTCACGCTCGTCATCGACCGCGAGGGGCGCGAGCGCGCCCGCATCACCGGGGCCGCGCGGTGGGACGACCCCGCCTTCATCGACTATCTGAAGGGGCTTTAATTGAAACGACCAAAGACGCTGGCGCGTCCGGTCGTTTGGATACTCGCGGATTTCTCGAACGCGCAAAGTGCTTGAGAAATCCGCGAGCGATCGGTCAGACGAGATCCGTCGAGCGGAAGCGCCAATAGCCGATCGCCGCCAGGATGCCGCCGAACACCGCCGGATAGAGGAACGACCAGATCAAATATCCGGTGTGACCGAAGGCATCGAGGATGACATAGGCGGTCGGCCCGAGCAGCACGAGCTGCGGATCGAACAGCATCATCGCCGCGGTGCGGAACACCTGCATGGGGTTGGCGAGCGCCAGCGCGACGATGAAATCGACCGGCAGCTGCTCGCGGATCATCAGGCCGAGCAGGATAAGGTCGAGGAACAGGAGCAGGATCAGCCAGATCAGAAAGGCCGCGCCCTGGGCGATGTCGGTCGAGCGGGCGAGGCTCGAGATGAAGAAGCTGATGCCGAGGAAACACAGCACCAGCGAGGCGAGCAGGCCGGTGTAGAAAATGACATGGGTCCAGGGAACCTCGACGCCACGCGCCGCGCCATAGGCAATGGCCAACAGCATCGCCAGCACCACCGGTGAGACGACGACCAGAAAGCGGCCGAGAAAGCGGCCCCAGTACCAGGCACTCAACGGCACCGGAAAGGACAGCATGTACTCGAAGACGCCGGTCTCGCGGTCGCCGGCCAGCGAACGCACCGTGGTGATCAGCACGAAGACCGGCAGGATCGCCATGGAAAGCTGGATATAGGTCAGCAGCAGGCGCGACAGGCCGGTGAAGCCCATCACGCGGCTCTCGGTGAGACCGAAGGCGAACAGCGTCGCGATCAGCCCGCCGAAGACGAGCACATAGATGAGATACCAGCGCGCGCGCAGCGATTCGGAGATATCCAGGCGAGCGGATTGCAGAAGACTGGTCATGTCACCCTTTCGGCTGAGCGTGGTCGTGTCCGTCGTCCGCAACGCCTTCCGGCAGGCAAAGGCTCGACGGCCCCTTCTCGATCACGACCTTGCGCATCTCGTCGAAGGAGACAGTGTTCTCGCGGGCGGTGCCAAGCGCGGCATAGCCGTAGTCCATCGGCGTGATTTGACCGGGCAGGAAATGCGCCTTGCGCGCATCGAGCCAGGTCTTGCCGTCTTCGGCATCCATCACCCAGATCTCGGTCTTCGGATCGTCCTTCCACTCTTCCTGCTGGAGAAAGTGGATGGCGTCGCCGATATCGTCGAAGAAGAAGACCTTGTTCTTCGGCCCGCCGCGCACTTCGGCGGCGTAGCGCGGATCGGAAATGATCATCCGGCACAGTTCACAGAGCTGGCGGTCGTAGCGGATGTCGACCGGGCCGGTGTCGGCCTCGCCGAAACAGGCGCCGAGCGGCAGGGCGACCGCCGTGCACACGAGGCCCTGCAGGAAAGGCCGCCGTCCGATCCGATATGCGCCACGCCGTGCCGTCATGTGCGCTTCTCCGCGTTCCCGTTGGAGCCGGAGGCGGCGGTGAGTTCGAAACTGCGCAACAGTCCGGCATAGCGCGTGATCATGCCGAGGAAACGGATCCGGTCGGGGCCCGGGACGTCGCCGTTCCAGGCGGTGCCGGATTCGTTGGCGACAAAACCCCATTCGCCGACCGCCTTGGCGAACGCCGCGTCGGGTTCGCCCAGTGTGACGACGCATTTCTGCAGACTGCCCGGATCGACGGTTTCCACGACGCGGTCATCCAGGATGACGCGGCCGCGGTCCATTTCGACCACACGATTGACGAGGCCGGAGATTTCTTCCAGCCGGTGGGACGAAATGATCATGCCGCGGTCGAGGCGTTCGGCGAGCAGGCCGAACAGCACACGGCGGGCGGCGGGGTCGAGGTTGGCGGTCGGTTCGTCGAAGATCAGCACGCGGGATTCGCGACCAAGCGCGACGGCGACGAGAATCTTTTGCTTCTGGCCGCCCGACAACTTGAAGAACGGCTTGCCGCTGACCTCGGCCAGGTCGAGGCCGAGGCGTTCGCCGATCTCTTCCATATGGGCGGGATCGGCGTTGCAGGTCTTGGCGGCGAAGCGCAGCAGGTCGCGCACCGGCATTTTCAGCGGCGGCGGCATCTGCGGGACGAAGGCGATATCGCTAAGGACGGCGCGGCGCTCACGGCGCGGCCGGCGGCCACCGACCGTGATCTCGCCCTGATGGGTGTACTCCCCCAACAGGCAGCGGATCATGGTCGTCTTGCCGGCCCCGTTGGCGCCGATCAGGGCAATCCGGTCGCCCGCGGCAATCGACAGCGACAGGCTGTCGAGGACCCGCTGGCGTCGGAAAACCTTGGTAACGCCGTCCAGTTGGATCACAGCAAATCTCCCAGTCCCTTAAGACGGAACGTCAACGCGCCGGTCGGACAGGCATCGACGCACATGCCGCAGCGGGTGCAGTCGGCACCGATATCCATATGCACGTCCTCCGCCCGGTTCTTCTTGGTCATCTCAAGCACGTGCGGCACCATGCAGACCTTGCGGCATTCGCCTTCATGCAGGCAGTGCTCGAGCTTGTACTGCACCTTGACCGGAGATGTGGTGCCGATCAGGCCGTAGGTAAACCCGATCGGACAGATATATCGACACCAGAACCGCCGGATATAGAAAATTTCGATCAGCAGCAAGATGGCGACCCATGCGACGGCTATGCCACCGCCATAAATCAGCGAGCGGCTGACGATGCCGACCGGCGAAATGGTTTCGAAGACGGTGTAGCCGGTGACGAGCGCGAGCAACGCGAACACCACGTAGAGCACCGTGCGGGTTCCGCGATGCAGCGGATGGTCGGACACGACCTTCTTGTCGGCGAGCTTGAGATGCAGCATCTCGGCGAGCTCGGCCAGCAAGTGGTACGGGCAGACCCAGGAGCAGAACGAGCGGCCGCCGACGAACCACCACAGGAGGCCGACGGTGACAACGCCGATCACCAGATTGATGAGGATTTCCTTCTGGGCGAGCACGACCTGCAGGGCGGAATTGAGGTCGGCCATATGGAAGCCGACGAAACGCGATGCGGTCAGGGCGCCCTCGACGAGCTGAACGTCGAAATGGAAGGAGACGATGAACATCAGGTTGATCAGAATGATCGATGCCCAGCGACGGCCCTTCCACTTGTAGCTCTTTTCCTTGTTGTCGAACTCTTCCTTGATCAGCTGGATGCGCAGTTTCTTCTGCTCGGGCGTCTGCTTGAAGGCGTGCAGCTCGGCTGCCGCCGGCGTGTAGTCTTCCTTTTCCAGGCGCCGCGGTTCGGCACCGAACAACAGGCGCAGGGACTCGATAAACTGTCTCATGCCGTCCCCCACAGTTTGCGTTCGTCGATCACGATGCAGGCCGGATCGACGGGACAGATCATTTCGCACATGCCGCAGCCGACGCAGGCCTCATGCACCACGGGCGTGCGGCGCTTGTCATCGGCGTTGCCGTCGATCGGTTCCAGCGAGATCGCGTTCTCGATCGGGCATTCACGGACGCACAGATCGCACAGCTCGACGTCGTAGGGATGGTCGGCGACGGGAATCGGGTTCCAGCGGTCGATCTCGGTGTAGCGATGGATGCCGGGGAAGTCGGGGCCCCGCGCAAGGCCCTTGAAGCCTTCGCCCTTGCGCGCCAGGCACGCCTCGGGGCGGGCAAGGCGGGCGAGCCCCATGCGAACCTGTTCCTTCTTGTCGATGGCGTGGGTCAGCGCCCCGGTCGGACAGGCCAGCACGCACTGGACAGCGTCGCAGGAGAAGTCGCAGGCCTGCTTGCGCGCATCGATATACGGAACGCCGATTCCGAAGCCATCGCCGGCGTCGGCCAGCTTGATCGCCTCAACGGGACAGACCTGAACGCACTGCCCACACTTGATGCAGGAGGCGAGGAACGGTTTTTCCGCAAGCGCGCCGGGAGGACGCAGACGCTTGGCGATATCACGCAGAACGGGGACATACCCCATCAGCGAGAGGGCAACGGTTGCCGAACCGGCGAGCGCTGACAGTAACAGCGTGCGCCGCTGGGTCCGTTGCTTGGCAGTGAGCTTTTTGGCCATACCCTTTTCGCTCCTGGTTGTAATTTGGCGATCCCGGTCAGTTGCCGAGAATTCCGAACGGATCGACGCGTTCTACGCCGGCCTCGGCCGGTTTCTCCGAAGCGGTCTTGGCTTCGAACTCGCGCGTCATGCGGGGTTCGGCATCCTGAAGCATCACGAGAGGATCACTGAACGGCGCCAGCCGTTCGAGAAAGTCGAGCGCCGACAGAAGCGGCGTTCCCTTGAAGAAGGCAGCCGGCGGCACGTCCATCCAGACGCGGTCGGCGTAGACCATCATTGTATAGGCCTTGTCGCCGGTGCCGTTCTGGTCGTGGTCGAAACCTTCGAAATCGTCCCAGTAGTTGGCTTCCCAGGTGTTGCGGGTGGCGCCGGCGAACTCGCCGACGGAAGCCTGCTGGATATTGTTGACGAAGACGTTGTCGATGAACACGTTGCCCGGCCAATCGGTCAGGAAGCGCGCGCCGATCGTGTTGAAGGCCACCGTATTGCGGTAGATCCGGTTGGTGGTGTCGGGCTGGAACGGCGACATGTCGAGATAGATGCCGGTGGCATTGTAGAGGATCTCGTTGTCGGTGATCTCGACGTTGCTGGTCTCTTTCAGTCCGACCCCGATGCCGGTCGGGCCGAGCGCCTGGAACATCCGGTTGTTCCGCACCACGACATCGTCGGAATACATCAGGAAGATGCCGACGGAGTTCTTGTCGAAGCTGTTGCCCTCGACGAGATTGTATTTCGAGTACATGAAGTGCAGACCGTAGCGGCCGTTGTGCACGTCATTGTCGGCGATGCGGTTCTCCGAGGAATACCAGATCACCATGTCGCGCGAGCCGGTGACGGTGTTGTTCTCGACCTTGTTGTGCTTGGCGTACCACAGCCGGATCGCATCGCCCTTGACGCCAAGGGTGGCGTCGGACTTCGAGGAGATCTTGTTGCGGCGAACGATGTTGTTGTCCGCCTGCTGGATGTCGACGCCGAACAGGCATTCGTCGATGACGTTGTCCTTGACGACATTGTAATCGCCTTCGAGGCGGATGCCGGCATCGATGTCGTTGTGGGAATCGCCCGAATTCGTGACGTGCAGGTTCTTGATCGTCGTGCCGTTGGTGTAGACGCTGATCACCGTGCCCTTGCCACCGGCGTCGATGGTCGCCTTGCCGCCGCCATCGATGGTGATCGGCCGCTCGATCGAGATCGGCCCCTGGTAGACGCCAGGCGCCAGTTCGAGCACCGCCTTGTCCTCGGCTGCGTCGATCAGCGGCTGCAGCGGGATCGGCACGCGGGCCTCGGTCTCGGCCGCATCCGGGGTTGCGATGTGCATCACGGCGACGGTGCCAAGAAGAACCACGCCAAGCACCGCCGCGAAATGGCGAAAATGCGCGTTCACTGCCTGTCTCCTCGCGCCCCGGGCACTGAACCCGGGGGCTGCCTCACTTCGAAATGGCGACAGGCGGCCCGCATTCCCCGTCTTGGCGAGCCGCCCATTTGCCGAGTGATCAGCCTTGTGCCGATTCCTTCAGCGACTTGCGCCGCAGCAGGGTGGCCAGCAGCAACGCCAACGACGACAGCAACATCAGACCGAAGCCGATATTCGGATAGGAGTGCGTGGTGAACTGCGCCACCTTGCCCTGCCCGAACACGGTCGGCATGAACGGCTTCAGCGTGAAGGCACCCATCTCGTTGAGGCTATGGCCATACCACCACAGCCAGGCCGAATATTCGATGATGAAGAAGACCGGCAGCAGCATCGGGATCAGAACGACAATCCAGTACAGCATCCCGCCCGTCTTCCAGCCCGCGATCATCATGGCGACCATGCCGAGGATGATGACGACGAACAACGCATGGCTGACGAATTCCATCGTCCTGGCCATCGGGTCGATTTCCTGCGGGTTGTTGAACCAGCGACCGAGGTTCTTGTGGTAGTGCCAGATCAGCGTATCGATGCCGGCCCCGGTCCACTGCTTGCGCTCGGCTTCGGGCTTGCGGGTCTGATCCTGATTGAAGTTCTGCTTCAGCGTGCGGATATTGTCTTCCTTGCTCGCCGTTACCGCAGTCTCCGCATTGATCGTGTCAAGCGCCGGAGCAGGTGCCGCGCCGGTTTCCTTCTGCGAATCCAGCATCGACTGGCGCAGCGCCTCGATGATCGGATTGAGCTCGGTCTCTTCCTTGTCCGCTTCGCTTTCGAAGTCGGCCTGGTCGAGCGCGGTCACCAGCGCCGAGATGTACTGGCTGTTCTGATATTTCAGCCCGCCTTCGGTGTAGGAGGTCAGGTACATCCAGACCGCAACGAAGGTGAAGCCGACCGCCATGATGCCGAGGCGCAAGCGCCGGTCGACGAACAGGAAGCCCGCCAGCATGACGCCGAGCATCGACAGCAGGAAGGGTGAGAAAGCCTTTTCGACGACGCCGCCCGATGCGATCGGGTACATGCCGACGAAGTGGTTGATGGTGTCCATCTCGTGGACGCAATCGAGCGCAACATCTTCGTCAATCTCGGCTTTTTCGACCTTCTCGCAGCCGTTGAAAACGCCGTTCATGTGGAAGTTGATACGCACGCCGTCGGGAAATGCCTCGGGCGGATAGTTCGGTGCGGTCAGCGACACCCACCAGATGGGGGCGAAGTAGATCGCCGCGATCAAGACCATGGAGACCAGAATGAGTCCCTTGGTGACGAATTCCCGTTTTGTATTCACGCCTGCGCTCATCGGCTTTTTATCCTGGACACCCGGTCTTTTTTCGCCGGCGAGGTCGGAGCCTCGCCGGCGTTATTATGGACGCGTTGTAGCGCGCTATCGGCTTATTCGAAGTCCGGATTGATCCAGCCCGGAGGCCCGACCTTTTCTGCCGGCGGCTTCTGGCGCGAGACAAAGTCCATCACAGCGACCATGTCGGCATCGGAGAAGCCGGCGATCTGCTTGACCATGTCCGGGTTGGCGTTACGGCGCTTGCCGTCGCGGATCCACTCGAACTGGCGAACCAGATACTTGTAGTGCTGGCCCTGAATGCGCGGGTAGAACTCTTCGGCCTTGCCTTCGCCGTTCTCACCGTGGCAGCGCACGCAGTTTTCCTTGTAGAGCTTCTCGCCGAGCGCCAGATCGGTGCCCGGGCCGTAACCCGGTTCCGGGTTCATCGGCAGGTTCGAGATGTACTCGGCAACGTCGGCGAGGGCCTGCGCACCGCCGATTTCCTGCGGCAGGGCGAAGGGATACATCGTCGGGTTGTCGCGGTTGAGCGCGCGAATGTCGGCGAGCTGCTTGATGATCACCTTGCGGTGCTGACCGGCGAGCTGCGGGAAGGTGCCGTCGACCGTGCCCCAGCCTTCCGTCATATGACAGGCGGTGCAGACTTCGAACACTTCCATGCCGTTTTCGTGGTTCGGCTCGAGGTGCAGGGCTTCGTCCTGCTCGCCGCCGCCCTCATTCCAGGCGGTCGGGCCTGCGGCGATTGCCTGGGCACCGACGAACAGAGCCGCCGACGCGAACAACGCCAGTCCGTATTTCATGGATTTCATGACATCCATCTCCTTCTTCGAATTCCTCTGATCACTCTTTATTCGATCAGTTTGCCGTCCGATCGATCTGGGAGAGATAGTCTGCAAGCGTTCCGATGGTCGCATCGTCCATCTTCTTGACGAAGGAAAGCATCAGCTTCGACTTGCCGTTCTTGCGGTGCCCATCGCGAATGTCGGTCATCTGCGCGACGATATACGAGCGCTTCTGGCCGGCGATGATGGGATATCCCTTCAGCGGTTTCAGACCTTCCTTGCCGTGGCAGGTCTGGCACTTGCCCTTCTTGTAGGCCTTCTCACCGGCAGCGATCTGCTCTTCGGTGATCGGCGGATCAAGCGGCTTGGGCGCGGCCACCGGCTGATCGACGAGCCAATCAACGATTTCCTTGATCTCGTCGGCGGTAACGCGGAGCGTTCCCTCGGCGGTCACCAGCGCGCCACGCATGCCTTCGGCCCGCGGGTTACCTGTTGCGTCCGGACTGCCGGTCCGTTTGCCAGAGAGGATATCCTCAATCTGGTCTATCATATACTTCTTATCTTGCCCGGCGATATTCGGATAATCCTGGATGGCCTTGGAGCCCCCTTTGCCGTGACAGGCCATGCAGGTCCGGCGCAGATAGAGTTTCTTGCCCGGATGCTTCTTGGCGCCCTGGGCGTGGGCCGGGCTCGAGATCGCTACGGGAGCGGCGGCGAAGCCGGCTCCGAGCACCGCGACAAGCGCCGAAGCGGCGATAACGCGGGCGATTGACCGTTTTCCGGTCCTGAACATCTGCTCAATCTCCGTTTGATTAAGGGAGGGGGCGATCGCTCGCCCCCTCTGTGTGCGTAATGGCAGTCGTTCGAGCGATTACTCGACGACCTTGGCGCCGTTCTGGTCCAGGTAGGTCTTGGCACGCAGGCCGATGTCGGCCGCCTTGACCTGATACTGGAACCACTGCTGGGCCCACAGGGTCGCGTTCTGCCAGTCTTCCTTACCCGCAAAGTCTTCCGACTTCTTCTTCGCGTCAGCAGCGAAGTTCAGCTGGTCGGTGGCGTCCTCGACGAGGGCGACGACCGGCGCGAAGTCCTTGAAGTTGCGCTGGGTGATGTAAGTCACGACGCTGTCGATCACAGCCTGGGTGTCGGTGTTGGCCTTCACCTGCTTGTTGTAATCGTCCTGCGTGTAGACGGTGCCTTCCTGAAGCGCAGCTTCCTCGGCCTTCATGCCCTTCGGGCGAACGAGGAGGTAACCCTGCATTTCAAGGTGCAGCGCCGAGCAGAATTCCGTGCAGTAGTACGGATAGACGCCGGCCTGGTCGACGACGAAGGTTGCCGAAACGGTCTTGCCCGGTTCAACCGACAGGTTGACGTTGAAGCCGTTGATGGCAAAGCCGTGGGTTTCGTCTTCGGCGCGTTCGACGTTGGTCAGGTGCAACGAAACCGTCGTGCCTTCTTCAACTTCGATGATTTCCGGCGTGATGTGCGACCGGATCAGGGTGCCGTAGACATGCGTCACGCCATCGACCACTTCGACACGCTCGCGGCCCGGACGGGTGCGGAATTCGGACGGTTTGTCCGTGCGGCTATCCCAACCGGTCTTGTAGCGGATCTTCGGCGACAGCTTGTCGGCGGAGATCGCGACCGCGTAGTGCGGCTCGCCAAGCGGCAGCGGCATATCGTAGATGAGCTGCATCTTGGAGTTCGAGATGTCGATCAGCTGATGGTTCTGCGGATGCAGCGGACCAACCGGGTTGAACCGGTCGATGGCCAGCTTGTTCAGCGAAACCAGGTACTTACCCTTCGGAGAGACGGTATCGCCTTCCATCGACATAAGGTGGCCGATGTTGTAGTGGATCGAAATCTTGTCGAGGACCTTGCCCTCGCAATAGTTCCACTTGGTCACCTGGCTGTCGACGTAGATCGACGTGTACACGATGCACGGCGTCGAGTCGTACTGGTTATGCAGCGGGCCGAGACCAACCTGCACCTGCGTATGCAGCGACTTCTTCATGTCGAGGATCGGAATGCCGTACGGGTCCTTGTCGGCGAAGTCCTTGGCCTCGATGAGGCCCATGATCTTCTCGAACGAATAGACCGACGCATGGGTGTCGAGCTTGCCGGCGACGATGATGAATTTGCCGTCCGGGGAAACGTCGACGCCGTGCGGGCTCTTCGGTTCCGGAATCAGGAACAGAATGCCTTCGGCAACCGCGGTGTCGATGGTCAGCACGTCATGGCCGTTGATCTTGGTGGCCTTGCCGGCTTCGACCAGTTCGGCCGCTTTCTTCCAGTTGATGACGTGCAGGAAGTCGGTGTCTTTCTGCGAGCAGCCGGCTTCAAACGGCGGACGACCCTTCTCGATGCCACCGATGTAACGTTCGGTGCAGAACGAGTTGGTGAACGACCAGCCATCGGAGTCGAGCTTACCGGCGTCCGACAGGTCCTGGCTGTACGGCGGCAGTTCGACGGAGAACGACTTCTCCGGCAGAATGCGGCCGGCTTCACGATCGAACTTCCAGTAGGTGACGGCGCCGCGATACTTGTCGTTGAATTCCGACAGCGGCACGTAGCCGTGCTCGAACGGCGCGGCGTACTGGGTCGCCTCGATCACATATTCGGTGTTCGGGGTCGCGAAGGCGCCACCGTGTTCCGACTGCATGATCGGGTTGACGACGATCTGCTTGGTCTCGAAGTCCTTCAGATCGATAACGGCAATGCGCGGGTTGGCCTTGTCGTTGATGAACAGCCATTCGCCGTCATATTCGCCGTTGGTTTCCGAAAGCGCAGGATGGTGAGTGTCACCATAGTTGATCTGCTTGCCGTCGATCATGCCCTGAGCAAGCACCGCCTTCGACTCATCGTCGAAACCGTAGCCCTGCCACGGCTCCGGCGTGAAGACGCCGATATACTTGAGGATGCGCATCGACGGGATGCCGTAGACGAGAATCTGACCGCTCTGGCCACCCGATGAGAACACCAGGAATTCATCGCGACCACCGGTCGGGACGTAGGTCTTCGCCGCGGCGAGGACGTCCTTTTCCGTCAGGCCACGACGCTTCATTACGTCGTCCAGCGATTCAGCGGAAAATGACGCCGCAGTCCACGCCAGACCGATGCCGAACGCAGTCGACACCGTCAGTAGGCTTTTCAGCATAGTTTTCATTGTGTGCCCCGTTCTTCATACAACTCTTCCCGGTGCCACGGGAAAAGCCGGAGGAACACCCGCGAATGCGGGTTCGCGCACGATTTGCACGCGGAGTGGACCGTAGAGAGAAGCCAAATGGGCGGCCTTGCCCTAGAGCAAATGAGCGCTGCAAAAAAAGTGTTAGAAATACCGCAAATAAGCAGTAATACGGTGGCATTCCTGCCATCTGCGCACCACCCCTTGAACTATATCCAACAAAGCACTTCATCGTGAGCAATGGTGGTGGCGAGGTTATTTTCCGTTACTTTTGAAACCAATAAAGAAATACATGGTTTCCCGGCCATGTGTGATCTTATGCTGTACCATGCCGGCACTGGCGTGCGCATGGACAGGTACGGAAATGGACTCGGACGTCCTGCCATAGTGGCAGCCGATACAGTCCAAGCCAGCCAGCGGGGAAGTGCTTCAACGGCTAGCCGACTGGAATCTCTCCAAAAAAAGACATTCCGAAAGCGGTTAATACGTAGTCTTTCTTATCCGCTTTTTTGGGGGATTCTTTTCCTATTTCCCCTTCCCGGCGGCGACCAAGCAACTTGCCCGGGAGCGCCGACGGAAACGTCGACAAAAACGTTCTTTGTGTTCCGCTCGATTGTCGAGTCGGTTAATTCCGGCTTTACATCGGCATGCATTCAGCCTGAGGAGACCTCATGACTCATCCGCTTTCGCGCCTTTTTCTCTCTGCTGCCCTGGCCGGCACCATGCTTTTCGGGCTGGCAGGCGGGATCGCCGCAGCAAGTCAGGCGACCGTCGGCCCGCTCACGGTCAGTGGTCCGTTCGCCCGGGCGACGCCCGGAGCGGCACGCGCCGGCATCGCCTATCTGACGATTCGCAACGCCGGAGGCGAACCTGACCGGCTGGTGTCGGCTGCAGCCGATGTTTCCGACCGGGTCGAACTGCACACCCACATTGAAGACAACGGCATTCTGCGGATGAGGCAGGTCGAGGCGATCGATGTGCCGGCGAACGGCATGACCGCGCTCAAGCCGGGCGGTTTGCATGTCATGTTCATCGGCCTCAAGGCGCCGCTGAAAAAAGGCCAGCACTTCCCGCTCAGCCTGACCTTCGAAAAGGCCGGCACGGTGACGATTGAAATGCCGGTCGGCAGCATCGGCGCGATGCGCCCGGAGGACGATTCGGCCGCATCCAGCGAGCCGGCGATGGACCACAGCGCGATGGACCACAGCAAAATGGATCATGGCGAAATGGCGCCGAAGAAGACGGCCGAATAGCCACCGGCTCAACAAAACGCCCCGCTCGACAAAACACCCCGCGCCGTCGCCGTCGCGGGGTGTTTTCGTTTCAACGATGTCGTTGGTTCAAGCGGGCGCGCAGAGCAGCACGGACATGGCGATAGTGATTGCGAGGGCGGCCTGGGAGAGCGCTGTTCTGGCGAGCGTGCGGTTCAGTTCGCGCGAGACCGGGGTTGCCGCCATGTCGCGGATGAGCACGATGGTAATCGCGGCGAGCGGCACGAAAGCGGCCATGGCGGGAATCGTATTCGGCTGCACGAAAGCAAGGGCGAACAGCACGGTCGCCACCATCAGCACGGCATAGAGCGTACGCGCTGTAGCGACGCCTGCGACGATGGCCAAGGTCCGCCGGCCGGCGCGCGAATCGCTGACGCGATCACGGTGGTTGTTGACCAGCAGCACAGCGGCGGCGGGCAAACCGACGATGGCGCCGAGCGCGACCGTCGATGCCGTCAGCATCCCTGTCTGCAGATAATAGGTGCCGCCGACGGCGACGATGCCGAAAAACAGAAGCACGAACAGCTCACCATAGGGCGAGGCGGAAATCGGCCGCGGGCCGGACGAGTAGGCAAGGCCGCAAAGAATGGAGACTGCCCCGACTATAGCGATCGGCAGACCGCCCGCGGCGAGCAGGACGATGCCGGCGGCAATCGCCACGGCAAAGGCGCCAAGCGCGACCATCCGCACCGTTGCGGCCGGCAGGATGCCAAGCGCGGTAACGCGGGGTGGGCCGAGGCGATCGGCAGTGTCGTGGCCGCGTTCGCCATCGCAGGCGTCGTTCCAAAGATTGGTGCCGATCTGGATCGCCAGCGCGCCGAGCAGCGCAAAGGCGAGTTCGAACGGCCGCAGCGCACCGGCCTCGAACCAGGCCCAGAAGGCGCCGGCGGCGACCGGCGAGACCGAAAGCGTCAGCGTCTTGGGACGGAAGGCCATGACCCAGGCGGTCAGCGCCGACACCGGTTCCGGCGTGGCGCGGCGGGCCGCTTCATTACCGACGGAGGCCACCGCAATCGGCACGGCGATCGAATACGGCTCGGGTACGCGCTGATCCATTCCTTATCCGTCAGGTTTGGCGGCCACGTGAATGGCCGCGATGCCGAAGAAGAGGCGGTCCGCCGTCACCTTGCCGAAGCCAGTCGCAAGCAAGGTCTGCGACACGGTTTCAGCATCGGGGAAACCGGCAATCGATTCCACTAGATAGCGGTACGCGCCGCGATGACCAGCAACCAGCGCGCCGAGTGCGGGAATGACAATCCGCGAGTAGAGCCGATAGGCCGGCGCGAACCACCAGACCGGCTGGGAGAATTCCAGGATGAAGAGCTGACCGCCGGGACGCAGAACGCGCAGGCACTCATCGATGACGCACTGCGGATCGGTCATGTTGCGCAGCCCGAAGGACAGCGTGACGACGCCGAAGCTCTCATCGCCGAACGGCAGGGTCTCGCCCTCTGCCGCAACGGCGTCATAGGCAGCGGCATCGCGCTTGACCGCAACGCCGAGCATGCCCGTGCTTGGATCGCAGATGACGATTGCTGCATCGGGACGGTGCTTCAGCACTCCGAGCGCGATATCGCCGGTGCCGCCGGCGAGATCGAGGACCGACGCGTTGCCGACCGCTGCTGCCGCCGCTTTCGTGAAGCGCGCCTTCCACAGCCGGTGGGTTCCCCCCGACATGAGGTCGTTCATCAGGTCGTAGCGGGGCGCGATTGCGTTGAACAGAGAACGGATGCGCTGCCGCCGCTCCTGCGGCTCGACCCGTTCCCGCCCGAAGCGGCCCGAAAGATCGTCCATGCCGTGCCCATTGTTGCCGCCCGGCCGATTACTCAAAAACCGGACGTAACCCGTTAAACCCAAATGGTGTCTGGCGACAAGCCCCTGCGCCGAAGTGCCCTTCCCTACCCGCCGGGTGCGCATTTGCGCTTGCCCGGCGGCAATCCGCGGGCAATTTGCCGCCTGTGAGAGACCACTTATTCGACTCAAAAAGACAAAAGGCCGCGCGGTCGCCCGCACGGCCTTTCATTTCCCATCCGTCCTGAAAGACGGTTACGCGATCGGCATCGCTCAGCCGGCAAGCACCGTGTCGGCCGGCACATAGTCGTAGCCAAGGTCGCGGGCGACCGGCTCGCAGGTCACCTTCCCGAAGGCCACGTTGAGGCCGTTCTTCAGATGTGCATCGGCGGTCAGGGCCGCCTTCCAGCCCTTGTCGGCGATTTCGAGCGCATGCGGCAAGGTCGCGTTGTTGAGCGCGTAGGTCGAGGTGCGGGCGACGGCGCCCGGCATGTTGGCGACGCAATAATGCACGATGTCGTCGACCACATAGGTCGGATCGGCGTGGGTGGTCGCCTTGGAGGTCTCGAAGCAGCCGCCCTGGTAGATGGCAACGTCGACGAGCACGGCGCCCGGCTTCATGGCCTTGAGCATATCGCGCTTGACGAGCTTCGGCGCCGCGGCACCGGGGATCAACACCGCGCCGATGACGAGATCGGCGTTCAGCACCTGCTCCTCAAGGATCGCCTTCGCGGAATAGAGCACCGTTGCGCTCGCTTCGAAATGGGTCGCGAGGCGTTCCAGGGTGGCGACGTTGCGGTCGAGGATGGTGACGTCCGCATGCATGCCGACGGCCATCTGCGCGGCGTTGAAACCGACGACGCCGCCGCCGATGACGACAACCTTGCCCGGCTGCACGCCCGGCACACCGCCAAGCAGCACGCCGCGACCGCCATGAGCCTTTTCAAGCGCGGTGGCGCCGGCCTGGATCGACATGCGCCCGGCGACCTGGCTCATCGGCTTCAACAGCGGCAGGCCGCCGTGATGGTCGGTGACGGTCTCGTAGGCGATGCAGACCGCGCCCGAAGCGACCAGATCGCGGGTCTGATCCGGATCCGGCGCGAGGTGCAGATAGGTGTAGAGGATCTGGCCTTCGCACAGCATGGCGCGCTCGACGGCCTGCGGCTCCTTCACCTTCACGATCATGTCGGCGCGGGCGAAGACTTCCGCCGCAGCACCGACGATCTCGGCGCCGGCGGCCACGTAGGCAGCGTCGTCGGCACCGATGCCGGAGCCCGCCATGGTCTCGACGATGACCGCGTGGCCGTGCGCGACGACTTCGGCGACGCTCTCAGGCGTCAGCCCGACGCGGTACTCGTGGTTCTTGATTTCCTTCGGAACACCCAGAAGCATGGCTCTTCTCTCCCTTGAAAGCCGTGCGGATATAACTGAGCAAATCGTACAAGCGACTTGTTGGCAGGTTGTCTCTTTTTTGGTGGCCTTTCGATGATTTTTTCGTCATTCATTCGATAAACCCGCCCCTTTATCGGATAAATTTGCAAAATGGACCGAACAGACAAAAAGATTCTCCAGGCGCTGCAACGCGATTGCCGGCAGTCCGTGGCCGACCTGGCGGAGCGGGTCGGGCTGTCGCCCTCGGCCTGCCATCGGCGTGTCAAACAGCTCGAGGAACAGGGGCTGATCGCCGGCTATGGCGCCCATCTCGATCGCCGCAAACTCGGCTACACGATGGAATTCTTCGTCGAGATCAGCCTCGCCTCGCAAAGCGAAGACGCGTTGCGCGCTTTCGAGGACGCGGTGCGGCGGGTGCCGGAAATCCTCGAATGCCATCTGATGAGTGGCGTCGCCGACTATTTCCTGCGCATCGCGGCAACCGGTCCCGATGCCTATGAACGCATTCACCGCGAACGGCTCGGGCGCCTGCCCGGTGTCGCCAAGATCCAGTCGAGCCTGGTGCTGCGCACGATCCAGCCCTGGGCCGGCTATCCGGTGCCGTCGGACTGAGTGCCTTACACGAACAACAGGCCGAGACCGCCGGCGATCAACGCGACACGCTGGATGATCGCGCGGTGGGTGATCGCCCCGTAGGACACGGCGGCGAGCGCAATGCCGATCTTGGCAAAGGCAACGAGCGCCATCGGCAGGTTCGAGGCGAGCGCGATGATGTCCGGATTGGCGATCATGCCGAGCGGGATGAGATAAAGCCCGACGCCGAGCGCCATCGCCACAACCGCGACCTTCAGCCAGTTTTCCTCGACCATGCCGGCGGCAATGAAGACCGCGCCGCAAACCGGCGGGGTGATCGTCGACAACAGCGCGAACCAGAAGACGAACAGGTGGGCGATCAGCGGCTCGAGACCGAGCTGCTGCAGCGCCGGCCCGGCAACGGAGACGCAGATGACATAGGCCGCCGTGGTCGGCACCTCCATGCCGAGCACCATGCAGGCAAGCGCCGTCAGAAGCAGCGCCGGCCAGAGCTGATCGCCGGCGGCCGACAGGATCAGCGAGGTGATCTTGACGCCAAGCCCGGTCTGGCCGAGCACGCCGATGACGAGGCTGGCGCACAGGATGATCGAGGCGATCATCGAGATCTGCCGGCCCGAGGTGAGGAAGATCTTTTCGAAGCGAGCGAAGGCGCGGGCGAGGGAAAAATTCAGCCGCGCGTCGAAAAAGAGCAATGGCACCACGGTCAGGATCGCCATGCAGGCGGCGTATTGCGGTGTGAAGCCACCGATGAACATGCGCTCGATGAGGACGAGGAATGGCACGGCAAAGAACAGCGAGGTGACGATAACGTCGCGGGTCGCCGGGTGCTGGTCCTTCGACATGCCCTGCAGATCGTAGCGGCCGGCATAGGCGTTGATGCCCACCCAGACGGTGAGAAAATAGAGCAGCGCCGGCAGGAAGGCGGCGGCCATGATGCCGGTGTAGGGCGTACCGGTCAGCTCGACCATGACGAAGGCGCCCGCGCCCATCAGCGGCGGCATGATCTGGCCACCGGACGACGCGACAGCTTCGACCGCGCCGGCAAGCGAGCGGGGATAGCCGAGCTTCGTCATCGTCGGCAGGGTGATGGCGCCGGTCGAGGCGACATTGGCCGAAGCCGATCCGGAGATCGAACCGAACAGGGCCGACGAGATGACCGAGACCTTGGCCGCGCCGCCCTTCAGTCGGCCGGCGGCGGCGGTCGCGACATTCATGAAGCCATCGCCCGCCTCGCCCGCGTTCAGGGCAGCGCCGAAGATGACGAAGATCGAGACGATGGACACCGAGACGCCGGTGAGGCTGCCCCACAAGCCGCCTTCGGCAATCGTCATGGTGCCGAGGAAACTGTCGAGCGGCAGGCCGCCATGGCCGAATTCGCCCGGCAGATATTCGCCGAACAGGCCGTAGGTGACGGCGATCGTGGCGACCAGCGGCAGCGGCCAGCCGATCGCGCGTCGCGCCATTTCCAGCGTGATGATTATGAGCGCGCCGGCAACCGCGCGCTGCATCGGCCCTTCCAGCGAACCATATTGATCCGACAAGGCGGATTCATTGAATACAATGTATAGACAGGCCGCTACGCCGACGCTGGCGAACACCGCGCCGGTGATCCGGGCGGTGTTCGTTTTCGCAGCGAAGACGAACACCCAGGGCAGCGCCAGCGCCATGTGCAGCGGGCGGCTGACGAGGTTCGAGATCAGCCCGGAGAAGATCAGCCAGAGGTGGAAACTGACCGAAACGAGACCGAGCCCGCCCCAGAAGAGGCGGGCCCGCAGGCTTGTCGGCGCGGCGTCGTTGAGCACGCTTCCCTCCCGGGAACGGGGTGAAGGCGCGGGTTATTTCAGCTCGGCGGGAACGTCGACGCCGGCCTCCACGTAATATTTGAGGGCGCCCGGATGCAGCTTGCCGCGCACGGTCGACAAGAGCGCCGGCGACACGCCGTTCCACCAGGCAGCCGAGGCGCCGAGTGCTTCCTTCTGACCCCAGTAGGTCTTGGTCAGCAGGTAGGCGGTGTCGTCGTCCATCTCGGTGGTGGTGTAGGCAACCACCGGCAGCGAGGTGGTGCTGACATCCATGTCGACGCCGGCATAGGTGCCGGCCGGGATGACGAGCTTGGTGCGCTTGGTCTTGGCGATTTCGTCGTCGCTCAGCGACAAGACGGTGATGCCGGTGCCGGCGGCCGCCTCGATAACGTTCGGCGCCGGATAGGAGCCAGCGGTGACGAAGCCGTCGATCTGGCGGTTCTTGAGCGCGGAGACGGCGGCGTTGAGCTCGACATCGGCGAGCGTAACCTTGTCGTTGAGGCCGAACAGCTCGAGGTACTTGGCGCCTTCCTTGGCACCGAACGAGCCCTTGCCGAGCAGGATGGTCTTGCCTTCCATGTCGGCCAGCGTCTTGGCGCCGCTGTCGGCACGCATGACGAAGTGCATGGTCAGCGAGGGGATCGGGAACAAGGCGCGGATCTCGCCGTATTTCGGATCCGGCGACTTCTCGAACATCGCATTGCCGCCCTGCGCCAGACTGACCAGCACCGGCGGTGTGGTGAAGACGTAGTTGCCGGTGCGCTTGACCGCTTCCTTGACGTTCTGGACCGAGCCCTGGCTTTCCTCGACGGTGACGATGACGGCACCGTCGGTGCCCTTCTTCATCGCCTCGGCGATCTGGACGCCCATCTGATAATAGGAGGACGAGGTCTTGGCCGACTTGTAGGTGATGCGGGTCTCCGCGCTCGCCGCGGACGAAAGGGCCACCAGACCGGCGGCGCACAACAGCGCAAGGCGTTTCATCTCACTCATTCTCCCTGTGGTTTCCCGCGGGCTCCCTGTGGTTTCCTGCAGGCGTAATTGAAATCCCAAGTGGAATTCCTTTTTCATTCCCTCGTTCTAGCAACTGCGCGGGCCGCGGCCAAGCGAGCTTGCGGCATTGCGCGCGCAAAATCGCAGAATCCCGCAAATCGGGCGCAAGCGATGCGAAAAATAATCGCAAAACGCCTTCCGATGGCGTTTTTTTGCATGTAGGCGGTTGACTGCACGGCTCAACGGAGTTTGCTCGCAAGGGACCACATCCGCCGGCGGACGAGGCGTCCGGACGGCATCATACCAGGTCCATCAATCGTCACGGGAGGACGTCCAACCATGAAGAGGCTCACTCTTTTCAAGACCGCCATCGTCGGCGGCCTTATGGCGGCTACTGTCGCGCTCGGCGGCACGGCGGCATCGGCTGCCGACGCCATCAAGGTCGGCGCACTGCGCTTCACCTCGCATGCGGCCAGCTTCGTCGCCTTCGAGCGCGGTTATTTCACCGAGCAGGGCCTTGAGGTCGAGTTCAAGTTCTTCCAGGCAGCACAGCCGATGGCCGTCGCGATCGCCTCTGGCGACGTCGATTTCGGCATTACCGCGATCTCCGGCGGCCTCATCAGCCTGGCTGAAAAGGGCGCGGTAAAGGTGATCGGCGGCGCGCTGCAGGAAGAGCCGGGCATCGACGGCCAGATGATCCTCGCCTCCAAGGCCGCCTATGATGCCGGCATGACCTCGCCGGCCAAGCTTGCCGGCCACAGCTTCGGCATCACCCAGGCCGGTTCGTCGTTCCATTACATCGTGGCCAAGATCGCCGCCAAGGAAGGCATCCCGATGTCGGAGATCAGCCTGAAGCCGCTGCAGAAGGTCGGCGCGGTGATCGGCGCGCTGAAGTCGGGCCAGATCGATGCCTGGGCGATCGTGCCGCATATTGCCAAGGCGCTCGCCAAGGGTGACGCCGTCGTCTCGATCGGCATGGTCGCGGACTACATCCCGGACTATCAGGTGACGACCGTGTTCACATCGAGCGACAACGCCGCCAACAAGAAGGATCTGGTGAAGCGCTTCCTCGTTGCCTTCTCGAAGGGCGCCGACGACTTCAACGCGGCGCTGGTCGACAAGACCGCCGGCGACGAAGCGGCGGAAGACATGGTCAAGCTGATCCATAAATACGTCTACGCCGACCGGCCTTACGAAAAGGCCGCGCCGTCGATCCGCAACGGCGCCATGCGCATCAATCAGGGCGCGAAGCTGAACCTGACCAACGTCACCGACCAGCTCGAATGGTTCAAGTCCGAGGGTCTGGTGCCGTCGAGCGTGACCATCGACACGCTGGTCGATCCGAGCTTCGTCGAAACCTTCTGATCGACGCCCGCACCGCTCAATGGCCGGCGGGCGTTCTGTCCGCCGGTCGCTTTGGGAATCCCGCATATGGATCTCGCGCTTCGCGCCGTCAGTCACGCCTATAGCGGTCTGACCGTCCTGTCCGATATCGATCTCGCGATCTCGGCGGGCGAAATCGTCTGCATCATTGGCCCGTCGGGCTGCGGCAAGTCGACCTTGTTGCGCTTCATCGGCGGGCTGGAGCGGCCGGATCAGGGCGAGGTCCTGCAGATCGGCGAGCCGCCCGAGGGCTCGCTCAACCCGCTTACCTACATCTTCCAGGATTTCGCTCTGCTGCCGTGGCGCACGGTCGAGGGCAATATCAGCCTGGTGCTGGAAGACCATCCGCTTTCCAAGGCCGAGCGCTCGGCGATCATCGACGACGTGCTCGCGCGCACCAAGTTGAGCGATTTCCGCACTGCCCTGCCACGCCAGCTGTCCGGCGGCATGAAGCAGCGCGTGGCGATCGCGCGCGCGCTCAGCGTCAAGCCGGCGGTGATGCTGATGGACGAGCCGCTTTCGGCCCTCGACAGCCAGACGCGCGAACTGCTGATGGACGATCTCGTCGATCTGTGGCTGCGTGAATCCTTCACCGCCTTCTACGTCACCCACAATCTCGCCGAAGCGGTTCGGCTCGGCCATAGAATCGTCGTGCTGTCGCGCCGGCCGGGCAAGATCCGCGAAGTGGTCGAGATCGACATTCCGCTCGAGGAACGGGCCAACCGGCTCGTCGAACTGGAAGAGCGCCAGAAGCATCTGTGGACCATCATGCGCGACGAAGCGCGCGCCGCCGACCGGGAGCTCGCTCATGTCTGAGACCGGAATGTTGGCGAAAGCGTCCCAGGACGATGCCAACGGCGAAGCCGCCACAAGGTCCGTGCCGTTCCGCGGCGGCGGCTTCGCGCCGCGACCGCGCATGATCATCGCGCCCTTCGTCTTCGCCGCGCTTTTCACGCTGTGGGAACTCGGCTCGCGCACCGGCGTCATCAGCGCGCTGGTTCTTCCCGCGCCATCGGAAGCCTTCACCGCCTTCTGGAACCTGGTCGAGACCGGCCTCCTTTGGAAACACCTCGGCGCCTCGCTGCAGCGGCTCGTCATCGGCTGGACAGCCGGCACCGCGCTCGGCGTTGTCGTCGGGCTTGCCGTCGGGCTCTTTTCGATGGCGCGCGCGACCCTTCAGCCGCTCGTGTCGGCGATCTTTCCGATCCCGAAAATCGCGCTTCTGCCGCTGTTCATCATCTGGTTCGGCATCGACGAGGGTTCAAAGGTCGCCACGATCCTGTTCGGCACCTTCTTTCCGACCGTCATCGCCACTTTCGGCGGCGTCGACAATGTCGACCGCACGCTGATCCGCATGGGCCAGTCCTTCGGGCTTTCCTGGACCTCGATCGTCAGGAAAATCGTCATTCCCGGCGCCCTGCCGGCGATCCTGTCGGGCTTTCGCATCTCGGCCTCGATCGCCATCATCCTGCTGGTGGCGGCGGAAATGATCGGCGCGGAATACGGCGTCGGCGCCTACATCCTTTTGGCGGGCAGCCTGATGGCGACCGACCAGCTGATCGCCGGCGTCGCCATTCTCTCGGTGATGGGGCTGACCATGGCCTGGCTGATCGGACGAGCGGAAAAGTATTTCCTCAACTGGCGGACGTAATATCGGGATCCAATTTTCCGCCTGCGATGTATTTTCATGCTCTACCGGTAACGTCTTTGTGTATTCCGCAATCAATTTACATTGCCGGGTCAGCCGCCTACCGTTCCCACTTTGATATTCAGGAGCGGAGCCATGGTCGTACGCTACGGAACGAGCGGCAACAATATCGTTACCGGTGGCAGTCTCGACGATGAGCTGCACGGACTGGCCGGCCACGACACCATCGCGGGCTATGGCGGCGACGACCTCATCGACGGCGGACCGGGACAGGATATCGCCGACTACCGGCAGTCGACGCAGCGGATCATTGCCAACCTGGCGAACAAAACTGTTCAGGATGGTGCCGGCGGCACCGATTTCCTGTCCTCGATCGAGGGCATCTTCGCGGGCCCCGGAGATGACAGGATCACTGGCGACGGCAACAACAACAGGTTTCACACCTTCAGCGGCAATGACTCGATCGCGGGAGGCGCGGGCAACGACACGATTTTCGCCGGCGCGGATAACGACACCCTCATAGGCAACGGCGGCAACGACAACCTCTCGGGCGAAGCCGGCGACGACACGCTGCGCGGCGGCAATGGATACGACACGCTGGATGGCGGATATAACGACGACAAGCTGATCGGCGGCAGCCATGCCGACAAGCTTAGCGGGGCGCAGGGTAACGATATTCTCCGTGGAGGCATCGGGGCGGACAAGCTGATCGGCGGCCCGAACACCACTGGCTGGTGGACGGACAGCGATCGGCTCGAAGGCCAGGGCGGCGACGATCAGCTTTACGGCTTCTACGGACGCGACACGCTGACGGGCGGAACCGGCAACGATATCCTTTACGGTAATTTCGGTGACGATCTCCTTCACGGCAACCGCGGCAACGATATCCTCGACGGCGGATACGGCCGCGACACGTTGCACGGAGATCAAGGCGCCGACACGCTGCGCAGCGGCGTAGGGCAGGACAAGCTGATCGGCGGTGACGCGGCAGACCTGCTGCTCGCCGGGGCCAGCAATGACACCCTCGTCGGCGGCCAGGGCAACGACAGCCTTTACGGCGCCAGCGGTATCGATACCGCAGTGTATTCCGGCAACCGCAGCCAGTACACCTTCAACACCAACAAGAACGGCTTCATCGTCGTTCGCGATACGCAAGGGTCCGGCGTCGACCATCTCCACGGCATCGAGAAGGTGATGATCGGCGGTACGGTGTTCGACATCGCCGACCTTCTTTGAGCGCAAGGCCCGTGGACAGCTGACCGCCGCCCCGCGCGGGTCTGGCAAAAGGGTCGCGCTTGCGTGCGCGAGAGAGTAGAAAACTCCCACCTGCACGCACCGCAAAGGGACCTTCGATGTCCAGCCCCACAGCATTCGGCAAACTCGACACCCTGCCCCGCCACCGGCTTGGCCATGCGCCGACGCCGATCGATACGCTCGCCAATCTGAGCAAACGTTTCGGCGCGCGCACCCTCCTGATGAAACGCGACGACTGCACTGGTCTCGGCTTCGGCGGCAACAAGGTGCGCCAGCTCGAATTCTATCTCGGCGAGGCGGGAGCGCGCGGCGCCGACACGGTGCTGATCACCGGCGCGGTGCAGAGCAACTTCGTGCGCGTCGCCGCCGCCGCGGCCCGGGTCTGCGGTATGGAATGTCATATCCAGCTCGAGGAACGGGTGCCGATGTCGGGCGAGGCCTACCGCAATTCGGGCAATGTGCTGCTCGACGTGGTGCTCGGGGCAACGCTCTATTCCTACCCGGATGGCGAGGACGAGGCCGGCGCCGACCGCCGGCTCGGCACCATCGCCGCTGAACTCAACGCGCAGGGCCGCACGCCTTACATCATCCCGCTCGCGCCCGGCCACGCACCGCTCGGTGCGCTCGGCTATGTGGTGATGGCAGCAGAACTGCTCGATCAGATCGCCGCGAGCGGACAGCCGATCGATGAAATCGTCGTTGCGACCGGCAGCGGCCACACCCATGGCGGATTGCTGTTCGGGCTTCGCGCGCTTGGCTCGCGCATCCCGGTCACCGGCGTGTGCGTACGCCGTGCCGCCGATCTGCAGCGGCCGCGCATTGCCGCGCGCTGTCAGGAAATCGCTGACCTGCTGGGCGTCGCAAATCCTGTAAGCGACGACGACATCCAGATCATTGATGACTTCCTCGCACCCGGCTACGGCCGGCTGAACGCTCCGGTCGTCGAAGCGATCCGCACCGCGGCCGAAACGGAAGGCCTGTTCCTCGATCCGGTCTATACCGGGCGCACCATGGCGGGGTTCCTGAAGCGCGCCGGCGAGATCGAGGACGGCAAGACGATCATGATGGTGCACACGGGCGGCACGCCGGCGCTGTTTGCCTACGGGCCGGAACTGACCGCCGCGCTCGGCCGCAAGCAGGGCGACTGAGAGGTCCGGCTGGCGCAGATTTTTCTCCCTGCGCGCAACGCCGATCCTTGAGGCTTCAGCCCCATCGAGGCCAACCATGATCGACGTGAGCATGCCCGCGTTCGAACTGCACCTTCACGACCCGATCGCGCCGCGCGAAGAGGGTGGCGACCGCCAATCAAAAATAGAACTCTTTGAAACTATTAGGTATCTCGGAATCATTCAAAAGAACTTCATGCGTCGGCTAAATAGTTTTGCGCCTGAGAATTTGATTTTAGTCAATCACAAGCCCGGGCAGATATGTGTATCAATCTGGTAGATTCCGACCCGTTCGAGCGGGCCGGGTTTGCCGCAGTCGGGAACGCCTAAAACTGCGGCACCACGCATCGCAAAGAGCTTCCAGCTTGCTGCGATGCCGACGGCTGGTGCTCCGGGATATCCCGGCCGGCGCCATGAGTAACGCCGCGTGGCGATGTTACCCTGCGTGCAAGGGGCGACGATGAGGTATTTTCGTACAGAGCAGAGGGAGTGGCCGGTTTTTCTGGCCCTGTTCGCTTTGTACGTTCAAGCCCTGCTCCCGCTCGGCATGGCCATTCCCACGGGCACAAATGACGACGGCTTCCCAAGCCGGATGATCATTTGTACGTCCTACGGTTTCGAACTGGTCGACGTGACGACCGGCGAGACTGTGGTTGAGGGGCAGACGGACGATCGATCCTGTCCCGTCTGCGATGATTTGGCGATTGGCGCATCATCGCTGATCAATTTCGACGTTCCGTCCATCGAAACCGTACAGCTGCGTGTCGTCGCAACGCTGACGCCTGCGAAAACCTTCCAGGTTGCCCTGCAGTCGTTCGCCCGCAATCGCAATCCCCGCGCGCCCCCCATTTCCGCGTAATTCACCGCCCGCCCTGTGACTGACTGACCGTCAGCGTAAGGCTTCGCGCCGTATCGGCCGATGCCAGTGGGCAGCTGTTGGCTAATTCCAGAAACGCTCAAAACGAAACACCGTTGTAATTCAGTGCTGTATGGCGCTGTCGCGAGAGGCGTTTGTCTGGAGACACATCAAACAAGAAGAACACGGGTCGTGCATCGACTCCGAAGATAAGTGGATCAGGGAAATGATGTTTGTGCACAGTGGACGTCTCAAGAGACACCTGCTCGCGACGGTCGCGGGCGTTGGCATCGGCGTGATGCCGGGCGCCACACTCGTCGCCCAGGCGCAAGAGATATTGCAGGATAGCTGGCTCGACACGATCGTCGTCACCGGCTCCCGGCTCGCCGAGCGGATCAAGGAAACGCCGAATGCAATCGTGGTCATCGATCGCGAGGAAACCGAGCATGTGAACTTCGTGGACTCGCGCGAGGAACTGCTGCGCCGGATTCCCGGCAACAGCATGATCCGCAACCTGCGCATCCCGATGGGCGACAAGAACTACACCGCGAACCTCGTCGACGGGCTCTCCGTGCGCGGCATCGGACGCGGCACCAACACGTTCGTGGATGAATCGAACCCGTTCTATATCGAGCGGGTCGAAGTGACGCGAGGACCGGCATCGGCGGTCTATGGCAGCAACGCGATCGGCGGCGTGATCAACGTGATCACCCGTAAGCCGCCGGAGACCCCGACGGTACGCACCTGGGCGGATGCTGGCTCCTGGGGCCGCCGGCGTTTCGGTATCGATGCCGGCGCCACTTTCGGCGCGTTCGGCGTCCTGTTCGACGCGAACAAGGAGGACATGGACGGATGGCAGGACCGCAGCGCGCTCGAGCGCTGGCGGACCAGCGGCAAGGTGTTTTACGAGTATGGCGAGGGATCGAGCATTTCGGTGCGCGGTGAATACCTCGATCTCGACAATCAGGATCCGGGTACCCTGACCCAGGATCAGTATGACGCGAACTGGCAACAGGCGGGCGTGCCTGATGCATTCACCCACCAGAAACTGGGCACGTTCTCGACCATCATCGAGCATCAGTTCGGCGAAAACACCACGATGCGCCTCGCCTACGGCGTTCGCCATTCGGAAACCGAAGGGACGCCGTCCTACAACGCCACCGGCGAATATGGTCGCGAGACGGGGATCGCGCACAATTTCGTGCCGCAGATCACGCAGAAGTTCGACCTGTTCGATACCCAGGTGGTGTTCGGCGTCGACTTCACTTTCGATGATCTGACCGACCGGACCCTGCTCGACAGGTCCGCGAGTTCGCCGGTCGAGACGAAACTCGACGTTACCGGCACCCAGAAATCGCCCTTTGCCCAGGTGCAGTTCTGGCCGACGGAATGGATGAAGATCTCGCTTGGTGGACGCTACGACTTCGTCGAAACGGAAGTCCACGGCTTCGACCAGCTGACGACCGTGCCGGTGCTGGTTTCCGGGTCCCGGTCGTTCGAGAACTTCAGCAAGAACGCAGGCATCACATTCAACCTCACCGAGGAGCACAGCCTGTGGCTTGGCTACAGCGAAGGTTTCGTGGTGCCGAGCACGACGGCGCTGTTCACCGGCGGTCGGTACGATCCTGACCCGACCCTCGATCCGGAGCAGGCAAGAAACTACGCGATCGGCGTCAGGGGCAGCCTGTTCGACAACAAGGTCGGCTACGACATCTCGCTGTACCACACCGAGATCGACGACCTGATCATCGCCAATTCCGACACTGACACCTACGAAAACGCCGGCAAGGCGACGTTCCGCGGGGTCGAAGCCGCGGTCTCCTATCAGGCGCTGGATTGGCTCGGATTCGTCGGCGCCTACACCTTGGCGAAAAACACGCTCGACGAGTACTACACCGGCACGGGTATGGACTACAGCGGCAACACGCTGCAGGCCTCGCCGCTGCACCACGTCAACGCGCGGGTCGTCCTGACCCCGACGCAGGTGCCCGGCTTCAAGACCGAGCTCGAATGGGACCGCGTCAGCGCCTACGAGACCGCGAACAGCAACGACGACCCGATGGGAAGCTACAAGCGCCCCGATCTCTTCCACCTGCGCGCGTCCTATCAGAAAGACAACTTCCGCATCTGGGGATCCGTCCTCAACCTGACCGACGTCAAGTACCCGGAGCGTGTGACCTACAGCGCCGGCTCCCGCTACTCGCCGGGCGGACGCAGCTACACGTCGGGTGAACCGCGCACCTTCGTCGTCGGCGGAGAATGGACCTTCTAGGGCCGCGCCGACAACGTAACTCAAACCGTAGAGAGACCGACATGCTGAGGGTTTCTTTGAAAGGTCTGGCCGTCGCGATCGCCGGCCTGACATCGATGGGCGGAGGTCTGGTCAACCAGGCCTTCGCCACGACAAACCTCATTTGGGTCGAACCTGTTTCGCGTGACAGCAACCGGACGTGGGGGCAGAAGCCCTCCCGTCCGGACGGCTCGGGAAAGCGCTCGCCAGCGCAGACGAAGGACAGCGGGAAGCCGCGCGGCGCGGGCTCTTCCAGTCGCGAACGCCAGGTGGCGCAGCTGGCCGCACATGCCGGGGGGCCGCAGCAGTTGGTTGCGCACGACGGACAGCCTCAGCGGCTGGCCGCGCGAGGCGAGCAATCGCAATCGCCGGCACAGACGCGCGGCAAAAAGGAGAAGAAGCCGCGCTCCTACGGGGGCGAGCGGAACACGCTGCAGGCGCTGGTCAAGGCCGGGAACTTCCCACTGACGAAAAGCGGCCCGACGGATCCCGATCTGCAGTTCACCGAGTTCTGGCTCGAGTTGCCCGACAATCAGATCGTCGCGATTGATCTGAAGAAAACAAGAGGACGCTATCAACTCGAAATACCAGCCGAAACGGGCGGCAACTACCGCCTGATCGGATACAACAGAAACCGCGTCGAAGCCGGCAGCCTGCTGCACCGGTATTCCTTCTACAATTTCATGCGCCATGGCGATGCGCCCGACACGATGCCACGCGATATGTCCTATCGCCGAGGGTTCGACGACGGGCGGCCGACGCTGGAGATCGTTCGCCTCTACGACCGCGAGCGCGAACGCTATCGCTCCCAGAGCGGGCAAGAGGCGCGCATACGGGTGTTGTACAAGGGCGAACCCGTCGCCAACGCGCCGGTTACCCTGAAAACCTCCGACAACTGGCAGAAGCGGGTCATTACCGATGACAATGGCGAAGCCCACTTCACGCTCATCAAGGACGTCTTTCAGGACGGCGTATTCGATAAGCGCAAGTCGACCATCTACCTGTTCGAGACCGAATACGTGGAGGATATCGCCGGCCATCTGGGCGGCATCGGATACGACCGCGAAGCCCATATCGCGACGCTGTCGTTCCAGGTGTTTCCCGACAGCAATGAATGGGAAAGCAAGAGAATTGCGTTCATCATCGTTCTCTTCACCGCGGTGATCGCGGGCGCGGCCATTGCGCTCCATCGCAGCCGCCGGAGGAACAGGGCATGAACGTCCAGCGCCTCCGCTTCTTCGTGCAGCTGTTCTTCTTCGTGGTGCTTGTCTACGGCGGCAGCCTGTTTGCGCTGAAGATCGACAGCATCCTGCCGACCTTCTCCTGCGTGTTCGTCGACGGCAATGGCGGCGGCTGCTTCCTCGTCAGCCTGCAGCATCAGCTCGCCCGGCCACTACCCGCATTTCTCGGCTCGTCCGGAGTCATGTTGCTGACCACCCTTGGCACCGTCGTGGTTCTGGCGATCCTCCTCAACAAGGCGTGGTGCGGCTGGATCTGCCCGTTCGGCTTCCTGCAGGACCTGATGACCAAGCTGCGCAACCTTCTCAACATCGATCTGTCGCGGCTGTCCTGGCTGACCAGCAAGCGCTACCGGTCGGTCAAATATATCCTGCTGGCCTTTCTCGTCCTCGTTCCCCTTGCCATCGGCAATCTCGGCCTGTCGCGCGACTGGACCGCGCCGTTCTGCCAGATGTGTCCGGCCCGGCCGCTGATGCCGCTGCTGGAGGGGAATCTGAGCGAGTTTCACATCGATTTTTCGAGCGCGCCAACGATGATCCTGACCAGCATCGCCATTTTGCTGGTGGGCCTGTTCTTCACCGCCTCGTTCATCAACCGCCGCTTCCTGTGTTCCTACTGCCCGATGCTGGCGTTCCTGTCACTGTTCGACAAGGTCGGCCTGTTGTCGCTGAAGAAGGACGGCGAACGCTGCACGCGGTGCGGCAATTGCTATCGCGCCTGCCCGATGGAAATTCGCGCCATCGAAGAAGAGAAGGAGAAGACCAATCTCGTGACTCAAGACTGCATCCTGTGTCTGCGATGCGTCGAGTCCTGCCCCGAAAACAAGGCGCTTACAGCCACTTTCCTTGGCGTGCCGGTGCTGCGCGCCAGCCAGGAAGGCTTCCTGAAGCGCCAGCAAAAGACCAACGGGGACGAAGAGCGCGATGACCACAACTGAGCAGCAAAAGCCGAGCAAGCAGGAGCGGCTGGCCAACAAGGTCCGCATCCATCTCGACATGACGGTCCGGGAGATCTTCGATGGCATTGAAGAGGACCACACCCGGCCGGCGAACATGGCGTATTTCGATCGCATCTTCAAAGCCTTCATCGGTGGCGGCAAGGACGTCGTCCAGATCGATGACAAGCGGCAGATGGTCGGCACCTATTGCGTGTTCGTCCCCGAGGAACTGATCTACGCGTCGGGCGCGCGTCCGGTACGGCTTTGCGCGGGCGCCTACGAGAGCGTCGAGATCGGCGAGGACCATCTGCCCGACGTCGCCTGCCCTATGGTCAAGTCGGAAATGGGGTTTTCGACCCTTCCCGTCCTCGATTTCTACCAGCGATGCGATCTGGTCGCCCTACCGACCAGCTGCGACTGGAAGAAGAAGATCGGGGAGATGATGGCCGAGCACCACGAGGTGCACATGCTGTCACTGCCGTCGATCAAGGAACTGGAGTCCTCGCGCACCTTCTGGCTCGAAGAGGTCAAACGCTTCAAGGAATCGCTCGAGAAGCTGACCGGGACGCGCATCAACCGCAAGCGGCTGACCCATGCGATCCGGCGCATCCAGCGCGCGCAGCGCGAGGTCCACCGGTTTCAGGAGCTGCGCAAGCATATTCCCGCCGTCATTCACGGGCGCGACGCGCTCGAGGTCCTCAACGCCTATTTCTACGACGAGGTCGAACCGTGGACGAAGGCGCTGGCCGACCTCAACGACGAACTCGAAAAGCGCATCGCTGACGAGGTCCACGTCGCCAAGCCGAAAGCCGCGCGGCTGATGCTGACCGGGTCGCCGATGGTGTTCCCGAACTGGAAGATCCCGACCGTCATCGAGGAGCTTGGGGCGGTGCTTGTCACCGACGAGTTCTGCACGTCCGGGCGCTATCTGAGCGACATGGTGTCGGTCGATGAAGGCACTCTCACAGATATGCTGCATGCAATTGCGGACCGCTACATGCTGCCCTGCTCCTGTCCGACCTTCACCAATACGACCGAGCGCCGGGATCGGGTTCTTCAGCTCGCGCGCGACTATCAGGTCGACGGCGTCATCTACCACACCTTCAAAGGCTGCCACCCCTTCGACATCGAGGCGAAGGCCATCGAAACGATGCTGCAGCAGAACGACATCCCGATGCTCAAGATCGAAACCGACTATGCCCCGCAGGACATAGAGCAGTTGCGCACGAGAATTGAGGCATTCACGGAAACCCTGAGAGGAAGAGAGCGTCAGCGATGAATTTCTTTGCGGGAATTGACGTGGGATCGACCACCACCAAGGTCGCGATCGCGGATGAAACGCAAGTTCTCGGCCACAAGGTGGTGCCGACCGGCGTTCACTGCAACGACAGCAGTTATCGGCTGTTTCAGGAAGTCTGCGGCAATCTCGGCGTCGATGAGGCCGGCGTCAGGCATGTGACGTCAACGGGCTACGGCCGCCGGCTGCTGAAATTCGCCGACAGCACGGTGTCCGAAATCACCGCCAATGTCAGAGGCGCCGTCTGGTACGGCGAGCAGGCCAATCTCAAGGTCTGCACCATCATCAACATCGGTGGCCAGGACACCAAGGTCATCGGCATCGACGAGCGCGGCGTGGCGAAGAATTTCGCCATGAACGACAAATGCGCCGCCGGCACGGGGCGCTTTCTGGAGGCGCTGGCCCGTATCCTGGAAATGGAGGTCGTCGATCTCGGCGATCTCGCCCTTGAGGCCGAGGTCCCCCTGCGGATCAATTCGACCTGCACCGTCTTCGCGGAATCGGAAATCATCTCGCTGCTTGCCCGCGAGAAAAAGCCGAGCGAGATCGTCGCCGGGGCCCATTTCGCCATCGCCAAGCGGCTGGCGAAGATGGCGCGGCGGGTCAAGGTCGTCGAGGAGGTGTTCTTCGATGGCGGGCCGGCGCTCAACAAGGGATTGATCAAGGCGCTCGAGGACGAATTGGCGACGGATCTCGTCGTGCCGCCGGACGTGCCGCAGGTCACCACGGCAATCGGGGCCGCGATCATCGCCCGCGAGGAGTTCCTCACCGGTGCGCCGGTGACCGAACTTTCCAAGGCCAGCAAATCGCAGGAGTCGGAAACATGTCTGACCTGCCCCCAATAGGCGCCTATCTCGCACCCTTCGAAGGCCTCGGCAGCATCTATCTTGGCGTCCTTGCCATGGGGTTTTTCTACGGCCTGACCGTGTGCAGCCTGTCGTGCCTGCCGCTCGTCGCGCCCTATGTGTTCGCGACGCAGACCGGCTTCAGGAGAGCCTTCGACGTCACCGCGATCTTCATTCTCGCGCGCGTCGTCGGCTACACCCTGCTTGGTGTGCTTTCCGGTCTTGTGGGCAAGGTCGTGCTGGAGAAGGTCGGCATCCATGCCCCAATGTTGGTTGCCGGAGCCGTGGTGCTTCTGATCGGCGGCTTCATTGCTTTGCGTCCGCGCCGGACCTCCTGCTCACGCCCCGCCTCCCCGGCTGTCCCGCGGCGCCAGTCCTCCCGGCATATGGCCGCGCTCGGCCTGGCGACAAGCCTCACGCCCTGCCCGCCGCTCTACGCGGTCATGCTCTATGCCGCGACGACCCAGTCGGCGGTGACTGGCGGCGTGCTCGCCTTCCTGTTCGGGTTCGGCACGCTGGCATCGCCGCTCTACTACCTGGGCGCGGCGACCGGCTGGCTGTCCGGCCGGATCGGACATCAGACAGCCTTCAGATACAGCGGCCTGCTCAGATCGTTCAGCGGCCTGGTGATCCTGCTGTTCGGCCTCAAGCTGGTCGTGAGCGGGGCATCGGGGCTGTAGAGCCGCGGAATCAAAAACAGGACGAGGGAAGAGAGATGCAGAAGACACCAAACAGGACATTTCGGCGGCGCGGCGCGCTTCTGGCGTTTGCCGGGCTGCTGCTTGGAACCGCGGCGGCAACGGCCGGCGAAACCGGAAAGATCGACGTTGAACTGAACAGCCTGTCGCAATCGGCCAAGGGCTGCGAGGTCAGTTTCGTCATGCGCAACGGTTTCGAGACCGCCATCGATGCGCTGACCTTCGAAATCGTGCTGTTCGACGACGATGGTCGCATCGCCAGCCTGCTCAACCTGAAGGCCGGCGACCTGCCCGTCGGCAAGACCCGGGTGAAGCAGTTCCGCCTGGCGAAGTGCGAACGCGTCTCGCGCATTCTCATCAACGACGTCAGCGAATGCAGCGGAACCGATCTGACGCCAAAGGCGTGCCTGCAGAAGCTCAACGTCACCAATCGAACCGGGGTCAAGTTCGGGCTCTAGCCTCGAAGGGAGAAAAGCCATGGAAAACCAAGTGGTAACGTCGCAAGATCTGGCCGCGCCACTCGCCACGGGCACTGCGGGCGAAACCGGACTTTCCGGCGGCTGGGGACTCGATTTCCTTCGGCAGTTGCTGACGGACGGCGGGCCGATCGTTGCGATCCTGCTGCTGCTGTCGGTCTTCGTGGCCGCCGTCATCATCGTCAAGATCTGGCAGTTTCAGTGGTTTGGCGTCGGCCGCCGCGGCAAGGCCGACCTCGCCCTGCGGCTCTGGATTGCCGGCGATGAACAGCAAGCTCTCGCGCTCGTCGCACACAGCCGCAACCCGGTGAGCAAGGTGCTGGCGCACGGGATGCGCGGCCTTCGCGCCAATGCGGACAAGCTGGATCTGGTGCGCGAAGACGTCTAGCGGGTCGCCCTCGAGCAGACCTCGGCGGCACGCTCCTTCCTCAAGGCAATCGAGGCGGTCGTGCAGATCGCCCCGCTGCTTGGCCTTTTCGGCACTGTGATCGGCATGATCCAGGCTTTCACCGCCCTGCAATCGGCGGGCGCGGAAGCCGATCCGGCCGTTCTTGCGGGCGGGATTTCGGTCGCCCTGCTGACCACGGCCGTCGGCCTTGCGGTCGCGATCCCCTCGGCCTTCGTGCTGCACTGGCTGGAGGGTGGCGTCGAGCAGCTTACCGACAATATCGAGGGGACGCTGACGGGGCTGTTCACCAGCCGCCTCACCGACATCGTTCCCTCGGTTCCCGAATTCACCGAACGCCCGAGCTTTTCCCCGCGTTCCAAGGAGGGGCCGAGACTGGCTGCGATCTCACATGCGGATTAGTCGCCCGCCACGACGGAAAAGCCGGATCGGCGTGACGTCGTTGATCGACGTGGTTTTTCTGTTGCTGGTGTTCTTCATGCTGGCATCGACGTTCCTGCACTACACCGGGTTCGACCTTTCCGGTGGGCGCTCCCGCGCGACCGCCAGTGCCGATGTCAACAAGCTGGTGATCGTGCGCGTCAGCGGCGACGGTATGCTCGATGTCAATGGCAGGCCGGTCGATCTCGATCGGCTGGCGGATGAACTGACCGTTCTTGCCGACGGCGCGGACGTCAAAGTCGCCGTCAAGCCGGTTACGGATGCCAGGGTACAGGACGTCGTCGACGTCATCGACCGGATCCGCATACCTGCCGTACGCGACGCCATGATCGTTCGATAGGCAAAGGCGAACTCATAATGAGATTGAAGCGACCCTACAAGAAGCGCGATGAGGAAAACCTCATTCCTCTCATCAACATCGTCTTCCTTATGCTGATCCTGTTTCTTGCGGCCGGCGTCCTGCGGCCGTTCAAGGAAGGGAGCGTAAGCCCCGCCGAATCCAGCTTCTCGCAGCAGGGCGAGCGCCCCATGGAGCCTGTACTGGTCGACCGGTCGGGTCGCATCTTCGTAGGCGGCGAGGAACACGATCCAGCGTCGCTGACGAGCCTGCTTCAATCCCGGCGCACGGCGGGGATGACCAATCCAGTCCCGGTCGTCGCCGACAGAGATCTGCCCGCCGACCAGCTCGTCGATGTGATCGAGGCGACGAAAGCCGCCGGTGTCGAGAAAATCCGCCTGGTGACCCGGAGGAGGGCAATGCCGTGACTCCCTCTTCGGCTCATTGGATCGTCGGTTTGGCTCTCGCGGTCGGCGCCCATGTGCTGACCTTCTCGGCGTTGGGCTATCACGAGCCTCAGGCTCTGGTCGACGATGCTTTCAGCACGGTCATTTCCGTCGCCGGGTCACTCGATGATTATGCCTCGGACGCCGAACCGCTGGGACAAGACAGCGAGTCCGATGTCGAGGCACTCGATGATTTTGACGAGGTGGAAGCGGAGCCCATTTCTGAGAACGAACCGGAGGATGCGACCGATCCGCTGGATGCGCCGATTTCACCTCCGCAGGAACTCGAACCGGAAGTCGTCGAGACAATCAGCGAGGCGATCGAGCCGGAGCCCGCCGAAGTCGCCGCTGAACCCGTCGAAGTGACCCCCGAGCCCGTTGAAATGGCCCCGGAGCTGGTCGAACCGCAAGCCGCCGAGCTGACGCCCGAACAGATCGAACCGGAGACCATCGAAGATACGCCGGAGGAGATCGAGCCGGAAACCGTGGTGGCCGTACCGCCGCCGAAACCTGTCGTCAAAACCGTCGTGCAGGAGAAACCGCAGATAGTCCGGGCGAAAAAAGCGCCTCCAAAAGTCGACAAGCGCAGGCAGGTGGCGCCCAAGAAGGCGCCCGGCAAAAAGGCCGCGCAACGCGGCACCAGTCGCGGCGCAAGTCAGGGCAGCACTGGCGGGCTGTCTGCCTCGGCCAAACAGGCGGTCTTCGCCAAGTACAAGGCACGCGTGCGGTCGCGCATCGTCCGCCGGGTTCGCTCGACGCGCGGTCGGGGTACCGTTGTCGTTCGTTTCACGATCGCGGGTGGAGGAAGCGTTTCAGGATCGCGCGTCGTCCGCAGTTCCAACGCATCCTTGAACAATGCGGCATTGAAGGCGGTGGGCGGGCGGTTTCCGCCAATTCCGTCCGAGTTGCCGCGAACGATCACTTTGACCGTACCGATCGCGTTCAAGTAGCGGACTCATTTGCGAGGAAGGCCATATCTCACCCGTACGGTGAAGCTCGATAAGTGCGTGTGAATGATGGCGCGCGAAATTGCGCCCTCAAACGCCAACGAAGGAAACTGGCGGAGATGCCGGGGAGCCTCTCAGACTCGGATTGGGGAGCGCGACCACGCGACCGGCGGGAAGGCCGGAAGGCCGCCCTCGCGGAGCCTGCGAACGCAGTGAGATTAGCCTGAGTGAATAAATGGCGGAGAGGGAGGGATTCGAACCCTCGGAACGCTTGCGCGCTCAACGGTTTTCGAGACCGCCCCGTTCGACCACTCCGGCACCTCTCCGCAAAAGGGTCTAGGGCTTTTCAAAGCGCGCGGACCATACACGTTCGAATCGCGTCCGACAAGCGGGTTGGAACAGGAAATCCGGGCTGTTTTCTGGAGGGGCGAAAAGCGGCGCAAAACATGGGCAGAGAGGGATCCGATTGCCCGGCAAACACGCACACAAGAGGCCGCCCACGATGCATGCGGCAGCCGCAGGCGGCACGCAGGTTGCCGATCCGGCGTCCCCCATCCCGCCACACAGCGCGGCGCGCGCGGCATGTCGAACGGCCAGGGAGGCGCCGGCGGGAACGTTTGCATATGGTTCTGGAAGGCAGGGTCGCAGATGCGCGCGACTCACGCGCCAGTACTATGGTAACAGCACCGAGATGCGCCGGCAGAGAAAGGGACCGCCACGCAGCGCCGTGCAGACCGATATCAGCGGGTCGGGGCCGCGGTCTGACACTCCGGAACTGTCGGCCGGCCGCAGCGGGACCGGGCTCGAAACCCGTTTCGCACGCCCCATATCGACCCGGACGACGTCAAACTGCGGTTTTGCCGGCAGAATCCCTTGATCCGGCCACTCATTTGCATTGACTTCGGCAGCACCGTCCGTATAGTGCGCGCCGATCGCTGAGCGGTACGGTATGTGCCGCCTAATGCGCTGCCCGAGGCTCCCCGACGTTTTGTCGAACCAAAGTCCGCGGATTTGCCGCGGCGCCGAAGGGCGCGATCGAAACAAAGGTAAGAAGACATGTTCGCAGTCATCAAGACCGGCGGCAAGCAGTATCGCGTCGCCAAAGACGATGTCATCGACATCGAAAAACTGCCGGCTGAAGCCGGTGAAACCGTCGTTTTCGACAATGTTCTGATGGTCGCCGGCGACGGCGAGCCGGTGATCGGCTCTCCGCTGGTCGAGGGCGCCTCGGTTGCCGGCGAAGTCGTCGAGCAGTTCCGCACCCGCAAGATCATCGTCTTCAAGAAGCGCCGCCGGAAGAACTTCCGCCGCTCGAAGGGCCACCGCCAGGCGCTGACCTCGGTCCGGATCACCGACATCCTGACCGGTGGCGCCAAGCCGAAGGCCGCCGCGAAGGCGAAGCCGAAGGCGGAAGAAAAGCCGAAGGCCGAGAAGCCGGCCAAGGCCGAAGCCCCGGCGAAGGCCGAGGAAGCCGCAGTCGCGCCGCTGTTCACCGCGCCGGAAGGTGCCGCCGACGATCTCAAGAAGATCTCGGGCGTCGGTCCGGTTCTGGAGAAGAAGCTCAACGCGCTCGGCATCACGCAGTTCGCGCAGGTCGCCGCCTTCACCGCGGAAGACATCGCGCGCGTCGACGATGCGCTGTCGTTCAAGGGCCGCATCGAGCGCGACGACTGGCTCGGCCAGGCCGCCAAGCTTGCCGCGGGCGAATAAGTCCGGGCATAATCGTTTCGAATTCAAGGATCAGGAGACAACGCCATGGCTCACAAAAAAGCAGGCGGTTCCTCGCGTAACGGACGTGATACGGCTGGCCGTCGCCTCGGCATCAAGAAGTACGGCGGCGAGCACGTCATTCCGGGCAACATCATTGCCCGCCAGCGCGGCACCAAGTGGCACCCGGGCGACAATGTCGGCATGGGCAAGGACCACACGCTGTTCGCGACCGTCGAAGGTACCGTAACGTTCCGCGCCGTCGCCAACGGCCGCACGGTCGTGTCGGTTGCGCCAATCGCGGAAGCGGCTGAGTAACGTCGGATACACACGCCGGCGTCCCATCGACCCGGCGGATGAAACATCCGAGACGAATGCAAAGGGGAGACGGGATGCCGTCTCCCCTTTTCGCGTTCGCGGACGACAAAGATGACCGGGCAAACGGACAAGACAGATCAGGCCTTTACCGACGCTTCGCTGCGCACCGCGCGGCTCGTGCTGCGTCGGCCGTGCGCGGCCGACCTGCCGGCGATCGTGCCGCTACTCGACAACGCAAACGTGTCGGAGATGACCTCGCGCATCCCGCATCCCTACACGATGGCCGATGCGCAGGGCTTTCTTGCCGCACTCAATGAGCCGGGCAATCTCGAAGACCTGTTCTTTGTTCTCAAGCGCGACGGCGGCAACGAAACGCTGATCGGTGCCTGCGGCACCATGGAAGCGGATGAGAAAAGCCGGGAGATCGGCTACTGGCTCGGCGAACCGTTCTGGCGGCAGGGCTATGCGGCGGAGGCCGCGCGCGCCGTCGTCGACTACACATTCGCGAAATGGCCGGTCAGCGAACTGATCGCCCGCAGCCGCACGGACAATGGCGCGTCGCTCGCCGTGCTGGCAAAGCTCGGCTTTGCCGAGACGGGCTGCGGGAGCTGTTCCTCGAAGGCGGCCGGGGCAAGCTTTCCCGCCACCCTCTTTTCGCTGACGCGCGAGCGTTGGGAGGAGGCGCGCGGCGGCGGCGGCGGCGGCGGCGAAGGACCGTTCCTCGGCGAGTTGTTTGCAGGCCGGATCGGCGTCCAGTGGGGGTTGCGCGGCGACCCGCCGCTGTGGGAGGCGATGGAGGTGCACTTTGCGCGCACGCCCCTGCCCGCCTCGCGCAACGAGCTGCGCGTGCTTCTGACGGATGCCTTCACGCTGTTGACCGGCGCGCACATCGACGATCCGTCGCGCGGAATCGAAGTGCTCGCGTTCCGACGCGGCGGCATGTCGAGCGGTCTCGTCTCACCGAAATTCTGGCGCGAAACAGGCCTGCCGGAGATCGAACAGCGCTGGACAGACGCGCAAAGCCGGCAAACCGCGAACCACGGCTGATCAAACTATGCAAAACCGCGGGAAAATGCGCTAAAAGCCAGCGTGCAGAAACGGATTGATCCATGAAATTCCTCGACCAGGCGAGAGTCTTCATCAAATCGGGCGACGGCGGTGCCGGCAGCGTCAGTTTTCGTCATGAGAAATACATCGAGTTCGGAGGCCCGGACGGCGGCGACGGCGGGCGCGGCGGCGACGTCATCGTCAAATGCGTCGGCGGCCTCAACACGCTGATCGACTATCGCTACATGCAGCATTTCAAGGGTAAGACCGGCGGTCACGGCATGGGCAAGAATCGCAATGGCGCCAAGGGTGCCGATGCGATCCTCAAGGTTCCGGTCGGCACGCAGATCCTTGAGGAAGATAACGAAACGCTGATCGCCGACATGACCGAAGAAGGCCAGGAGCTGGTGCTGGCGCGCGGCGGCAATGGCGGTTTCGGCAACACGCATTTCAAGTCGTCGACCAACCAGGCGCCGCGCCGCGCCAACCCGGGCCTCGAGGGCGAGGAACGGTGGATCTGGCTGCGGCTGAAGTTGATCGCGGATGCCGGCCTCGTCGGCCTGCCGAATGCCGGCAAGTCGACCTTCCTGGCCACCGTGACGGCGGCCAAGCCGAAGATCGCCGACTATCCCTTCACCACGCTGCATCCCAATCTCGGCGTGGTGCGGGTGCATGAGCGCGAATTCGTCATCGCCGATATTCCCGGCCTCATCGAGGGTGCGCATGAGGGTATCGGCATCGGCGACCGCTTCCTCGGCCATGTGGAGCGCTGCATGGTGCTCCTGCATCTGGTCGACGGTACGCAGGACGACGTCGCCGAGGACTATCGTGTCGTGCGCGGCGAACTGGAAGCCTACGGCAATGAACTCGCCAACAAGACGGAAGTCGTCGCGCTGACAAAGGTCGATGCGCTCGACGACGAGGAGCGGGCGGAAAAGACCAAGGCGCTCGCCAAGGCCGCCGGCCGGCCAGTGATGCAGCTTTCGGCGCCAACCCGCGAGGGCGTCGATGCGGTGCTGCGCGCCTTGTGGCAGACGATCGCGGCGGAACGGGAGCGGGAGGCGGATCAATCCGTGCCTGCCGAGAAGGACACACCGGGCGAATGGCTGGACTTCTGATCGTCCGCCACCGGTAGAAACGATGATCGCCGCCAAGGGCGGCAGGGAGAGGCTGCGCCGTGACGCACAAGCTGAATTCCTTCAAGCGGATCGTGGTCAAGATCGGCTCATCGCTGCTGGTCGATACCCGCAAGGGCGTGTTGAAGCGCACCTGGCTCGAAAGCCTGGCCGACGACATCGCCGATCTCGCCGAAGCCGGCTCCGAGGTCGTCATCGTGTCGTCGGGCGCGATCGCGCTCGGCCGTCACGTTCTCAAGCTGCCGATGCGGGCGCTCAGTCTCGAAGAAGCGCAGGCCGCTGCCGCTGTCGGCCAGATCTCGCTCGCCCGCACCTATACCGAGGCGCTTCGGGCGCGCGGCATCACCGCCGGGCAGATCCTGCTGACACCGGGCGACACGGAAGAGCGGCGGCGCTATCTCAACGCACGGCGCACGGTCGACACGTTGTTGACCATGGGCGCGGTTCCCGTCGTCAACGAGAACGACACGGTGTCGACGGCGGAAATCCGCTACGGCGACAACGATCGGCTCGCGGCGCGCGTCGCCTCGATGATCAGTGCCGACTGTCTGGTGCTCCTGTCCGATATCGACGGGCTCTACACGGCCCCGCCGAACGAGACCCCGGACGCCACCTTCATCGCCGAGGTTCCGCGCATCACCACGCAGATCGAGGCAATGGCGGGCGCTGCCGGTTCGGAGTTGTCGCGCGGCGGCATGAAGACCAAGATCGAGGCGGCGAAGATCGCCACCACCGCCGGTACGTCGATGGTGATCGCATCCGGCAAGAAGCTGCACCCGCTGTCGGCCCTGTCCGAGGGCGGCAAGAGCACCTGGTTCCCGGCGCCGGCCTCGCCGGTAACAGCGCGCAAGAAATGGATTGCCGGCCACGTCAAGACGAACGGCGCGATCACGGTGGATGGCGGAGCGATGCGGGCGCTGCGCAACGGCAAGAGCTTGTTGCCGGCCGGTGTGCGCGCCATCGAAGGCGACTTTTCGCGCGGTGACGTGGTGGTGATCCGCGATCAGAATGGGCATGAACTCGGCCGCGGGCTGGTTGCCTACGACCATGACGACGCCGAGCGGCTGATGGGCCATTCGAGCCACGACATCGAGGCCCTTTTGGGCTACCGGGGACGCTCCGAGCTGATCCATCGTGACGATATGGTGCTCGGCGGCGAGGAATGAGATGACGGAGACGACGATGCTGGACCAGGCAGAGACGGGCGACGCGCTCGACGTGCGTGCCACCATGATGGCGATCGGCGCCAGGGCGCGGGCGGCCGCGCGGGTGCTGGCCAATGCCTCCACCGAAACCAAGAACACGGCGCTCGCGACGATGGCGCAGATGATCCGCTGCTCGGCGGCGCAGATCCTTGCGGCCAATGCGCAGGATATGTCGCGGGCCAAGGACGCCGGTATTTCCGGCGCCTTCCTCGACCGGCTGAAGCTGACGCCGGACCGTATCGAGGCAATCGCCAAGGGCATCGACGACATTGCCGCCCTCGCCGATCCGGTCGGCTCGATGATCGCCGAATGGGACCGCCCGAACGGGCTGCATATCGAACGCGTGCGCACGCCGCTCGGGGTTATCGGCGTGATCTATGAAAGCCGGCCGAACGTGACGGCGGATGCGGGTGCGCTGTGCCTTAAGGCCGGCAACGCGGTGATCCTGCGCGGCGGCTCGGATTCGTTTGCTTCGGCGCGCGCGATCCATGGCTGCCTGGCGCGCGGTCTGGCGCAGGCCGGCCTGCCGACCGACGCGATCCAGATCGTGCCGACCATCGACCGCGCCGCCGTCGGCGAAATGCTCGCCGGGCTCGGCGGCAATGTCGACGTGATCGTGCCGCGCGGCGGCCGCAGCCTCGTCGAACGGGTTCAGAGCGAGGCCCGCGTGCCGGTCTTCGCCCATCTCGAAGGCGTCTGCCATCTCTACGTCCATTCCGCCGCCAACCTCGAGATGGCGATCGACATCGCGGTCAACGCCAAGATGCGGCGCACCGGAATCTGCGGCGCGCTCGAGACGGTGCTAGTCGACAAGGCCGTCGTCGACACGCATCTGAAACCGCTCGTCGACGCATTGCAGACTGCCGGCTGCACGATCCGTGGTGACGAAACCGTGCAGGGCGCGGCGGACAGTATCGACGTGGCGACCGAGGACGACTGGTACGCCGAGTATCTTGACGCCATCCTCGCCGTGAAGGTGGTTGACGGGCTCGATGCCGCCATCGATCACATCGAGACCTATGGCTCGCACCACACGGATTCGATCGTCACCGACGATCAGACGGCGGCGGACACGTTCCTTGCCCGCGTCGACTCGGCGATCGTCATTCACAACGCCTCGACCCAGTTCGCCGATGGCGGCGAGTTCGGGATGGGCGCGGAGATCGGCATCGCCACCGGCCGCATGCATGCGCGCGGGCCGGTCGGCGTCGAGCAGTTGACCTCGTTCAAGTACCGCGTGCGCGGTTCGGGCCAGACACGGCCGTGAGCCGCGACGGGCTCCCCTACGAAGCCCTGCGCATTCCCGCCCATGCGGCGGGGATGACGATCGGGCTGTATGGCGGCTCGTTCAACCCACCGCACGCAGCGCACGAACATGTCGCCTCGACCGCATTGACGCGGCTCGGGCTCGACCGTGTGTGGTGGCTGGTGACGCCGGGCAATCCTTTGAAAAGCCACGATGAACTCGCCTCTCTGGCCGACCGCATGGCGGCCGTGAAGCAGCTCGCCGATCACCCGCGCTTCGTCATCACCGCGCTCGAAGCGGGCCACGGGCTGACCTTTTCGGCCGATACGGTCTCCTTCCTGCGCAAGCGCTGTGCCGGCGTGCGCTTCGTGTGGATCATGGGGGCGGACAATCTCGCCGGCTTCCATCGCTGGCAGAGCTGGCGGGATATCGTCGAGACCGTACCGATCGCCATCGTCGATCGGCCGGGCTCTTCGCTCGCGCCGCTGTCGGCGCCGATGGCGCAGATCTACTCGGGCGCGCGGGTCGACGAGGCTTCGGTGAAAGGGCTCGCCTGGCGCGAGGCGCCGGCGTGGACGTTCCTGCATGCGCCGCGCAGCCATCTGTCGTCGACCGAGATCCGCCAGCGGACCAAGGTGAAATCGGCGGAAATTGGCGGTTTGTCTTGAAATTGATACCCTCAACCCCTTATGTTCCGGCCGAGGGGACCGGTTCGGCCTCTCCCGGCATCCCGGGCAAGGATGCGATCAACGCGGAAACGCATGGCGAAAGGTGCAGTTCCTGACCATGATGGTTGAAAATGAGGCGTCCATGGAAAAGGCGTCTCCTGTTGTGCTTGACGGCGCCACCGACGCCGAAAAGGCACGCGAAGCCGTTCTCAATAGCCTCGATGATTCCAAGGCTGAGGACATCGTCCCCATCGACATCACCGGAAAGTCCTCGCTCGGCGATCACATTATCGTGGCGTCGGGGCGGTCGCATCGGCATGTCGGCGCCATCGCCGACCATCTGCTGCGCGACCTGAAGGATGCCGGCTTCGGCAATTGCCGGGTCGAAGGCCTGCCCCATTGCGACTGGGTGCTGGTCGACGCCGGCGATGTCATCGTTCACATCTTCCGCCCGGAGGTCCGGGGTTTCTACAACATCGAGAAGATGTGGTCGGTCGACAAACCGGAAGGCGACCGGGCTCTGAGCTGAACGCCGGCTAGCCGATCGGCTGCCTGCAAGGCCGCAAGCGGCACGAGTTGAGTATCATGCGTATCGTCGTTTCTGCCGTCGGACGGCTCAAGGCCGGTGCCGAACGAGATTTGTGCGACCGTTATCGCGACCGCGCCGACAAGGCCGGACGCGCGCTCGGCTTTACCGCCGTCGACACCCGTGAAACCGCCGAATCGCGCGCCAGCCGTACCGAGCAGCGCGGCAGCGAGGAAGCCACCGCCCTGCTTTCCAACCTGCCCGAGGGTACCTTCGTGGTTGCACTCGACGAGACCGGCAAGACGATGACCAGCCGGGCCTTCGCCGACCGGCTGTCCGGGCTGCGCGACCGCTCGATCCCGGAAGTCCGCTTCCTCATCGGCGGCGCCGACGGCCATGGCGACGCGGCGCGCCAGCGTGCCGACCTGATGCTGTCGCTCGGCCCCATGACCTATCCCCACCAGATCGCCCGCGCGCTGATCCTCGAACAGGTCTACCGGGCGATCACCATTCTCGCCGGCCACCCCTATCACCGCGACTGAGGCGCCATCCCGGCATCCCCAGGCCCGTCCCCGCAGAAATGCCGCATTCCGTGGCCATGGTGGCGCGGTCCGGCGCATTGGTTGACCAATCGTTAATACGGTTGCGGCACGATGACCGGCTGTAGCCCGTGTGATTTGGAACGACGCCTTGCCGACCCTTTTGCCGATGCCTTCTCGGATCGACAGACCTTCCGCGCCCGCCGGGTCGGGGGTGCGGTATGCTGTGCGCTGTTTCACTCCTGGCATGCTGATGGCTGCTCTGGCTGCCGCGACACTTCTGGCACTACCGGCCACCGGCTTTGCTCAAAACGCCGAAGAAAGCGCGGTCCCCGCCGAAAAACCCTCGCCCGACGACGCCAAGAAGACGCGTGAGGCCGAGTTGCAGGCGTTGACGCGGGACATGGCGCTCAGCACCGAACGGCAGGCGGAAATCGCCCGCGAGATTGCCGAACTCGATCAGGATCGCGCCAGTCTCAATGCTGCGCTGATCCGGTCTGCCGAACGCATCGGCAAGCTCGAAGAGGAATTGGAGGCCAGCGAACAGCGGCTGTTGCGGCTCGGCGAAAACGAGGATTCGATTCGCGCCTCGCTCGGCAAACGCCGGGCGGTACTGGCCGAGGTGCTCGCCGCGCTCGAGAGGATCGGCCGCAAGCCGCCGCCGGCGCTCGCGGTGCGACCGGAAGACGCGCTTGCCGCCGTTCGCAGCGCCATTCTGCTCGGCGGGGTGCTGCCCGAGCTGCGTGTCGAAGCCGAAGCACTTGCAGCCGACCTCTCCGCGCTGACTTCCTTGAAGCGGGAAATGACAGCGGAGCGCGATCGGCTGAAGGCGGACAGTACGCGCATTGCCGAGGAACGCGCCCGCAAGGAAGCCCTGTTTACGGCCAAGAAACAAAGTCAGGAAGCCAAGGTCGCCGCGCTCGACGTCGAGAAGCAGCGGGCCGCAGAGCTTGCCGGCAAGGCAACAAGTCTGAAAGCGCTGATCGCCGATCTGGAAAAAGAGATCGAAAGCGCGTCGCGCGCCGCCGAAGCGGCGCGACAGGCAGAAGAGGCGCGGGCAAAGGACGGCAAGACGGCCGATGCCAACGACGCGGGACGGCTTTCGCCGGCGATTGCCTTCGCCGAGACACGCGGCAAACTCGCCCTGCCGGTCACCGGTGTCGCACTGCGCTCGTTCGGCGACACCGACGGCCTCGGCGGCACATCGCAGGGGCTGTCGATGTCGGCGCGGCCGGATTCCCAGGTCGTCTCGCCGTGCGACGGCTGGGTGGTCTATGCCGGACCGTTCCGCTCCTACGGGCAACTCTTGATCCTGAACGCCGGCGACGGGTATCATGTGTTGCTCGCGGGGATGGATGGCATTGACGTCGAGCTGGGACAGTTCGTCCTTGCAGGAGAGCCCGTTGCCCGCATGGGAAGGACCGGATCGGCAAGCGCGGCAACACTTGATATTGGTTCCTCGAAGCCGGTCCTCTACATAGAATTCAGAAAAGACGGCACATCGATCGACTCGTCGCCCTGGTGGACGTCTCCGTCAGAACAAAAGGTCAGCGGATGATTCGCAAGTTCTCGCTTCTCGTGGTCGGCGCCCTTTTGGGCGCAACCGTCATGGTGTCCCTGTCGCCGTCGCGACTCTTCATCGGCGGCGAAGCCAACGCCGCGGCCTCCGACACCTATCGTCAGCTCAACCTGTTTGGCGACGTGTTCGAACGCGTCCGCAGCGACTATGTCGAGGCGCCCGACGACGGCAAGCTCATGGAAGCCGCCATCAACGGCATGTTGTCGTCGCTCGATCCGCATTCCAGCTATATGTCGCCGAAGTCGTTCCGCGACATGCAGGTGCAGACCCGCGGCGAGTTCGGCGGTCTCGGCATCGAAGTCACGATGGAGAACGACGTCGTCAAGGTCGTTACCCCGATCGACGATACGCCGGCGCACCGCGCGGGCGTGCTGGCCGGCGACCTGATCACCCGTCTCGACGGTGAGGCGGTGCGTGGCCTGACGCTGAACCAGGCGGTCGACAAGATGCGCGGTCCGGTCAATACCGAGATCGTGCTTACCGTCGTGCGCCAGGGCGCCGAAGAGCCGATCGAGATCAAGATCGTGCGCGACATCATCCGCATCCGTTCGGTGCGTTCGCGCGTCGAGGAAGATGCCGGCTATATCCGCGTCACCCAGTTCAACGAACAGACGTTCGACGGACTGCGCAAGGCGATGGAAGAGATTTCGAACGATATCCCGGCCGATCGCTTCAAGGGCTTCATTCTCGACCTGCGCAACAACCCGGGTGGTCTGCTCGACCAGGCGATCTCGGTTTCGGATGCGTTCCTCGACCGGGGCGAAATCGTTTCGACGCGCGGCCGCAACGCCGAGGAAACCCAGCGCTACAACGCCCGCTCCGGCGATCTCGGCAAGGGCAAGCCGGTCATCATCCTGATCAATGGCGGCTCGGCCTCGGCGTCTGAAATCGTCGCCGGCGCGCTGCAGGATCATCGCCGGGCCACCATTCTCGGCACCCGGTCCTTCGGCAAGGGTTCGGTGCAGACGATCATTCCGCTCGGTGCCAACGGTGCCATCCGGCTGACCACTGCGCGCTACTACACGCCGTCTGGCCGCTCGATCCAGGCCAAGGGCATCACCCCGGATATAGAGGTGCTGCAGGAGCTGCCGGACGAGCTCAAGGGCAAGGTCGGCTCGGCCAAGGGCGAAGCCGGTCTGCGCGGTCACCTGAACGCGGAAGACGCCGCGGAGGACGAAGCCGAAGCCGCGGATGGCGAAGAGGCGGCCAAGACCGACGAAAACCAGGAACCGCTGCAGGCCTATGTTCCGCCGGATCCGAAGGACGATGCGCAGCTGACCTACGCGCTCAACCTGCTGCGTGGGCTGCAAGCGAATTCGGCCTTCCCGCCGGACCCGAACAAGGCGGTTCCGAACTGATATGACAAGGTGACAGGCGGCGGGGAGAGAGGTCTTCCCCGCCGTTCTCACATGATGCGGCAGACAAAATGGCGGCTGATGAACTGACCGCGCCTCTCGGCGTTGACAAAACCCCGGCCAGGAAGTCGTGGTATCGGCGTCTGCCGTTCGGGTTGATCGGCATTGGCTTGGTGTTCCTCGTTGGCGCCGGCACCATCATGTGGACGACTGTGGTCGAAGACCCGCTCGGCGGCGAGCCGGTTGTCGTGCTCGATGTCGCCGCACCGGGCAGCAGTCTTGGCAAACCGGAGGTCGCCGTCGTCGAGATCCAGCCACAGGACAACCGGGTTCCCAACGGCGCACAGGGGCTCGATTCTCCTCTGGTCGAGGGTCTGGGGCGCCCGGGCGAAAACGGGCCGGTACAGTCACCGGCGTTGCGCGATGGCCCGCTGTCGACCGCGCCGATCCCGAAGATCTCCGAAAAGACCCGCACCGGCGTTCTGCCGAAGGTGGCCGGTGACGGCAGCCGGGCACTTGATCTCTACGCTGCCGGCACGCCGGCGCGCTCGGCGAACATGCCGAAGGTGGCGATCGTGGTCGGCGGGCTCGGTCTCAGCCAGACCGGCACGCAGCAGGCGATCCGCAAGCTTCCGAAGGGCGTGACGCTCGCCTTCTCGCCGTATGGCAACAGCCTTGACCGCTGGATGAAGAAGGCGCGCGAAGACGGCCACGAGTTGCTCTTGCAGGTGCCGCTCGAGCCCTATGACTTCCCGCAAAACGATCCGGGCCCGCACACGCTGCTGACCTCGCTGAAGGCGCAGGAAAATATCGGCCGGCTTCACTGGGTGATGACGCGGCTGACCAACTATGTCGGCATCGCCAGCTATATGGGCGCCCGGTTCACGGCCTCGGGCGAGGCATTTTCTCCCGTCATGGAGGAAATCGGCCGGCGCGGGCTGATGTATCTCGACGATGGCAGTTCGACCCGCAGCATCGCGGCGAGCCTGGCGGACGCGACGCGCACACCGTTTGCCCGCACCGAGATCACGCTCGATGCGACCCCGACACCGGAAGAAATCGACCTTCGGCTGCTGCAGCTGGAGTCACTGGCACGCAGCCGTGGCGCAGCGGTTGGCAGCGCGTCATCGCTGCCGGTTTCGATCGAACGCATCAATCAGTGGGCGGAAACGCTTGAGCGGCGCGGTATAGCGCTTGTCCCCATTAGCGTCGTGGTCAAGCAGGAGCGGCAATAGCGCCGTCTCGACGGCGCCGCAGGCTGACAGAACGGCCGTCGCGGTGTATTCCCAAGCCGACACTTTCCCCGGTGGATCCGCCGGCATTCTTCATGAGACAAACGCGATGATCGACAAGGAAAAGCTGCCCTATCGCCCGTGCGTGGGCGTCATTCTGTTCAATTCCGAGCGACTCGTATGGGTCGGCAAGCGGGTCGCGGGATCGGCAAGCGACGCCGAGGGGCAAGGACACTGGTGGCAGGCGCCGCAGGGCGGCATCGACAAGGGCGAGGACGCAGCCGAGGCGGCCGTCCGCGAGCTCTACGAAGAGACCAACATCCGTTCCGCCTCGATCCTGTCTATCACCGAGGACTGGCTGACCTACGACCTGCCGGAACATTTGATCGGCAAGGCCTGGAAGGGCCGCTATCGCGGTCAGAAACAGAAATGGGTCGCGATGCGCTTCGAGGGCGACGATAGCGAGATCGATGTGCTGCAGCCAGGTGGCGGCAAGCACAAGGCCGAGTTCTGCGAATGGCGCTGGGAACGACTGGCGGCCCTGCCCGAGCTTATCGTGCCTTTCAAGCGCGGTGTTTACGAGCAGGTTGTGAAGGCTTTCTCCGACCTCGGCGCCTGACGACGACACGCCACGCACTCATCAAACGAAAAACGCCGACCCGGTGACGGATCGGCGTTTTCTGTTGCTACCGGTACGCGGTGGATTAGAGCCTGGACAGAGCCTCGCGGATGTCCTGCAGCAGGCCGAGCTTGTGCGCGGCCGCCGTCTTGGTCTCTTCCAGCATCGCGTTGGCGATGTCGTCCTCGGCTTCCTTGATCGCCTCGTCGAGGTGCTCGGTCTTGAGCTCGTCGATAGGAATCGCCTGTTCGGCGAGGATCGTAAGGCCCGTCGGATTGGTGTCGGCGAAACCGCCGCGCACGAAGATCTTCGATGTCTTGCCATCCGTTGTGGTGACCTGGATGAAACCCGGGCGAATGGTCGACATGAACGGCGCGTGGTTCTTCAGCACGCCGAAATCGCCTTCCATACCGGGGACGACGACTTGCTCGACCGCCTCGGAAATGACGAGGCGCTCCGGCGAGACGAGGTCGAACTGAAACGCTTCGGCCATGGTCCAATCCTGAAGTTGCGGCGGCGGACACCAGGCCCGCCGCGCTGAAAGATGTTACGCGGCTTCGGCGGCCAGGCGCTGCGCCTTGGCGATCGCGTCATCCATGGTGCCGACCATGTAGAAGGCGGCTTCCGGCAGGTGATCGTACTCACCGTCGCAAAGGCCGCGGAAGCCCTTGATGGTGTCGGCGAGATCGACGAACACGCCCGGCGAACCGGTGAACACTTCGGCGACGTGGAACGGCTGAGACAGGAAGCGCTCGATCTTACGGGCGCGGGCCACGATCAGCTTGTCCTCTTCCGACAGTTCATCCATGCCGAGAATGGCGATGATGTCCTGCAGGGCCTTGTAGCGCTGCAGGATCTCCTGCACGCGACGGGCCACGCCGTAGTGCTCGTCACCGATGATGCGGGCATCGAGCATGCGCGAGGTCGAGTCGAGCGGGTCAACGGCCGGGTAGATGGCCTTTTCCGCGATCGAACGCGACAGCACGGTGGTGGCGTCGAGGTGGGCAAACGAAGCGGCCGGTGCCGGGTCGGTCAAGTCGTCGGCAGGCACGTAAATGGCCTGCACCGAGGTGATCGAGCCCTTCTGGGTCGTCGTGATGCGTTCCTGCAGCGCGCCCATGTCGGTGGCGAGCGTCGGCTGATAGCCCACCGCCGAGGGGATACGGCCGAGCAGCGCCGACACTTCCGAACCCGCCTGGGTGAAGCGGAAGATGTTGTCGACGAAGAACAGCACGTCCTGGCCCTGATCGCGGAAGTGCTCGGCGACGGTCAGGCCGGACAGCGCAACGCGGGCACGGGCTCCCGGGGGCTCGTTCATCTGGCCGTAGACAAGCGCGGCCTTGGAGCCTTCGCCGCCGCCTTCCTTGTTCACGCCGGATTCGATCATTTCCCAGTAAAGGTCGTTGCCTTCACGGGTACGCTCGCCAACACCGGCGAACACGGAGTAACCGCCGTGCGCCTTGGCGACGTTGTTGATCAGTTCCATGATGAGAACGGTCTTGCCGACGCCGGCGCCGCCGAACAGGCCGATCTTGCCGCCCTTGGCGTACGGCGCCAGAAGGTCGACGACCTTGATGCCGGTGACCAGGATCTCGGCTTCCGTCGACTGCTCGACGAAGGCCGGGGCTTCGGCGTGGATCGGGCGATAGTCTTCGGCCGGGATCGGATCGCCTTCGTCAACGGCTTCGCCGACGACGTTCATGATGCGACCGAGCGTGCCGGCGCCGACCGGAACCGCAATCGGCTGTCCGGTATCGGTCACGGCCTGGCCACGAACGAGACCCTCGCTCGAGTCCATGGCGATGGTGCGCACGGTGTTCTCGCCCAGATGCTGGGCAACCTCGAGCACCAGGCGCTTGCCCTGGTTTTCGGTTTCCAGCGCGTTCAGGATCGCCGGCAGGTGGCCGTCAAAGCGGACGTCGACGACCGCGCCCATCACCTGGCTGATCTGTCCGATCGATTTCTTTTCCGCCATTTTCTTTCCTCGTCGTGGCTCCTCAGAGCGCCTCGGCGCCGGAGATAATTTCAATCAGTTCATTCGTGATCTGCGCCTGACGCTGGCGGTTGTACTTCAGCGTCAGCTTGTCGATCATGTCGCCGGCGTTGCGGGTCGCGTTGTCCATGGCGGACATCCGCGCGCCCTGCTCAGACGCGGCATTTTCCAGCAAAGCCCGGAAAATCTGGACCGAGACATTGCGCGGCAGCAGATCGTTGAGGATCTCGCCCTCGCTCGGCTCGTAATCGTAGATCGCGCCGCCGGTGTCGAGATCGGCATCGGCCGGGATATCGGCCGGAACCAGCGGCAGGGCCGTCGGGATCTGGCTGATCACGGACTGGAAGCGCGAATAGAACAGCGTGGCGACGTCGAATTCGCCGGCTTCGAACATGCGCAGGATCTCGGATCCGACGGACTGGGCGTTCTCGTAGCCGACGGCCCGCACGCTGCGGAAGTCGAACTTGGTGCCGAGAATGTACTTGCCCATGTCGCGCTTCAGGGCATCGGCGCCCTTACGGCCGACGCAGAGGATCTTCACCTCTTTGCCCTGGCCGATCAGCTTGTTGGCGCGCTCCCGCGCCATCTTGGCGATCGACGTGTTGAAGCCACCGCACAGACCACGCTCGGCGGTGCAAACGACCAGGAGATGCACCTGGTCCTTGCCGTTGCCGACCATCAGCGCCGGCGCATCGGCCCGGCCCTCGAAGGCGCGGCCAAGATTGCCGAGCACCGCGGCCATGCGTTCTGCATAGGGGCGGGAGGCTTCCGCCCGCTCCTGCGCGCGGCGCAGCTTCGCCGCGGCCACCATCTGCATGGCCTTGGTGATCTTCTGTGTCGCCTTCACCGAGGCGATACGGTTTCGGAGGTCCTTGAGGCTCGCCATATCCGGCTCTGTTCCGCCTTACTGGTTCACGTTCCGAAATCAGGCAAAGTTCTTGGCGAACGCGTCGACCGCGCTCTTCAAGTTGGCCTTGATCTCGTCCTTGAGTTCCTTGCGATCGCGGATCTCGGCGAGCAGGTCGGCATGCTGGTCACGCAGGAACAGCAGCAGGCCCTGTTCGAAGTCGCCGACCTGGCTGACTTCGAGCTTGTCGAGATACCCGTTCACACCGGCGAAGATCACCGCCACCTGCTCTTCGGTCTTCAGCGGCGAGAACTGCGGCTGCTTGAGCAGCTCGGTCAGGCGCGCACCGCGATTGAGAAGGCGCTGGGTGGTGGCGTCGAGGTCGGAGCCGAACTGGGCGAAGGCGGCCATTTCACGATACTGGGCGAGTTCGCCCTTAATCGTACCGGCAACCTGCTTCATCGCCTTGACCTGAGCGGCCGAGCCGACGCGCGACACCGACAGACCGACGTTCACCGCCGGGCGGATGCCCTGGTAGAACAGATCCGTCTCGAGGAAGATCTGGCCGTCGGTGATCGAAATCACGTTGGTCGGGATGTAGGCCGACACGTCGTTCGCCTGGGTCTCGATGACCGGCAGAGCGGTCAGCGAACCGGAGCCGTTCTTGTCGTTGAGCTTCGCGGCGCGCTCCAGCAGACGGGAGTGCAGATAGAAGACGTCGCCCGGATAGGCTTCACGTCCCGGCGGACGACGGAGCAGCAGGGACATCTGGCGATAGGCCACGGCCTGCTTGGAAAGGTCGTCATAGGCGATCACGGCGTGCATGCCGTTGTCGCGGAAGAACTCGCCCATGGCGCAACCGGTGAACGGGGCCAGGAACTGCATCGGCGCCGGGTCGGATGCGGTCGCGGCGATGACGATCGAGTACTCGAGAGCACCGTTGTCTTCCAGCGCCTTGACGAACTGGGCAACCGTGGAGCGCTTCTGGCCGACGGCGACGTAGACGCAGTAGAGCTTGGCGCTCTCGTCGTCGCCCTGGTTGAGCGGCTTCTGGTTGAGGAAGGTGTCGAGAATGACCGCCGTCTTGCCGGTCTGACGGTCACCAATGATCAGCTCGCGCTGGCCACGACCGACCGGGATGAGCGCATCGATGGCCTTGAGGCCGGTCGACATCGGCTCGTGCACCGATTTCCGCGGGATGATGCCCGGCGCCTTGACGTCCACGCGGCGGCGCTCGACGTTCTCGATCGGGCCCTTGCCGTCGATCGGGTTGCCGAGCGCATCGACGACGCGGCCGAGAAGGCCCTTGCCGACCGGAGCTTCAACGATGGCGCCGGTCCGCTTGACCGTGTCGCCTTCCTTGATGGCGCGGTCGCTGCCGAAGATCACGACGCCGACATTGTCGACTTCGAGGTTGAGCACCATGCCGCGCATGCCGTCGGCAAACTCGACCATTTCACCGGCCTGGACGTTGTCCAGACCATAGACGCGAGCGATACCGTCACCGACCGAGAGGACCTGGCCGACTTCGGAAACCTCGGCTTCCTGGCCGAAGTTCTTGATCTGCTCCTTGAGGATTGCGGAAATTTCCGCGGCCCGAATGTCCATCAGCCGACCTCTTTGAGTGCAATCTTAAGGGAATTGAGTTTGGTCTTCAGCGAAGTGTCGATCATGCGGCTACCCAGTCGAACGACCAGACCACCAATCAACGACGCATCAACCGTCTGATTCAGCTTCACGGTCTTGCCCGTGACGCTCTTGAGCGCTTCGGCCAAATCCTTGACCTCCGCGTCGGAAAGGGTTTCTGCCGACGTGACGTCGGCGGCGACTTCACCACGCGCATCGGCGGCAAGCTTCTTGAACCCGTTGATCATATCGGGCACGGCGAAAAGGCGACGGTTGCGCGCTGCGAGCTGGACGAAATTGGCGGCAAGCCCGCCAATACCGGCCTTCTCCATGATCGCGCCGAGCGCCTTGGCCTGTTCACTCGCCTGGAACACGGGGCTGCGCACGAGACGGCGCAGGTCCTCGCTCTCGGCGAGCAGCGCGGCGAAGCGCTCGAGATCCGCTTCCACGGACTCGACAGCCTTGGCCTCCGCAGCCAGCTCATAAAGAGCGGCGGCGTAGCGCTGGGCAACAGGCGAGACTAGCGAATTGCTCTCAGTCACGGGATCCCTTTTCTGGACGCATGGTGTTGTCCGGCGGCTGCGGGAGAATCACAACACCCTGAAAAAGAACACTTTTTCAAATCGCGTGACGAGCCGCTCACACGGCGCCCCCAAAAGCCGCGCTTCGCATAGCATATGGGTAACAGGTGCGCAACTGCGTCTCATCATCCGATCGTCGCAATGGACACCGCTTTTTGGCCTTTTCGATGGCCTTCTACGACCTTTTCCACACATCCGCTCGCGGGGGTGGCTGACGCTGCGTGGACCCTGTGGCCGGACGGACGGGCGACAGGTCGTCGATGCCACGCCGCCTGCCCGCCTGCGCGCCTCAGCCCGCGCCAAGCAGCGTCCTTGCGGCGGATCGGCGTTTCCTGCCAATGCCTAGCAATTGAAGAAAAAACGCGCCCCGGGTGAGTGGGGCGCGTTGCAGTCTACCCTCCGGCGCTCCTCGCGGCGGGCGCCGGTTTTTGGCGGGGCGGCAGCGGGGGCGCCACCGGCCCGATCCGGATCAGGCGGCGAGGCGAATCGCGCGGGCAAGGATTTCCAATGCGATCGCTTCGAAGGCCTTCTTGAACTGGTTCTGGTTATTGGTGTCGAAGAAATGGTTCTCGCTCGTGGCGCATTGCCGCAGCGTATCGGCGTCGCCGTCCAGATTGACGGTGAAGACCTCGATACCGGCTTTCTTGAGCGCCGTGCAGTTGGCGAGGGTGGCGCGCACGTCCTTCTTCGGATTCACGGTCGAATAGCCGTCGGTCATGAGAATGACGAAGCGCAGCGAGCCGACCGAGGCGAAGGCGTCCTTTTCGCCCTCGATCATGTCGGTCATGGGATCGAGCGCGGCGTTGATCTGGGTGAGATTGCGCGGGCGCAGGCGCTCGACCTTGCGGCGCACGTCCGACGAGCCGTTGTCGAATTTGATCTTGTCGACGAGATCGGTCGAGAAAGTGGTCAGACCGGTGCGCAGGTTCGTACCCTTCGGGTCCGCCTTGTCGAGGATGTCGAGCAGCGAGCGCGAGGCCGACTTCAGCGCGTTCATGCGCGTGGTGCCGCCCGGGATGCTGGTGCTCATCGAGCCGGAGACGTCGAGCACCATGCCGACGGAGACCGGACGCACCTCGTTGAACTTGGTGCGAGCGGTGCTCGAGACATCGAGCTTGGTCATGCCGGCGACGCCGAGGAAGGTGGTCGGCATCTTCGCCGACACGGTCACATCCATGGTGTCGGCCTCGGTATCGACCGAGATCGTCAGATCGTAGTCGTCGACCTTGCCGTGGAAATTGTCGGCGAAGTAGGCTTTCGCCACCTTCTTGCTGGCGGCCTCGTTGCCGTAGCTGGTCATGAACTCCCGCGCACCGGCGAGCGCCGCGGAATCAATCGCGACGCTCATTTGATTGCGCAGCATGACGGCACGGCCGAAATCGACCGCCGAGCCGACGAACATCAGGATCGGGATGAGGACGAAAGCAAAGATGATGGCGATGTTGCCACGATCGTCGCGACGGAACGCCGAGAGGTGGCGGGCGAAGGCCTTTTTGGAGAAGGTGTACATTGTTTCAGGTCCGCGAGTGTTGTTGTTGGCCCTCACCTCGCAGAAGCCGTACCAGTGGCGACGCCAGCGGCCGCGATGCCGCCTAGCGACTGCCAAGCCCTTGAAATTGCTTGGCGTCGACCACTCTAAAACCTTAATAAACCATTAATTTCAAAGGCTTATTTACTCTTTCTTTACCTTTGGACGGCCGTGCGGACACAGCCGCGCCGTCCCGTTTCGGCGCAGCGTCCCGTTTCGGGACACGGCCTCGATCAAAGGAAGCTGAGCGGATCGACGTCGACGGCAAGCCGAAGATTGCCGCGCGGACGTGGCCCGGCCTCGAGCCAGCGGCGCAGGAAGGCCTGCATGTCGACGCTGCGCGGGGCATGGACCAGCAGGCGGAACCGATGGCGGCCGCGAATGACGGCGAGCGGCGGTTCGGCGGGGCCGAGGATGCGGATCTGCGGGTCGACCGGCGCTGCGCGGGCAAAGGCGCGCGCATAGCTCTCGGTCTCGCTCCGCTCCAGCCCGGAGATGACGATACTGGCGAGGCGGGCGAAGGGCGGCATGGACGCGCGTTCGCGGGCGTCGATTTCGGTCTGATAGAAATTCTCGCGATCGCCGGAAACGAGCGCCCGCATCACCGGGTGCTCGGGCATATAAGTCTGCAGGAACCCCCTGCCCGCCCCGTCAGCGCGGCCGGCCCGTCCGGTAACCTGCGACATCAGCTGGAAGGTGCGTTCCGCCGCGCGCGGATCGGCGCTCGCCAGTCCCAGATCCGCATCGATGACGCCGACGCAGGTGAGCTTGGGGAAATTGTGGCCCTTGGCGACAAGCTGGGTGCCGATGATGACATCGGCCTCGCCGCGCGCCACCGCCGCCAGTTCCGCGCGTAGCCGCTGCGTGCCGCCGGGAAGATCCGACGACAGTACCAGCACGCGGGCGTCCTCGAAGCGTTCCGCCGCCTCTTCCGCGATGCGCTCGACACCGGGTCCGCAGGCGACCAGCGAATCGATATCGCCGCAGGACGGGCAGGCTTGCGGGGTCGGCATGGAGTAGCCGCAATGGTGGCAGGTCAGCACGCCGCGAAAGCGATGCTCCACCAGCCAGGCGGAGCAGTCCGGGCATTCGAACCGGTGGCCGCAGGAACGGCACAGCGTCAGCGGGGCGTATCCCCGGCGATTGAGAAACAGCAGTGCCTGATCGCCGCGTTCGAGCGTCTCCGAGACCGCCGTGACGAGAGCCGGCGCGAGCCAACGGCCGCGCTCCGGCCCACGTCGGCGCATATCGATGGTGATCAGTTCAGGCAACGCCTGACCGGCGGCGCGTTCCGGCAGCACGACACGGCGGTAGCGGCCGATATCGGCGTTGTGTCTACTCTCTATAGAGGGCGTGGCCGACGACAGGATCACCGGGAAGCCGGCAAGGTGACCGCGCACCACGGCCATGTCACGGGCGTTGTAGGCGACCCGGTCCTCCTGCTTGTAGGCCGGGTCGTGCTCTTCATCGACCACGATCAGACCGAGATCGGGAAACGGCAGGAACAGGGCGGAACGCGCACCAACGACGACGCGCACCTCGCCGGTCGCGACACCACGCCAGACGCGCGCACGCTGTTTCGGCGTCACGTCGGAGTGCCATTCGGCAGGCCTTGTGCCAAAACGGGTCTCGAAGCGGTCGAGGAATTCCGCGGTCAGGGCGATTTCCGGCAACAGCACCAGCGCCTGACGGCCGGCGCGCACGGCTTCTGCGACCGCCTCGAAATAGACCTCGGTCTTGCCGGAGCCGGTGACGCCGTCGACGAGGGTGACGGAAGACGTTCCCGCCTTCACCGCGTCGGCGAGCGACTTTGCGGCATCGTCCTGTTCCGGATTGAGCGCGGTCGGGTTCCAGTCGGGATCGGGGGCGGCTGCCGGTGGTGCTGCCGGCAGGTCGACGGCCTGCAGCGTGCCCGATTTCACAAGCCCGTCGATAACGGAAGGGCTGACGCCGGCAGACGCGGCAAGCCCGGTGCGCGACCAGGCGAGCCCGTCGGCGGTCATGTCGAGGATGCGGCTGCGCGCCTTGGTCATGCGCTCGGGCGGCTCACCGATGCGGCGGACGCCACGCACCGGCGGTTCGGCCTCGAAGGCCTCGGGCGTGCGCAATACCATGCGCGCCACCATGCCCGGCGGGCTCAGCGTCCAGCGCGCGACCCAGTCGACGAAGCGTCGGATTTCCTCCGACAGCGGCGGCACGTCGAAGACGGCGGCGACGTCGCGCAGCTTGGCCGCCGACACCTTCGCCGGCGGTTCGCCATCCCACACCGCGCCGATGACCTCGCGCGAGCCGAGCGGGACGCGCACGATCGTGCCCGGCGCCAAAATCCTGTCATCGGGCGCGCGGTAGGAATAGGCGCCGGGGACGGCGACCGGAACCAGAACTGATACGACCTGTTGCGGCACCCGCTTTTCTCCAGCGATCCATCAGGACCAATGGGCATTTAGTCTGATTCGGGCTGACCCTGCGTATCGGATAGGATAAAGGAAGGTCGACCCGAGACGCGAGACGCGGCAAACCTCCCCACCGCCGCAGCAAAAGAGGATCCTCATGAAGTTCTTTGTCGATACCGCCGATGTCGCCGAAATCCGCGATCTGGCCGAGACCGGTCTGCTCGACGGCGTGACCACCAATCCCTCGCTGGTGATGAAGGCGGGCCGCCCGTTCCGCGAGATCATCGCCGAGATCTGCTCGGTGGTCGATGGGCCGGTTTCGGCCGAAGTGACGGCGATGGAAGCCGGCGCGATGATCGCCGAGGGGCGCTCGCTCGGCGAGATCGCCGACAATGTCACCATCAAGGTGCCGCTAACCTGGGAAGGCCTGAAGGCCTGCCGGGCGCTGACCGGCGACGGCTTCATGGTCAATGTCACGCTGTGCTTCTCGGCCAACCAGGCGCTCTTGGCGGCCAAGGCCGGCGCCACCTTCGTCTCCCCGTTCGTCGGCCGGCTCGACGATATCGGCCTCGACGGCATGGAGCTGATCGAGGAGATCCGCACGATCTACGACAATTACGAGGGCCTCAACACGCAGATCCTCGCCGCCTCGATCCGCACCCCGAACCACGTCAAGCTGTCGGCGCTGTACGGCGCGGACGTCGCGACTGTGCCGCCGAGCGTGCTGCGCCAGATCGTCAAGCACCCGCTGACCGACAAGGGCCTTGAGCAGTTCATGGCCGACTGGGCGAAGACCGGCGAGACGATTCTCTGATCGTTCGGACCAGCGACAAACAAAAAGGCCGCGCGGTGCACTCCGGCGGCCTTTTTTATTGTGTATTGGAGGCAGGATTGCCCCGAGGGATCGGCCCGTGCGCGGCACTCACCGGCGCGTAGCGCCGCAAGGCCGACCGGCCGCCGCCCAGTCAGGGTGCGCCCGCGCAGGCCAGTACGCGAAGCGTACGTCCGGCCGTGAGCGCCTTAGAGAATCTCAAGCAGTTCGACGTCGAAGATGAGGTCCTTGCCGGCAAGCGGATGGTTGGCGTCGAGCGTAACATCCTCGTCGGTCAGCGCGACGACGGTCAGGACCAGCGCGTTGCCGTCTTCGCTGACGGCCTGGATCTGACCACCAAGGTCGAGCTGGATGTGCGGCGGGATGGCGCTGCGCTGCACGACCTGGACGGCGTCGTCCTGACGCGGGCCATAGGCTTCGGCGAACGGGATGGTCACGGTGCTCGCCGTGCCGACGACCATGCCGAGGATTTCCTGTTCGAGACCGGGAATGATCTGGCCGGCGCCGAGCTCGAATTCGAGCGGATCGCGGCCGATCGAGGAATCGAACTGGCTGCCGTCGGTGAGGCGACCGGTATAATGAATCCGGACGGTATCGCCGGCTTTGGCTGCGGACATCGATGTCTCCATTTATTGGGATTGTTCGAGGGCGGTGCGTGGCTCCACTCCGCGGCACGGGCAAACGCCCGCCACCCTCATATTCAAAAAGGATCGGCCTTGTGTGACCCGTCCGGCCCGAAACGGCCTCTTGCCGGGATGCATCCCGCCGCATGGGTCGTTGCGAACTACGCGCCCGGCCGGCCGGCCGATCATGGAGCAAAACTGGCGACGTCCCGAAAACGGCCGACAGAATCGCGAACGCACCCGTCCCGTTCAGGAGGGGAAACGCGGGGCGGACCCTAGCACGGCGAGCAGCGTGCTGTCACCGTGCGCGCCGCGATGGTTGTCGCCGATCGCGGGGGTTGCCTTTTCGCCGGCCGTGATGTTCTTTTCCCGCGGCTGCGGTCGCCTCGAGCGCCGGCAACCCACTCACCCCTTCCGCCAGACGGAGCTGCCTGCGTGAACAACGCAACGACATCGTCCGCCGCATCGTCGGGCGGCCAATCGGCAGATGCCAGACCGTCGGGCACCAAAGCGTCGGGCGCGCGGGTGTTCACGCTGGTGCGGATCGGCAACCGTCCGGAAGTGACGCCTTGGCTGTTTTCCGAAGCGTTCCTGGCCCGCTCCGACTGCGCCGTCAGCCTTTATGTCGATCAGCCGCCGGCTTCCTGCCCGCAGCATGTCCGTCAGCACCATTTCATCGGCGGCAAATGGACCGGCATTTTCGACTTCTTCCGGCAGAATCCGGATATTGTCGACGCCTACGACTATTTCTGGTTTCCCGACGACGACATCGAGTCGACGCCGGAGGACGTGTGCCGGTTTCTCGACATCGCCGAGCGCGAGGGTTTTCGTCTCGCCCAGCCGGCGCTGACGCCGGACAGCGACCACGCCGACCGCATCACCCTCGCCAATCCGCGCTTCGAATGGCGGCGGACAAATTTCGTCGAGCTGATGCTGCCGCTGATGCATCGCGAGGTGCTGAAAAAGGTGCTGCCCCTGTTCGAAGGCCGCCATTTCGGCCTCGGGCTGGACTGGATCTGGCATCTCCTGACCGAGGACCCGGCGCATCAGGTGGCGATCGTCGATGCGGTGCCAGTCGGCCACAGGCGACCACGGCGGAAGCATCTGAAGCAGAACATGCAGCAGATCGACGTCGACATCGCCAGTGAGCGCAAAGAGACCCTCGGCGAACTGGCCATCCGCCGCGCGCGGCCCGTGGTGCTTTCGGCGAAAACGCGCGAGGGCGGCGAGTTGCGCCGGGGCACCGCGCTCTGGCGGCGCTATTTCGCCGGCCAGTGGCAGACACGGCGCGCCGTCACCGGCCGACCGTGGACGGTTCTGGCGGCCGTGCTATCGACCCTCGACCAGTTGACCGGGAACCCGGCGCGCGCGTCGTTCGACCGGGAGAGCTACCGGCGGATTGTTGCGCGCGGGGGTGATCCTGCTGTCCGTTCGGATGGCCACACTCCGGACTAGGTTGAACCCGGGCGCGGAAAGCGACGAAGCGATGGAATCGCCGCAACCGATTCAAGCCGCACGGTTGCCGCATCTCGTGTCTTCACGCGACGTTTCAGAGCCGGGGTGGACTTCGTCAACGCACGCGTAGCGGTCCACTTTGCGCGCGCTCGACGAGTTCCTGCGAAGCCGCCGCCAAAGTCGTTGCAGCCTTCGGCATGATCAGGTATCAGACGGTGTCCGGCGCACCGGCCCTTTTGCACCCGTAGCTCAGCTGGATAGAGCGCTGCCCTCCGAAGGCAGAGGTCACAGGTTCGAATCCTGTCGGGTGCGCCAATAATTTCAATGACTTAGATGGTTACAGCTTTCCGCTGAAATGCTCCGGGTAGCACCGGGGTAGCACGCTGGGTTGAGATTTCGCGCCATTTTGGTTGTGAGAAAACCCACTGTTTTCTGCCGTTTTTCCTGCGAATTCCCGTGCCCCACCGAATTCATCCCAGACCACCGCACTGCTGCGGCCACAAGATAGAGTTAGAGATAGGGATATAAGAGAGTTTGCTTTCCTCGGAGCCGCCTTCGCACAAAGCGAAGGAAGGCGGGTCCGAGGGAGGCAAACGGCGCTTTCCTTGGTGAGCTAGAGCTACACTCAAAGTGCCGCACAAAGGGGCTACATCCTGAAAATCTGCCTCAAACTCTGCTGGTCTAAGTGCTGCCTAGTCACCTCTTTTGCTAAGAATGGGTAACGCCTTTGGAGAAAGTCCAATGAGACGTCCCCACGTGCGTAGTCCATTAGAATGTTGCACCTTTCTTGCACGTAGTTGTCGTCTTGATTCAACCGCAGAGAGTTAATCGTTCCGGAAATTCGATTGCGAAGTTCCTTATCGAGAGACGGGTTCGGCCTCAACAGGCAATCAGGGACATCCATGTAAAACCAGTCGTCATCGACTTCGAATGGGTCGAGGATATTTGCCGAATGCCCTTTTGAGCTATTTACCCGGCCACTGGACAGGCGGAAGTTGCTCCACTCGTAAGCAAGGTGTGGATGAGTGGTTTTCGGAAGAAAGTGGTCTACCGATCCCTGCTCGGGCAAATACATTGCCGTGTAAGCGCAGATACCCGAATATGCCGCATGAAGATTCGTAGCAGCCCTACTCCAAAAGTTCTTCTTTTTGAACTGCGCTGAAGTTGGCAAAGGACAGGTCGCGAGAAAGGCGGCACCGGGACGGCGCACTTCGTTGTCGAAAGCTGGATATTCCGGCTGAGCAAAGACGCGGATCAAATCGTTACTCCATGCTGTTCGGCGAAGTAGAGCCATCGCGGCCAGAATTTGTCATCTGCCGCCAGGTGCTTTCTCAGCCTGTCCGAAACCGCCGAGACTTCCTCGGTCGCGGGTTGCGCCTGAAGCTGCAGTGACTTGGCCGATTCAATGGCTAACTCTGCTTCGCGTGACCGAGCGTGGCGAAGTCCAAATATTGGAGAGGTGAGCCATCCAGACACATCGCCGTATTTCACGAATGGAAATTCTTCCAGTTTCACATTCGGACCGTCACCGTACAGATGATAAAGAACGTCACTTGAAGGATCGAACGTTGGTTCCATTGAAAGAAGAACCATCGGGGAGTGCGTAGCTGCGATCATCTGGATTGCCAGATCGCTGCTTAGTAGGTCGCCAACACCCATCAACGCAGGTAGGACTATGCGCTGCCATTTCGGATGCAAATGGGCTTCCAATTCGTCAACTATTACCATCATTCTACGGAGTGGTGATTGGCCTAGATGCTGAGCAGCAAGTTCGTGCTCTTGCCAAGACCAAATGATGAGGTAGGCGAGAAGGAGCACCCGCTTAACTCCAGAAGATGCATGAGTAATTGGGACTGTTCCGTAGCGGTGCTCGATTGTTGGAATGTCCTTTGGCTCGCCGGGCAAGCGGACAGGCGGCCCCGGAATTAGGTCCCCCAAGTCCTCTGGAGATAATCTCTTTAATATGGTCGCGAATTGATCGAAAGTTTTCTGATCTTTGGCGGCTTGCCAGCGAACCCAGTCACGAATGAGGCCTTCAATGACGCCATCACGGCCATTCCAGACATCGCTGGTAGATAAGCTACCAACGGTCGAAGAGGGGCCTCGATTGAACTTGCCCCTAACAGGGTCGGCTATCGCGAATGAACCATCGGCGCGCGAGAAGACAGCCAGGGCTTCAACAGTCATGGAAGCTTTAGGGCGATTCCATGTGAAGCTCTTGCGATCAAATTTCGCGGTAAAGGTCGATAACCGTCCCGACGACGTGGTCATTGTGTATTCGACTTGCGGTGTTGGCTTCGACTCGTCCAATTCAGGAAGCGCTTCACGGTCAGCCCAACGGCCGGTTGCGGCCCACCATGCAAAATCCAGAAGAAACGACTTTCCCAAGCCATTATCGCCAGTGATTACCGACAGGCGCGATCCAAAGTCCATCTGCATGTCACTTGCCGGCCCAGCATTAGCCAAGTGCAAGGATGTGATCGTCCGACCACCTTCGGCGGCGGCATCGGGTGATTGCGGTAGTTGATGGATGACAGAAGTCATCTCCAGCGGCTCTGCGACGAATGACCTTTCTGCGGGCAGTTGCGTCTTCATAAGTCGTGCCGAAAAGAGACGAGACTTCTCTTCCTCATCGATATTATATTCTTTGAAGAATAGCTCTGATAACTGTTCGTAGTCTGATACGCCCCCTAGGTCGCTGTCTTTGAACAGCCAGACCGCTAGAGCGTCCGCAGGAATGGAAAGAGCAAATTTTCGCAGTTTCAGGACGTCTTCAATTCGATCAAGATAATCTGGTTGAAGTCCCCACTCCTTCGAATTGTGGGAGTGCAAAAAAACGGTCTTAAAGGTCTGAGTGTTTGTTTTTTGTAACCCACTAGATGGGTATTTCTTATCGAGCCACCACCTTGAACTTCCTCTGAACGGCTGAAAATAGAAGGCGCTGCGACGGTCGATGCGATGGTGCTCATCCATGTGGTTTCGCGTCAGCATATCGATGCTGACGTCATCGACATCTCCAACCGTCAACCCATTTCGTTTGCATGCAATAAAAGTTATCCCAATAAAAGGATGGACGCTGGCGCGAAGGATATTTATTGCCGTTAATACTGCATCAGATGATAGATACATAGCGCGCCCCCGCATGGAATAGACCTAGCTATTCCACCTCATCTACTTCTTCTTCAATTATATTTTTCAGCTGCTCAACCATCAAATCGCAATATTCTTTTTTGGCGTCGATGCCGATGGCACGAAATCCATGCTTCCGAGCGAAGATAAGTGAGGTGCCGCTCCCTGCAAACGGGTCTAAAACCACTCCCCGGGGAGGCGTTGTCGTTAAGATAGGTATACGAACCAGCTCCTCAGAAAAGCGCGCTCTGTGCCGTCCCGCTTGTCCACGCACGGGAGGAACCTCCCAAGTATCGAGTGGTGGGAGCACAGTTCCCTTGTCTGATGTCCGGCCCACGGCATTCTTATCGAAATAGTACCAACGCTCTTTTACGAAATGGAACACATACTCGTGGGACATTGAACATCTGTCGCGAACTTGGTCGGGAATTGGATTGGGCTTCACCCAAACGTTGTCATTCCGAACCACCCACCCTTTGTCTTGCATTTCGATCGCGAGTCGATGGGGGATTAGCAGCAGTTGTTTCGGAATGCACCACTTTCCGTCCCCTTTCCTGTCTTGGGGACGAATTCCGAAACGTCGTGCGGATTGCTTGGATTCGCCGCTTCGATGCTCGCCTTTACCGCTCCAGTAGGTATCGCCGATGTTAACCCAAAGACTACCGTTATCAGCGAGCACCTTGCCAGATGCGTCGAACACTTCAGCAAGTTTTGAGATGAAAGAAGATGGGTGATCCTCAAGGCCGATCTGGCGATCTACTTCGTAGTCCCGTTGGCCGTAAAAAGGTGGTGAGGTTACTACACAATTCACTTTCACTCCGGCCGCTTCGAGCAACCTTAATCCGTCGCGAACATCCATATGTAAAATAATTGCCGTTTCATCGGCGAAATAAGCCGCGTCCTGCAATTGCCTAGAAGTAAATGCCTCTTCCGACATAACTTGTGGATGCATTGCCTCATTGGCTCGCGTCTTAGGACGGCTTTGATTCAGATCGCTGTCTACCAATCTAAGTCTCGCGCTGCGTTTTGTTTGTTTCATCTGTGTCTCGCGGTGCTTCTGTATCCTGTTGGTAGCAAGTGTTGTATGGAAGGGGAACCTTACCTAGACATTGTGAGCCTGACTTGATCGAATTTTAGTGATTGCAACAGCCGCATCAAATCCCAGCACTTCCGCGAGTTCAAGAAACTCAATGACATCAACCCTTCGTTGACCGCTCTCCAAGCGGGCGACAAATGACTGATACTCGCCAAGCTTCTCCGCCAGCTCCGTCTGGGTGAGACCTGCCCGCTCCCGCGCTTCGATCAGGTAGGCAATCAGTGCTGTGTGCCGCGCGCTCCCGAGTGTCTTTACCACCTCGCTACCCCATCTGATTCCCGATGGGGTCTTCAGGTATATCTGATTTTCAGTTATCTTAAATTCAGATATTTTGGAGACTTAGCGATGGACTGGGTGCAGATGGTAGTTTGGGCGGTTTGCCTTTCTCCGATTTGGGGTGCATTCGCTTGGGGATTTTGGGAAGGAACGATCCGGCCCGGCCTGATCCCGCGCAAGGTGATTATCGCCGAAGCTGATAGGTTGTGGGCAATCGATAATGATCGCGCCTTTGATAAGGCCTGCATCGAAGAACACGCGGCATGGTATCGTTCAAACACTTTCGAGCAGGGCCGTTGGCGGCGGATAAGGCGCGAAATCATGCGCAGGGAACGCGCAAGGGGTACTACGTTTCGAAAGGTGCATCATGCTCCTGACTTTCTGTGAGAATTGAAGCCTTCCGGTTTGGACTTTTCATCCTCACCGGAAGGCTGATGCCGATTTCTCCCAATCGGCAAGGGTTGGCTTTGCCTATCCTGTCGATCTGTCCTTGGAATACTTTCCAACTTCCTGATCCTGTTATTCTCCGCTGGATTATTGCCTGTTACCTATTCCGTTTCATGCTCGTTAGCATGGAGTAGATGTTCGGGTTGGAGTGCCGGTCCGTTACCCTGTTACTCCGCACCGATGACTGAGGCCGGCGACAACCCCGGTGAAGAGACGAAACGGGAGTCGCATGACGCGCACTTTCCGCTCTCATGTAACGTCCATACAGAGTCGATAGTCGGCATCAAATGCTCGGACTCTGGTCAGGGGAATAGATTCCGGGATATTTAGCCGCTTTGCATGGCTCGCGCGTTGGCCAATTCGCTGGGGTAACATGGGGGAACCGGGCCGAGACGAAAGTCCTGAATGGCACGGCGGTCGCAAACGCGTCTACCGCTGTGCTGCCTCGGTCTTCAAATTACGGATCGCGCCGAGAAATTTCTCGTGGATTGCCTCTTCCAGTCGATCTGAAGCATCTGCCGCCCATTCAATAATCTCAGGCCAGACATCCGAATTGAAGCCATCGCACTGGTACTCTGCTTCGATCCTACTCGCCTTCTTCTCATCCATGCGCCGCCAATTTAGTGGTACGCCAAAAAGCTCTTCGATTTTATCTTTGTCCTGATAGAGGCGATCAAAAAGCCATTTGTTTTCGTCGGCCTCGAACCTCGTCAGGTTCAGCTTCACGGCGATGGAATTTTGGGTGAAGACGATTGAATAGTGACACCCGTCAATGGACGACGATGTGATCCAGTTGTCAGTTGTGATATTCGGTGACGGGAAAAGCCCTACAGGACGAATGGCAAAACGCGCGCTCACCGCTTTCCAAAATTCTTGGCGGACAACGTGTCGGCGCTCCTGAGCTCCCTTCGCGGTTTTTTCCTCTGCGTCCTTCTGCACCATCCGTATCATATAATCGGCGGCTTCTGGAGTTGGTATGACCTGCTGAAGATCAATCAAAAGCTCTTCGCCATACTTGTAGGGAATGACCTTGACGCACCGCGCATCAATTTGGTGCTCGCGAAGCCAAAGAACGGTGGCCGTAACTTCCCGCCTGAAGTTCGCAGCTATAAATACGATCCGTTGATCGTTTCCTTCATTCAGCACGAATTCGTCTAGCGTGCCTACCTCAAGAAACTCGCAAATCGCTGCCGCCGCATCGCCGCCGCCTTGGCGATCAAGATACTGCTGAAAAATTCCGACTATCTCGGCCTTCTTCAGGCTTGAGCAGTATGCCGCGTACTTGATTGCCTGCCAGGTAACGTCTCTTCCCGAGTCGTCCAGCTTATTCTCAATAACAACGATCTGGCCGTTGCGATCCAACGCCAATAGGTCAAGCCGCTCACGGGTGCCGTCGAAACCATCAAACTCTTTTTGGATAATCAGCAGGTCATCGTCGAGCGCGTCTCCCAGCGCCTCGGGTGATGCCGCCAACCATTCTTGGAGGTGTTCGCGTTCCTTGATGCGTTCTGCAGCAAAGGTGGTGCTTTCCAGCTTGTGGATGCGATTTCCGTGCCGGTCGATGCGAAACATTATGGGCACCTGTTATTTCTTCTTCAACTATGAACTAACCATACAGCGTCGGTTCAATGAGGATCAATTAGCGATTCAGTGACAAGCAGCAGCGGTTCTTTGGTGTTTCTCTGTTTCTCATCTTGTTTCCCGTTTGGTTCTAGCGTTTCCCGCGCCTGTTTCGTCGGCACCACTTACTATACGCAGGCACCGACTCGATTAAAGACATCGGCGTGTTTCTTTGTGTTTCCCCATTTCTCCGGGGTAACATGGGGGAACCGGGCCGAGACGGGCCTTGAGTCATTTGGCCCGTCTCAGCAATTCGCCGCTCTTGTGCATCGGGCGTGGATCGTTTCCTGCCATCGCTTCGATGCGTGCTTCGCGGGCCAAACGTTTTGCCAAGTCCAGCGGCAGATTGCCGGACTTGCCCAAGGTGATTTTGCCTTGTGTGCTGCGCCCGTTGATCCTGAACATGACGATATAGGTCTTCACGCCTGTTGGCCGAATGCGCAGGCCGAATCCCGGCACCGCCTCTGACCAGATTGTGTACTCGGTTGACCGGGGTGGAGCCGTTGCCACGCTTTCTTCTGTGAGGTCGGGCCGCACAACTACGGCAAGCTTCTGCACCTCAGCGTTGACGTTCGGCACGAAAAGCAGCTCGTCGGGGTCGATGTCCTCTATGTCGTCTCCTGACAGTTCCACCGTCTCCCGATAAAAGCGGGGGAGCATGTCCCGAAAAGCGCGACGAGCGAAGGCATCCGAATAGCCTTGATGGCGTAATGCCCAATAGGCATCATTGCGGGCGCGGGGATCGTGAGGTCCGATTGGCTCGTGCTGCTTGCGCCGCAAGAGCTGTCTATCAGTGGGATTCTTGCGGGGCTTCATCGCTCAAGCCCCGCAAGTTTCAATCCATAGAGGTTACCGGACTTCCGCGACTTCGGCCTCCAAGTATCCCGCGATCTGCGGGATACTCGCGGTCGTGTAAACCGAGGGGCCGGATTTGAGATAGACGATGCCACCCTCCGCGCCGTTGGGGCGACCTCCGGCGATTTCGCTGCGGCGGACAAGCGCCCCGCCGCCTTTGGCCGGGATGAGAATGAAGTCGTTGGTTTCGTGTTCCATGACATGTGTCCTTTCACTGGGTTGGTGTCATGGTGAGGCGCAGCGGCCTTCACCTCTAATAACAAACCAGACCCTCCAAGGGTGTCAACTAATTGTTTTCGTTCAGAAAATTTTCCTTTTTGCATAGTTCAAACCTCCTCAAACGGCATACCGAGACCGGATTTCAGGTAGGAGAATGTCGATTTGCTTCGCGCTCGCTCGCTGGAATTTTCGAAAGGGCCTTCGAGGCGCTGAAAGGTCCATGCCTCCAATGCGTCGGCTCGATACCGCACAGCCCGTCCGAATTTCCAATAACGCGGACCACCTCCGGTCACGATTAGCTTGGCGAGCCAGTTGGGCGAGCAGCTAAGGCCAAGCTGTTCCCGAACGAATTTGGCGGCTTGAATGCGGGTAAGATAAATGGGTCTCATTTTGTTTCTCCGTTTCTCAAAGTTGCCGGAGACGCCCTCCGGTAACTGTAGATACCGGCGTTCATGATTTGTCCCACAAAATCTGAGTGAAATATTTTTCTAGCTGTCGGCAGTCGGCTTTTGCGGTGCCGCACTCAAAGCGCTCATGATGGTGTCCGCGATGTGTTCTGACGTCCTTTTCAATGGATCATCGCCCAAATGCGCGTAACGCTGCGTGGCGGCGGTCGACTTGTGACCTAGTAGCTTGCCAAGGATGACTAGCCCCATGCCGCTTTCCGCTCCAATCGAAGCGTAGGTATGCCTGAGATCATGGAGCCGTAGACCCTGAAGCTCTGCATGTTCGGTTATGCGCTGCCAAGGCCGTTGCAGATCGGCGCGTGGTTTATCGGGACTGTTGCCCGCTATGACATAGACGCTTGAACGTTCGAGGCTCGAAAGGATTTCGATAGCCGCTCTTGGTACTACAATCTTTTTCTGGCCTGTTTTGCTGTCTGGAAGATTGAGAATGCCGCGCTCGAAGTCCACTTCTTCCCATCGCAGATGCAGGATTTCGCGCAAGCGGCAACCGGTCAGCATCAGCAGCCGGATCGCTGCGACGACATGCGGCGAGAATACCTCGCGCTGGTTCTCGGGCCGTTTCGGTCTGTGCTTTGCCTTGCGGCCCTCATTGAACTTCCAAGGCAGGCCTTCGGTTTCTGCGAGCTTCAAGGTTTCACCAAGGCGGCGAAACTCCTCGGGCTTCAAAAAGCGGTCGCCTCTTCCGTCCTTATAGAGCTGCACACCTCGGCAGGGATTGGCCTGCACATAATCGCGCCTGACTGCATAGGTGAAGATGCCGCCCAGCAATCGCACCGTCCGTGTGGCGGTTCCCTTGCCGCCTTTCACAATCGACTTGCCTCGCTTCCCTGTCTTTTTCTCCCGCGCCGTCTTGCCTTGCGCAACGTCACGCAAGAAGCGCTCAATGTCTGTGCGTGATATAGCGCCGATGCGCTTTCGACCGAGAAGCGGCCTTATGTGGGCTTCGATCCGGCTGATATCGCTTTGAATGGTCGTTGGCTTTTTGTGCTCGACGCCCTCCTGCATGTACTCGTCGCACAATTCGGAAACCGTCATTTCCGCTCGCTGCTTTGCGCGTTCGGCGGCAACGTCCTCGCCGAGCTGCGCCTTGGCCAGAATCTTTGAAGCCTCAACTCGCGCCTGATCGACGGTCAACTTTCCATAGGTGCCAATGGTGACTTTGCGCGGGACAGCGTTTCGGCCACCAGCGCGATACATAACGATAAAGGTCTTGTGCCCGTTCCCCCGAACCCGACACCCAAAGCCCGATAGCTTTCCGCACCACTCTACATAGTCCTTCCCTGTCGCGGGCAGGCCATCGACAACCTGTTTGGTCAAGCGCGGTTTTGTCATTGTCTGTTCTCTCGGGTAGCACCGGGGTAGCACATTAGCGGTAAAGCCGAGAAATCTCGAAAGCACCGCTCACCCAAAAGAAACACTATTTTTCAAGCTAGATCAATATGTTACGTAAAATCCAGATATTACGGGTAAAGCCGGGGAATAAGAAAATTTCACCCTCCGAAGGCAGAGGTCAGAGGTTCGAATCCTCTCGGGTGCGCCATTCTCACTACGTTCGAATAGCTTCCCGATTGCTCGACTGGGTTCGGACTTCGTCCTCTCGGGTGCGCCATATTTCCCAATAGCTTATATGAAATATGAAAATGGCTCCTTTGGAAAAGGAACCACATAGTCACCACCAGACCTGCTTAGTCGACGCCTTGCGGACCAGGTCCATAGATGCGTTTGAGCGGGACGATGCGCTGCATCGCGGGCGTGAACTTGCCATGGACGGGCTGTGTCCCGAATCCGATTTCGTTCGGCGATGCAAACTACTTCCGGAACCTTGATTTGCGACAGCGCCGAGTATTCACCAGATCATCAATGCGCGGCCTATCAAGCCGAGGGTTCCGGCTTGCCTGACCCGGATCGACTATCCCAATCCGTCCTTCAAAGTGTTCTTCCTCGGAACTGGCCGACCGTATTACCAGCCTCCTCCAAGGCCTTCCTTGTCGATCTGGCGATTTCCACGGCCTCAGGCGTGTCGCCATGCAGACAGATCGTGTCGATGCGGGTCGGAATGTGTTTGCCGCTTTCCGTGATGATCGCGCCCGCGTGGATCATCTCTACCATGCGGGCGGCCGCGCGGTTCGCGTCGTGGATCACGGCTCCGGGTTGGCTGCGATGGACCAATGTCGCATCGTCGTTGTAGGCCCGGTCGGCAAAGATTTCACAGGCCGCCGCGCAGCCCAACTCGCGTGCGGCGGCTTCTTGCGCCGTGCCAGCCAAAACCATGACGATGAGGCCCGGCGCAACCGACAGCGCCGCGCGGTAGCACGTCAGCGCCAAGGCCTTGTCTTCCGAAGCCATGTTTGCAAGCGCCCCGTGCAGTTTCAGATGCCGAAGGTCCGCCCCGACCGAGCGCGCCATACCTTCAGCCGCCCCGACCTGATAGCGGATCAGATTTCCAAGGCTCTCACCCGGCAACGAGATGCGCTGGCGCCCAAAGCCCTGAAGATCGGCAAAGCCGGGATGGGCGCCGATGCCAACACCGCGGTTGTTTGCGACCTGAATCGTCTTGGCCATCACATCCGGATCACCTGCGTGCAGGCCGCAGGCGATGTTGGCCGAAGTGACGATGTCCAAAAGGGCCAGATCGTCGCCCATGACCCATGGGCCGAAGCTCTCTCCCATATCCGCGTTTAGGTCGACGCTTTTGATCATGCTCCACCTCGCTCAAGGTCATCGCCGGAAGTCACGCCGCTGACCAATTGATAGGACAGCAAATCGGCTATTGTCGCGGGGTCGCGGATCAGAGGCGTCAGTTTTTTCACCAGCGCATTGGTGGATTCCATGTTCCGCCTCTGGATCGCGACTGCCTCGTCCAGCGTCACGAACGTGAACCGCAGGAGTTCGCCGGGTCGGGCCTGGACAACACGCGGCAGATCGGCCGGCAGAACCGAGCCGATCCGGGGATAGCCGCCGGTTGTCTGACATTCGCATAGCAGGACAAACGGTATGCCGTCACCGGTGATCTGGATGTCGCCGGGAACAATCACTTCGGACAGAACACTCCGGCCGGTGTCGCTTCCAAAGCCGCCGCCCTCGGGGAGAAGGCGCACGCCCATGCGGTTACCGCGTGGATCCCTTTTAAACGTCGTCGCTTCAAAACGCGCCAACGCGTCAGACGCGAAAAGACCTGTCTGGAGACTTGAAACGATCCGAACGGTTCCGCCGCCGTACCGGTCCTCGGGGTCAAGCTTCATTCCCACCACGTCTTGGCCATCGTGGCCCACGGCAAGGCGATCGCCAGGTTTTACCGGCGTACCAAGCCCAGCGGCCAGATGCGCGCTACATGCGCCCAGACGCTGTGGGATCTCAAGCCCTCCGCCCAGATGCAGGTAACCGTAGGTGCCCGTCTCGGCTGCCCCAATCGACAGACACGCGCCCTTGGGCAAGAGATGGCTGGCGTTCCAGACGACCCGGGCGCCGTCGATGCTGGCGCGCATTGGCGCGCCGGTCAGTGCGATGCGCATGTCTTCGGTGGCTTCGAAATCGCCGCCCATACTGGCCATTTCCAGCGCTGGGCGGGTGCTTTTCTGCCTTAAAAGAGCGGCCCCTTCATCCAGCGCCAACCGATCGGCAGCCCCGCCACGCGACAGCCCAAAAGCAAGATAACCCGGCCGACCGAGGTCTTGCACGGTGACGCCCGGCCCCGTGCGGTGAACGATCAAGGCGCGGCTCACGCGATCACCTCAGAGGTTGCGCCGCCGTTTTCGTCGTCTTGCAGTGCGGCAAGCGCGTCGGGGTCTATGGGCTCAAAAAGCACCTCGTCGCCAGGGCGCAACAGAAACGGTTCGGAGGAGTTCGGACGGAACAACTTGAGCGCGGTCTGGCCGATGTGGCGCCAGCCGGTAGGGGTGGCGACCGGGAAAAGGACAAGCTGGCGGATCGCCACGCAAAGTCCGCCTGCGGGGACTTGCGCCGTGAGTTCGGTCTGGCGGGGTATGTCCCATTCGGGCGGCAGTTCGCCCAGATAGGGCATGCCCGGTGCGAAACCGATGGTCTGCACGCGAACCCGCATGGCCGAGAACGAGGCAATGGCCTCGGCCTCGCTGAGCCCGGCCAGCTTTGCCGCCTCGGCAAGTTGCGGTGCCGCATCGCCGCCAAAGACGGTCGGCACCCGCCAGAGCCTGCGCCCGGTGGGAAGCGGGGCAGCGTACCAGTCGCGCTCCTGCAGCAACCCTTCCAGTGCCGCGCGCATAGCATCGTGATCCCGGACAAGTGGATCAAATCGCAGATAGGCCGAGACAAGCGACGTCGAACTTTCTTCGACTCCCTCCCAGCCCGCAGCCGAGACAGCATCTCGAAAGGCCAGGGCGGCGCTGTTCGCCGCGTCGCTGAGGCGATCTCCAAAGCTGACGACAAAACCGTCATACCCTGCGGTCCGGACCTGTGGCGATGCGGGTTTGGGAGACTCGGACAACGGGTGGGCCTCCCTCAGGCGACCACAGGCAAGGTTTGGACGCGATATGCAAGATCAAGCGTGCGACCGAGAACGGGATCGACAAGGTGCATTCTGTAGGCGGTCGCGGGCCGCACGCCGCCAATGGCACCAAGGGTCCCGCAGAGCATCGCCTGCCCATCGGCAAGGCCCACACTTGCCGCCAGATCCGCCAGCGGCCGGATACCTTGCAGCGTTCCATCCTGATAGGTCACCCACTGGCCGTCCTCTTCGATTTCGCATCTAAGGGCCAGTCGGTCGAGATGGGGCAAAACCTCTTCGAACCGCCAGAGCCGGTCGGCGACGGGTTTCGGGCAGGCCTGTTTCGAGGCAGCGACAGACACAGCTTCAAGGTCCCGATCCGTATGATCGGAGCCCAGTCCAAGGTACAAATCACCTTCCAGTTTGACGAGAAACGGCTCAACCTCGCCCGAGGTGTCCTCCCCCAGAACCTCGATCTGATCCGACTGCGACAGCAGCGAGGCCGAAACCCGGTAGAACAGCGGCACCTGACTGGGCGCAGCGATCCCGTGAGCCGCCAATTCGTCAATATGGTGCTGAACCGCCTCCGGGTCCCGCCCCGTCCAACCGGCGACAATCAGTTGATTGATCTGGGCAGTGATCACCCTCTCGTCGATCGAAAACCGCATGACGTGTCAGGCTCCAAGCACCGATGGCAGATAGAGCGCGATGGCAGGGAAGGCGATCAGCAGGCCCGCCATGATCAGCATCGCCACCACATAGGGAATGCTGCCGAGCATCACTTCGTTCATTGTGCCCGATTTCCTTGCGCCCTGAACGACGTAGAGGTTCAGCCCGACCGGCGGCGTGATCAGCGCCATTTCGATCAGCACAATCATCAGGATGCCGAACCAGATCGGGTCATAACCCTGCGCCACAACAAGCGGCACGATGATGGGTATGGTGACGACCATGAGCGACAACGTCTCGATGAAGAAGCCGAGGACGATGTAGATCAGAACCACGACCAGGATCGTGCCCAGAGGCGAGAGGCCCAGACCATTCAGGAATGCCTCCAACTCGCGGCCCAATCCGGCCGACGCGAGCGTGAAGTTCAGGAACGATGCACCGATCACCACCAGCATGATCATCGAGGTGATCTTGATGGTGCCCAGAATGCTTTCGGTGAACATCTTGACGCTGATACCACCGAAAAATGCCGCGATCAGAACCGCCCCCGCGACACCCACGGCGGCAGCCTCGGTCGGGGTGGCCCAGCCCTTGTAAATTGTGCCGATGATGATCGTAAAGAGCAGCACAATCGGGATGAGCTGCACGAGCGCGCGGAGCATTTCCGGGAAGGGAAAGACGCGCCGCGTGCCGCCCAGCGACGGGCGCACCGAGCAGATCAGGATGGTGATGGCCATGAAGCCAAGGGCAAGTGCGACCCCCGGGACAAGTCCGGCCAGGAACAGGCGAGGTATCGATGTCTGAGTCAGAAAGCCATAAACGATCAGGTTGATCGAGGGCGGGATCATGATGCCCAAGGTGCCGCCCGCAGCGATGGCGCCGGAAAAGAGCTTTTGGTCATAGCCCAGCTTTTCAGCCTGCGGCATGGCAACTGTGGCGACAGTCGCTGCGGTTGCAACGGATGAGCCCGAGGTGGCCGAGAACATCGTCGCCGTGGCCACATTGGCGTGGACGAGACCGCCCGGCAGCCACGAGACCCAGCGGTCAAGCGCGGCATAGGTGCGCGTGGCGATGCCGGAACGCACCAGTATCTCGCCCAGAAGCACGAAGAAGGGAATCGCAATCAGGGTTGCGTTATTCGATGTCGACCAGACCTGATTGCCGAGGCCCTTGATCAAGGGAAAGGGGCTGAAGAAGGCATCGACGCCAAAGCCCAGAAGGAACAGGACGATGCCAACCGGGATCGACAGAGTCAAAAGGCCAAGCAGCCCGATGGAAAGATAGCCGATCATTTCAACAGTTCCCCTTCCTCGCCAAAGGAACCGATGGCGGCTTCGGAATCCTCGAACCGGCCTTTTACAACCAACATGACCGCTGCAATCAGCGTCAGCCACGAGACGACAGCGAACCAGACCCAGCCCGCAAACCAGGGCGTTTGCACCCAGGCGAGCGGGGTTTCCAAGGGCGTGTTCGCGCGCGACGAATTGGCCAGAGAACGGGACAGCACGGGCCAGCATCTGACAGCGATCAAGGTGACGGTTCCTGCCATCATCGCCATCGCGAAGAGGTCAAAGATCGCGCGGCCCTTCTTGCCGGTGCGCGAGCGCACGATGTCGATGCGCACGTGACCGAGTTCAAGCAGCGTGAAAGCCATGCCCCAGGAGGTGGCAATCGCCATTACATAGCCGGAAATCTCGTCAGTGCCGCCAAAGGAAGATCCAAACCGGCGCAAGAGGATATCCAGAAGGACAATGCCAGCGCATCCCAGAAGAACGATCCCGGTCAGGATGGCAATCCGCCTGTTCAGGTTACGAAGTCTATCAAGAACAATCAGTTCCATGTGGCCCCTCTGGTTCTTCGCTTGGCTGAAAACAGAGAATTCGCGCCGCGCTCAGGTAGCCGCAAACCCAACAGATCGGCGATAGGGATGGGCGCTTGGCGCACCCATCCCAAATGTCTTATTTCGCGATGGTCACGCCGACTGTGGCACCCACGCTGGCATTCCAGCGCTCGACCCAGTCGCCGCCCGCGCGTTCGGCCCAGTCGGGCAGAACCTCACCCACCAGAACGTCACGTGCCTTGGCGAAGTCGGCGTCCGAGACCTCGACCAGCTTCATGCCGCGCGCCTCACCGGCAGGGCATTCGCCATTGCCGGTCAGACAGGCAATATCGTTGACCAGGGCGTCTTGCGCTGTTTCCCAGGCCGGGCCTTCGAACTTGGTTGCGACCTGCTCGGTGATCAGCGCCTGGGTGTCAGCATCAAGGCTGTTCCACTTGTCCATGTTGATCGCGGTCACGACGCTGTCCCAGCCGCCGAGAGGGATCGGCATCAGATGGGTCGAAACTTCCCACCAGCCAGCGGAGTAACCCGAGCCAGCCCCCGTCACGGCGCAGTCAACAACGCCTTTCTGAAGCGCACCCGGCACTTCCGAGAAGCCGACGTTCACGCCCTCGGCGCCAAGCGCTTCAAGGAACTTGGCGGTCATGCGGCCGGAGGCGCGCACTTTCAGGCCTTTCAAATCCGCCAGTTCGCTGATTTCGGCGTTGCAGAACACCACTTGCGGCGGATAGGGCGCGATGGCCAGCACGTGACTGTTGAAACGCGCCTTGAAAATATCGGCCACCATTGGGCGCGCCGCATCGACCATGGCGCGCGCCTCGTCGGCAGTCAGCGCCAGAAGCGGCACATCAAGGCCCTCAAGCTCGGGCGCATCGGCCACGGCATAGTCGGCCACCGTCATGGCAACATCGTAGACACCATCGCCCAGGAGGCGGAAGACATCGCCCACGCCAAGGTTCATCTGGTTATGCGTCGTGAGGTTGACGTTAATCTTGCCGCCCGAAGCAGCCGGAAGCGTTTCACTCCAGAAAGGTGCTTCGAACTGCTTGTGCAGCGGCAGGCCAGACCAGCTTCCGACGACCGACAGGTCTTCGGCCATGGCCGGCGTTGCAAGCGCCATGGTGACTGCAAGGAATGCTGAGATACGTTTCATTTCGGTCTCCTTGTTGGATCGACTACTCTGTCTCAGGTGAAAGTCAGGACCGGCACTTCGGCGTCCTCGGCCACATCGGTGATCAGCATGTGACCGGGTTTGTGCGTGATGCACAGCGGCAAACGCGCTGCCTCGAGTGCCACTTGCGGGGTCACACCGCAGGCCCAAAACATCGGCACTTGGCCGGGGTTGACCGGGGCCGGATCACCCCATTCAGGCTTTGATAAATCGCTGATGCCGATCCCGGCAGGATCGCCCCAATAGACCGGTGCGCCATGCGCCAGGGGGAAGCGGCGCGAGATTTCCACCACCTCTCCCAGTCGTTCCTCGGGCACGGCTCGCATCGAAACGACCATCTTGCCGGCAAATGGTCCGGCAGGCACTGTGTCGATGTTCGAGCGGAACATGGGCACAGTCGTATTGTTCTCGATATGCCAGACCGGCACCCCGGCACGCATCAGTGCATGCTCGAAGGTGAAGGAACAGCCAAGCGCGAAAGCCACGAGATCGTCCTGCCAGATGTGGCGGATGTCGTTGGTCGAACCGGTCAGCTTGCCGTCGTGATAAATGTTGTAGGCAGGAACGTCCGTCCGGATATCGATATCCCGGCCCATGGTCGCCATCATCGGATCGCCGGTGTCGTTGACGCCTGTCAGGGGACATGGCTTGGGATTGCGCTGGCAGTAGCGCATGAAATCAAGCGCAAAGGCCTCAGGCATGATCGCGAGGTTCGCTTGCAGATACCCTCGCCCCAGCCCGGCAGTGTGCGAACGATAGCGTCCAGCGCGGATCGCGGCACGCTGCTCGGGCAACGCGCAGGCCTGCAATTGTTCGTATGTTGTGCTCACAGGTGCCCCTCCGTTACCAGGAGGTTCACAAATCTAATCTATAAGATCAAATCGAATATTTTTGTCGATTTCGATCAAATATTTTTATCACTAGTATATTCTGCGGCAACATCCAAAGCCGTCTTGGCCGCCATCTCGACCAGGTGGCTTCTGGGTTCGCCCAGATAGGAGGCCGTGAATTGCAGGGGTGAAGGCACCCAGCCCGGATCAAATTCGGTAATGCGTCCGGCGCGGACATACTCCTCCCCCAAAGCGCGGGGCAGAACGGCAACACCCAAGTCAGCCTCAACCAATCGGAAGCACGCCGACAGAGACGACGACGGGAAAAGCGAAACATCCGGTCCGACACGTTCGAACAGCATTTCTTTCAACTCCCGGAAAGGTCGGGTGTTGCGCGCGTAGGTTAAAACCGGGCGCGTCAGATCGGCAACGTCGACCCGATCACTCCGTGATGCCGCTGCATACCAGGCCAGATCAAATCCAGGCAGTTCGATGTTGTTGACCTTGTGCTCGGAAATGGGCCCGAGAAGGATCGCGAGGTCAATTTCGCGGTTCATCAGGCCTTCGCGCAGGTTCACCGAGATGTCGACGTTGAACTCGATCTCCAACCGGGGGTAAAGCGCATGTAGTCGCGACACCAGATCCGGCAACCAGCACTGGGCGATGGTCTCGGACACGCCAAGGCGCAGCCGTCCCTCTATCCCTGCCGGGTCGACGACATCGCGCTCAACCAGTTCGGCCAGATGCTCGAATTTCTCGGCATGGGCCAGCAGCAATTCCCCCCGCTTGGTCAGCCGCATCCCTCCCGAGCGCCTTTCGAATAATTTACAGGCTAGTGTTTCCTCAAGGTTCTTGATCCGGGCGGTGGCGGCAGGTTGGGTCAGATTGAGTGTCGGCGCCGCCTTTCGCACCCCGCCGTGACGGACGACTGCAAGAAACGTTCTGAGTTGTTCGATATTTATTCGGGTCATCGCGGCTTGGCCTGCTGCCGGTTTCGAGGACACTAAGACAAGGTGTTTTGGAGACAGGAGCGCAGAGATGATGAGACGACAGTTCAGTCCCGAGTTCAAGCTCGAGGCGGTGAACTTGGTCAGGGAGCGGAGCGTGTCAGTCGCCCGGGCTGCTCCAGATCTTGATGTTCATGGGAACGTGTTGCGCAGGTGGATTCGGCTGCAGCCTCAATAGCTAAACGGGCGCGCTCATCGTCAGATCCCAAGTGCTCCAGGGTGGTTCCCAGTCGCAAAGCGTTTCGAACAGTCACCATCTAGGCGCGCTATTATCTCGCTCACGACAGTCTCGCCCTGCTCGACGTCTCCGCGGGGGCGGCCTGACCGGCCGGCGTCCCGTCGGACGCTGGGCTACGCCATCATCTCGCTCACGACAGTCTCGCTACGCTCAGCGCCAGTGGCAGGGGCGGCCTGACCGGGCATCCTGTCGGTCAGCGCCGATGCGTCAGCGGTACGGAGTGGCCTTCCACAACTGGCCCGAGACGTTCTGGCAGGCATCCATGAAGGCCTCTCCCGCCCGGGAAGGACCATTCATCTGGTTGCCCTCCAGGCATTCGCCGGCGCTCTCGCGGAACATCGTGGTCAGGCGGAAATAGCCATTGCCCTGATCGGTCGCCTTCCACAGCTGTCCCGAGACGTTCTGACAGCGATCCATAAAGGCCGCTCCCTGCCGGCTGGGACCGTTGAGCTGGTTGCCCTCCAGGCATTCGTTCGTGCTCTCGCGAGCCATCGTGGTCAGACGGAAATAGCCGTTGCCCTGATCGAGCGCCTTCCAGACCTGGCTGGAAATATCCTGGCATCGTTCCATGAAAGCCGCGCCGCCGTGCGATCCACCATTGAACTGATTGCCCTCAAGACATTCGCCGGCGCTCTCGCGGAACATCGTGGTCAGGCGAACATAGCCGCCGGAAAGCAACGCGCCGGTGCTCCCGGCCGGCTGAGCAGGCGCGGCATAGGTTGGCGCCGCATAGGTTGGCGCCGGCGCGGCCGGCGCCGGTGCGGCATAAGTCGGTGCAGGCGCGGCAGGCGCCGGGGCCGGAGCTGCAGGCGCCGGAGCGGCAGGCGCCGACGTGGCTGCCCCGTATTTCGGCAATTTCGGATCATTGAAGCAGGCCGAAATCTGCTTTTGCTTGAAATTGTAGACCTTCATCAATTCGGCGCCGTTGAACGTTGCGCCGACACATCCGCAATAGCGGGACTCGCGCGCGTTCGGGTCCCGCCATCCCGCGCCGTTATTGCTGATCTGGATCGCCTCGATGCCGGAAATGGCGCCGACATCGTTGGAAAGGACGTAGGTGTCAAAGGCATCGGTCAGGGCGATATAGTATTGGCCTTCCATTTCGATCCAGCCGCATATCGTTTCGTCGCGAACACCGGCGTGAGCCGCCGTATTGAACGCGACAACAACAAGACTGGACAAAAGCAGTGCCCTGAAACGACCCATAAGCGTTTTCCTTGCTTTGGCCAGCGCCGTGACATACGGCGCTGGCTTTCATTTTCTGTCGATGGAGTTCTCGACGCCGCCACTCACCGTAGCGGCGTCTTGAATCTGCTCATTCTGCTGGCGGACGTTGCATCTGCATGATGCCATTGAAGATTTTCCCGATAGCCTCGGCATCGGCGCCCGGATTGCTCCGCTTCTTCTGGCTCTGCTGCCGCTGCTTCTTGCTCGGGCTCTTCTTCCTGGTGGATTTCACCGTGGTCTTCTTCTTCGTTTTGACGCTCGGCTTCGGCGTGACCGCGGGCCGGGCGACGGGCGCCGGCGCCTTGACCGACGGAACCCCAACGGACGGCGGCGGGGCAACCGGAGCCGTCTGCACGTTGACCGCACCACCGCAACTGCGCGTGCGCACATCATAGGTGGAACCGGCCGGGCAAACGCATCGCCCGTCCGCGCTCATCACCATGGTGGCAGGGCAGTTGTTCGGCACCGCCGTCGGCGCGGGAGCCGGCGTGCGCGGCTGAAGAGCGACAGGCGCCCCCGGCACGGGCGGCACAACCGCCTGAGGCTGGCGCGGCTGCAGCTGGACCGGAGCCGGCGTGCGTGGCTGCAAGGCAACCGGTGCGTCTGGTTCCGGCTGGCGCGGCTGAAGCTGGACCGGGGCCGGCGTGCGTGGCTGCAAGGCAACCGGCGCGCTGGGTTCCGGCTGGCGCGGCTGAAGCTGGACCGGAGCCGGCGTTCGCGGCTGCAAGGCGACCGGCGCCCGCGGTTGAACCGGAGGGGGCATCCGCACGGCGTCGACGGGCGGCTTCGGGTCTTCCTCGACATCGGCCGGCGGCACGATAGGCGGCAGGCCCATCGTCGCGCAGGACTCCAACCCATCGGCCACGCCCGGTATCAGCAAGGACGCGCAGTTGGGCACGGATTGCAGACCGCTCTGGCTGATGGTGGCAGGATCCACCTTGATCCAGGACGACACCTGCATCTTGGCACCCGGCGGCAGGGTCACGTCCTGCTTGCTCACACATGTCTGCTTGTCAGGACCGTTCGCGGCGCAATCGTAGAATCCCGACCCGGCATGGATGCTCGCACCCAGCCCCGGCGCCGTCCGATCGGCGAAGTTGATCGGGCCGGAATAGGTCGAACCGCCTTCATTGGTGATCTCGAAGGTGAAAGCGCATGAGCCGCTCGGCGAGCAGGTCGACGCTTTCGGCGTTTTGACCACAGTCAGTTTTGGCGGGTCGCGCTCTTCCGGCGGCAACGGTTCTTCCGGAACGAACGCATAGACGCAGTCGCTACTCGACAGCAGCCGGAGCCCGGGGGGAAGTTGCGCGTCGGCCAATCCGATATCCAACCGTGCGCAGTTGACCGCATCCTCGCGTTGTTCAGCCGTCAGGCCGGTCAGCGTCAAATCGAGAGACAGCGTCTGACCTGCCGCAAGGGTCACCTGCGGGTGACCGCAGATGACGGGTGTGGTCGGGCTGCTGCATCTCCATGGCGCGGCGGGCAGTGCGGCGAGAGAGGCTCCTCCCTGGGTCAGATTGTCGACCAGCGCAATCGGACCGGAATAGGAATTCGGCCCCGGATTGGTGACCGTCATGCGGAACGTGCATTCCGTTGCCCCGACGGGACAATTTGCCGGCGATTTTTCCACCTTCAAGGGCGGCAGCGGCGGTTCGGGACACTCATCCACCGGCACGACGATCTCGATCAGACGCGTGCAGCACAAGCCCCAGCCTTGTGCGGGCCCGTTGTAGCTGGTTTCGCCCGTTACCTCGAAGGACAGCGTCATGCCGGGTTGCGTGCCGCTGATCGTCCATTCAAGCGTCGCACCGCCGACCGGGACGACCTGTTTCGGCGGATCGACCCAGACACCCGGCGTCTGCGCCGCGAAGGAGACGGTCCTGCCGGCCATTTCCGGGCCAACGGGCATGCGGTAGATGTACGTGCCGTTGGTGGAACACGCGATCTCGCCTTCGATGAGCTCGAAGCAGGCGTCGCCCCCAACGGGCGGCATCATGGGCGCTGCCGGGTTGGTCCCGCCAACGCCGATGATCACCGTCGTCGAGCCAGGTCCCGAGCCGCCGGTTCCGCTCACGCCCGACGATCCGGCACCGCCGGAAGCAACGGTCTGTGCGATGTCCGGACAACCGGTAAGGTCGACAAGCACCGAGGTCGGCTGGCCGGAAAGCTGGTCGCCATCCTCGGGCTGCCCCGCATCGTGCGACTGCATGGCGGCATAGGGGCCGAACGAGGTCGAAATGGCGAGCGTCGCCTGCGTATCGATGACGGAAGGCGCCGCAAAAGCCGCGCGGTCGATCCGCGCGTCGATCGCCACCTCGAACGACAAGGCCGACTGGGTCGGCGTCAGAGCCGCCGGATCGAACTGAATGCCCGCGATGGTCACTTCAGCCGGATTGCCCGCCACCTGATTGATCGTTGCGGGGATGGCGAGAATATCGCCGGAAAGATGCACGCGTTCGACATGCAGTCCGGCCGGCAGGGTGTCGGCGAAATCAAACCGGACGGTGCTGACACTGTTGAGAAACTGCGCATCAGCCAACAGGCCGGGTTTGAAATCGAGCTGCAGGCGGGCGACGAGGCTGACATAGTCGCAGCTCGCCTGACGGCCCGATTTCTTGAAGGAAATGTTGTAGGGCGCCGCCGGCAGTGGCGCCGCGGGATCGGCTCCCGGCGGCGGGAAGTTGCTGGTGACCAGCGGCAGAACGCTGATGTTCTGAACCTGTGCTGCGCCTTGCGCGTTGGCCTGGATAACCGCCAGACCCATCAGGGCGACACAGACGAAAAGCGAACGAAGATGCTTCATCACAGTCTCCCCTTACGGCTTGCAAAACAGGTTGGTCGGCGTCTGGATCTCGACAGTCGCCTTGCAACACGGATGGGAGATTCCCGGCTGAGCCGTGGTCCCGTCGAACAGGCACAGATCGAGACTGACCCTGTCACCAGGCCAGGTTTTGCCGAGTTGGAACCTGAAACTGTGTCTCGGAGACAGCCGGTTTAGCGGGGTCGCGGGCCAGAGTGTGATACCGGGCGTGTTGACGCTCACGCTCAACGAATTCGCCGTCGGCAAACCGGAATCGCCGAAATAGATATCGGCAACCAGTTCGCCGGTCGGGCTGCAATTGAAATACACCTGTTCCGGCTTCAGGCAGGCGTTACGGGGCGTTCCCGGAGGGCCCGGAATAAGGATGATCAACGGCACGCCCGGATCATACCAGCCATAGCGGTCGTAACCGGACGGCGTGCCGGGCCGGGGCTCGCACGGGCGCCAGACTTCCACATCGCCGACGTGACCGGTCAAATGCGGATCGATGGTCTCGCCGTCGAAATCGAAGAACCAGCTTCCCCCGGGCGGCTCGTTGTATGGCTGCACGAGCGTCTTGTCGGTCAGCTGCGTGCCGTGCACCGAGGGTTGCGGCGCCTGACTGGGATTGGCGACAATCGAGCCGTCATTCATCAAGTCGTCGCCGGTCGCGAAAAAGGTCGCCTCACAGCTGCGCCGATCGATCCGGCCGTCGTCGTGATAGCCGTATTGCAGGTCGATGCCGCCGGTCGAACGCCGGTGGGGCTTCTGCGCGCCGATTGCGTAGCTTTGCGGAACCTGCACCCAAACAGGCGCCTGCGGGTTGCCGTTATTGGCTTCGTAGTAACGCAGAACCGCACTTCCACCGGCGTCGGCGAAACTGGAATAGTCGTAGGCGTTCCGTAGCGCGCCGCGCTGCGCGAGATAGATCATGCCCTCGCTGTCGAACGCGATATCCGTGACCGCGCCCTTACCGACAGGCTGGCCACCGGACGGGAGGTCGATTTCCAACCGCGCATCACCGAGCACGGCGCCGTCGGCGGCAAGGCCGACCGACCAGATCTGCGCGGTCGTGCCGACGGAGTAGTAGAGCCGACCGCGGTATTCGGCGAGGCCGTAGACGCGGCGGGCGTCCTGGGTGTAGCCGAACGTGTCCGGGTTCTGGCTGTCGAAGGCGGGATTGAAGATATTCATGATCGAGCCGTCATCGGCGAGCGGAGCCGCGCCGGCGGCAGGTCGTCCAACCGTACCGTGATCGTAGGAATCGAGCAGTTTTCCATCGATGGAGAAACGCCAGATCAGCCCGTTGTCGAGGTCCGAGACAAAGAACTGCCGGTGACGGCCATCGAAGGCGATGTTGCCGAAGGCCGGACCGCTGTTGCTCGGCACGCGCGCGAACAACGACACGGAGCCGGTCGTGCCGTCGATCTTCCAGATCGCGCCCGGGCCAGCATCGGCGGCGCCGAACTGCGCTTCCATGAAGGTCGCGCCGGGCTGGCCATTGCGCAGCCGCTCCGGTCGTCCATCCGCGTCTGCGTCAGGCGCGACGATCTGGATGCCGAAGAACGATGTTGCGGTGGCATAGAGGTTTGGCGAGGTGCCGACCGGCGCGGACCCGTCGAGACCGCGGCCATCGTCATAGGCAAGGCCGAAAACCTGGCCGATGACACCTGCCTTCACCTCGAATGGCGGCGGCGTGTGAACCAGCTGGCCGGAAGCCGCTGCCCCAAGATTGGTGACGTCAAAGACGCGCAGGCTGGCCTTCGCCGGATCGATGAAGACCTCGTCGTCGGGATTGACGCCGGGCGGAAAGCCGTTTTCCAGGCCCGGTATCCAGCTTCCCGAGAAGCCGGTCTCGGCCTTGAAACCCGGCTGGATGATCTTGGCAGCGCCGGACGCCGACTGGGCATTGGAAACGGGTGGCGAGATGCACAATCCGACCAGAGCCGCGCAGCCCAGAAGCCCGATCTGAGCGACGGCGGTTCGCGTCTGTTTGAACCGGAGTGTGGAAAATCGACGAGAATTCCGCAGGCGCGGCAATGCCACGCCCGAAACGCAGTATGATTTCGCCACCGCGATGCCCCATTCTTGGCGCGTCATATTGACGCGCAGCGTGCCCCGTCTAACTGCTTAGTTTAACTTTGCAATTTGCACAAGAGCTTACTTTGGGGAATTTATTCTGCGGCTTTTCGATTGATTGGCGGCTAGTTGAATTGTTGCCGACTCAAGAACCACTTCGGTTTCTTGGAGCCCGATACATTTTTCACTTTGTTGCCGAATTCCACGATGCTCCATCGGCTTGTTCATCTTTCCGGTTACCGGAAAAACCGACCGGCGCGTGATTGACCGATTTCAGTGCGACGGGCCCGCGAGCGATGCAAACTGGTGTTTGATATTCCGCAGGCGCCGCCGGAGGAACCTCGCAATGCCCCGCCTTTTCGCCCGTCCGGTCTGGCCGGCGCTCGTCCTCTCGCTTGTGCTTGCGGCGTGCGGTCAGGAGCCGCCAAAGGAGTGGATGACGGATACCCGGGTTCCCTTTGTCGATTACGGGCTCGTCTGGATGGACAATGACCGGCTCATGTTCCAGCGGATGGAATACGACGCCAAAAAGGCAGAGAAAGACAATCCCTGGGCCGCCTTCACCTTTCCGCTGAGCGTCTGGTCGGACGAAGGCGGGCTGGAGACGCTGAGCCGGGCGGACATCACCAATCCCTGCTACGCGCCGGCGACCGACACGCTGTCCTACCAGGCCGGGCACGATGGCTCCGGCGCCACCTTCGTTGCCGGCAGGCCCGGCGCGATGACGAAAACGCCGCTCAACACGAACGAAGACAGCCGCCTCTTCAACCGGTTCATTTGTGCCTATCAGGACCGGCCGGCAAACCTTGAAGGGCGCATACTGGTACCGCTAAAGCCCGGCGACGGCGTGGTCGATCTCGGCCGCCAGCGCAGTGCAGATGCGGGCCGCCTGATAAAGGCTGACGTGGCCGCGATCCCCCTCCCCTTCAGCCAGAACGAGGTCTCACCCGAGGGCATTTCCGCCGACGGAGACGGCTATCTGGTACACGCGCGGACGAAGCGCGGTGCCGATTGCCGTCCTATCTGGCGTCTGGTGCCGGGAACAGGCGCGACGGAAGAAGCCTGCCTGCCGGAGATGAAGTCGTCACGGGTGGTAAGGACCGCGCTTGGCTGGGCGCTCGACAAGCGGGAATATGATCGCGACGGGGACATTGGCGATTCCGGCATTTTCCTCGCACGCCCGGACGGTGAGACGATCAAACTTGCCAGCGGCTTCACTGAAAATCTGGCCGCGTCGCCCGACGGCTGTCGCCTCGCCTTCGGGCAGGCCAGGGACCTCAACACGTCCTGCACGGACGGCACCTACAAACAAAAGACCGTCAAGATCATCGATCTGTGCAGGTTGAAAGGGGAGATTTTGGGGGAACAGTGAGGCGTGAGGTGTATTTCGCTCACGGTCGGGCACCCGCTCCGCTCGCGGACCTCCGCCGGGCGTCCTGACTGCCTCAAGTTGGGCACACCCGACTTGTCAGCCCTCCGTAGAGCGAAACGCGGGAACACCCGCGTTTACGAAGGTGCGGCCTCGAACGGATCAGTCGCCAGCGCGAGTCACTCACCCGATGAGGACGTGTCGGACTGGGCCGCGTTTGCATCGTCCTGGTCGCGTTTGCAGGAAAAGAGATTGCCCTCGACCGCAACATTCTTTGCCGCGTCGCCATGGCGCAAGATCAGCGGGCGCCCTTCCGCGGTTTTCAGGAAACGATTGTGGCTGACGAAACCCCGCGCGGACTCGTTGAACACCAGGCGGCCGCAATCCGGCTCACACGTGTTTGCGTCAAATTCGAAGTCACCGGCTATATGGGCGATATCGCCCCGCCGGTTCGCAGCGCGCGAGCCGTGGAAGTCGCAATCCCGAACGACGATATGCGTGCCGGGCTGGGTTGAAATGGCAGTGTTAGCTCCACCGCCGCCAAACGATACGGCATGAAACTTTGCCGCCCCCTCTATCAGCCGGACATAGGGGAACTCAACGTGCGCACAGGTGACGCGGCCGCCAAACATTCGCAGCCCCCGTACGGGGTCCAGCGCAGAGATCTTCAACAGAGGACCCTTGGCTGTTTTCTGCCACGGTAGCCAGCCGTGGATCATGCAGTCACGCAAGGTGATGAGCCGCGGTTTTTCCGCGCCCTTTCCAGCACCGACCTCAAGGCCGGTGCCGTTCGGGAAGATGATATAGACCGACTGGAAGGTCACGTTGTTGCAGGCATCGCCGCCGGGCTGACTCTCCAGACTTACGGCAGCCTCGCGGCGGGTGCCGCAATCGAGCAGATGCACGTCGCGAAAGGTTGTCTCCATCACCGACGGGCCGAGACGCAGCCCTGCGCCGTCGCGGGTGCGATGAATGAACAGGTTCGAAAACACTCCTTCCATCAGGAACTCGACGGAAAGGCCTTTGCCGCGCCCCTCGCCATCGATGCACAGATTGTGCATCACGATGCCGTGGGTGCGGTTCTCCATGTTGTAAAGCCAGGTCGTGGCGTCACGAATGATATCGCGTCGCAAGGGGCTGCGGGCGGTCACCCTGACGTCGACGGCGAACTCGCCGGCTGGCGGGATCAGCTTCGTCGCGTAGCCCGCGCCTTCGAATGTGACGGACTTGTCGACCCGAATCGGTCGCTTCAGGACGTATCGGCCCGACGAGAGCCGGATATGACCCTGATCTTCGTCGCAAAAATCCATCGCATACTCGAACAGCCCGTCGACATCGTCGGCTGGAGCGGTCAGGAGTACGGTGCTGGCGGACGACAACAGAACCGTGTCGCCCTGATGGACGATGTCGAGCCGATGTCCCAAAGCCTAACGCCCCGCCGGACGGGCTCGGACGATGCGCTGCCCGGCCGGATGTTGCCATTCGCCGATATAGTCGCAATGCCAACCGGTCTTGGCGCCGAGGGATTCTATCTCTTCGCGTGAGTAGAACCAGTTGCGGTTGGGGTCGGAAGGCCCGTCCGGGTTGGTTTGCTTGTCGGACTGTCTTTCGAAGAAAGTGAAATAGAACTTGCTGTGGTCGTTGCACTTTTTGCGCATCGACAGCAGGCAGTTGCCGATGTCTTCGGCCGTCAGATGCGTGAACAGCGATTGCGCAATGGCGTAGTCGAAGTTCGGCGCATCGCCGAGATCGAAGCTGTCATTGACGTAGAATCGTGGATTCCGCATCGCGATGATGTTCGCGTAGAACTCCTCGGCCAGACCCTTGTCGATGAGCGACTGGTCAAGGTCGATGCCGTGATAGCGACCGTCCTGCAGGTACGGAATGAGGTACTGACCAAGGCGCAGCGAGCCGCACGCGACGTCAAAAAAGACGTGCCGGGGTTCCAGTCCTTCGCTGATCAGGAAGTGATACTGCAGTTTGCCGATCTCGTACCAAAGTTTCTCCGAAAAGCCGCCGACATATTGCCGGTGACCGACGGCTTCCACTCGATCCGCGATGTTTTTCTCGAAGTACCCGTCGGGCCAACGATTGGACATGACCAATATCTCTGCATTCTGGTGTCTGATATGCGACCGACCGCTAAGGGCGCTCTGGAGAGGCGCACTGTCTTGCGCGCGCGTTGCGGCGGCACTTTAACGTCATGACATCTGTTCGTCGAGCCGCGCGACACCCTGCGGGTTCGGCTGGCGGGCAAGGAGTTCAGTTGCGCTCGACGCGGACGCGGAAGGCGTGGCCGGGTGCGCCTTCGACCTCGCGCCAGGGGCCGTATTCCGCCGTTGCCGGCGGATCGCGCGGCAGACCGAGATCAACGGTGATGCGGTCGTCATGGTTCGGGGCACGCCAGAGCTGGAAAATCCGCCCGGTCACGCGCCAGCGGATGCGCCCCTCGATGCGCAGGATGGTGTGTCCGCCTTCGTCGCGGGCGCGGGGGTCGTCCCAGCCGGTGCCGAGCGTCCAGTTCATGTAGGACGAGCGCATCGTGTAGCGGTAGATCCGGTCGACCCATTCGTGGGGCACCGTTTCCGGCAGGCGCCATTCGATCAGAACCTCGGGCTCCTGGTACGGCTCGTAGGGGTCGCCGTCGGTCAGGTCCTCGTAAAGGAACCAGCCGCCGACCGCGAGCGCGACCAGCGCAACAAGACCGAAGCCGGCCGCCATCACGGCCTTGGCCTCAAGGCTCTTGATGAGCCGCCAGGCGAACCAGGCACCGAACGCTGCCCCCGCCACACCGCCGACCGGCGCAATGCCCGCCGCGCCCATGGCGAGCGCCCCTTCCCGGCTGCTCACGCCCATCGCGGTCGAAATGATGATCAGGCCGAAGAAGGTGACGGCCGCGCCGACCGCCGCTGAGATGACGACGATCTGGAGGAACAGCAGGGCTCGCGCGATCATGACCATGGGGCAGGATAGCGTGAATTCAGCGGGCGCGAAAACCGCCCGGCGGCGACACTAGCGGCTGCGCGGGAAGTCGGCGGCGATGAAGGCGACAAGATTCCAGCGCTCGGTCTCGCTGAGCGCGAGCTTGTAGGGCGGCATCGGCGAGCCGATCGGCTCGCCGCCCTCGCTGATCGCCCACATCAGAAACCCGTCGGAGAAATAGACGTCGTCGGAACCATCGGCGGCGCGATCGCTGCGGCGCAGGCTCGGCGGGCGCGGATCGGTGCTGCCCTCGCCATCACCGCGTCCCGACGGGCCGTGGCAGGTGGCGCAATAGTCGATGTAGAGCTGCGCGCCTTCCGCCAATGCCTGCGGGCCGGCGCTATACGGGTTCGCCATCGCAGAATAGGGCGTCGGCAGTCCGCTTGCGGCGAAGGTATCATGGCGCAGCGGGTTGTCGCGTAGCGATCCGGCGAAGGCGCCGGACGTCAAAGCGAGCGCTGCCATTGCCGCGACCACGGCAAAGATCCGCTCTCTGTTCCCTGCCCTGCGCATCGTCGCTCATCCCTTGTCGCCCGTGATGCCGCGAAGCTAGCGCGCGTCTGCGAAGCGCGTGTGAATGCCGGCTGCAAGCTGCAAAAGAGTTGGCGCGCATTCAGCGCCGCTTCGCCCTCACCTTTCATCAACCTTCCCGCGCCAGACTCGTACTTCCGAATCTCCCGCTTGCGTGCAAAAGGCCGCCATGACCGCACCACTCATCATCGCCGCCCCCGACGTGATGCTGGCGCTCGACGACTGGCTCGGCCATCTCGGCGATGAGCGGCGGCTGGCGGAAAAGACGCTGGATGCCTATGAGCGCGACGTGCGGCAGTTCCTGTCCTTCCTTGCCGGTCACCTTGGCGGCGCCCCCGCGCTTGCCGATATCGCCGATCTGAAGCCGCTCGATATCCGCGCCTATCTCGCACGACGCCGACGAGGCGGGGCGGAAGCGCGCACGCTGGCGCGCGGGTTGGCCGGGGTGCGCTCGTTCTTTGCCTTCCTTGAGCGAAAGGGGCTCGCCAATGGCGCCGCCCTGAAGGCGGTGCGGGCGCCGAAACTGCCGAAGACGCTGCCGCGTCCGCTGCCGGCGTCCGCCGCGACGCGGCTGGTCGATGCCGACGAAGCTCTCGACGAGGAACCCTGGGTCGCCGCGCGCAACGCCGCCGTGCTCTGCCTGCTCTACGGCTCGGGCCTGCGCATTTCCGAAGCGCTCGGGCTGAAGCGTCGCGACGCGCCTTCATCCGGGGTCGACGCCATCCGCGTCACCGGCAAGGGCGGCAAGACGCGCGTCGTGCCTGTGCTGCCGGTGATCAACCGCGCGGTCGAAGACTATCTGCGGCTGTGCCCCTTCGCGCTCGATGCCGATGGCCCGCTATTCGTCGGCGTGCGCGGTCGTGCGCTGTCGCCACGCATCATCCAGCTTGCGGTGGAGCGCATGCGCGGTGCGCTCGGCTTGGCCGAAACCGCGACACCGCACGCGCTGCGCCATTCCTTCGCCACCCACCTGCTGGCGGCCGGCGGCGATCTGCGCACCATCCAGGAGCTGCTCGGCCATGCGAGCCTGTCGACCACGCAGATCTATACCGGCGTCGACGCGGCCCGCCTGCTCGACATCTATTCGAAGGCGCACCCGCGCGCCTGAGGCGCGGCGCGGCACGCTCATCGTTGGCCCCGAAAATGCCGTGGTTTCGGCGATGCTTGGCGTTGTGTTACGCTTTTTGCGGGAAAGAGGAGGAAACGGGTCGATGCTGAGGGCGGTTCGCGCGGCCACCGCAAGGCTGTTCGTTGTTACCGGGATGATTGCCGGGACGGCGGGTGCGGTTCTGGCCGAAGAAGACTGCGTACCCTCCAGCGAAGCCGGGACCTGGGTCAATCCGTCGGCCAAGGTGCGGGAACTTTCCTCCATCGAACTGGAATATTTCTGCCCCGAAGATCCAGTCTACGGCGCCTGGCGCATGCGCATGAAGACGCGCTGCCATCCACGCGATTGCAGCTGGGGCTGGACGCGGGCGGAGCGCCGCAGCGTCACCACCTTCCTCGGGAGTTTCCAGGGCTTCTACACGACCTCCTTCGTCAAACTCGACGTGATGGGCGGGCGCATGTCGGTCGAGGTCGAGAACCGCTCGCTTTCGACCACCATCGACGGCATTAAGCGCTATATGCTGATGCGCAAATAGGCCGCGCCCGAACCGTCAGATCGCGCCTTGCCGCGTACCCGTCCCGGCGGGCATGCTCTCGGCATCTGTCACCTGCACGCGCGGAGAATGCCGATGGGCTGGTCGCAAATTTCGGCTTTCATTCTGGTCGCCACCCTTTTGACGATGTCGCCGGGTCCGAACGGGCTCCTGGTCGCCAAGACCGTTCCCACCTCGGGCAAGGCCGCCGGTTTTGCCAATGTCGGCGGCATCCTGACCGGCTTTTATCTGCACGGCACGCTGTCGATCCTCGGTATTTCGGTCATTCTGGTGAAATCGGCCACCGCTTTTGCGATCGTCAAATACCTCGGCGCGGCCTATCTGTGCTGGATCGGGCTGAAGGCGCTCTGGGCCGCTTATCAGGGCGTTGAGCCGGCGGCGCGGGTGACCGGCTCCGACAGGCGGCGGACTCTTGGGGCGGCCTATCTCGAAGGGCTGATGACCAACGCGCTCAACCCGAAGGTCTCGATGTTCTATCTCGCCGCCTTCCCGCAATTCCTGACGCTGGAGACCAACACGCCGGGCGCCGCCGCCCTGCTCGTCTTCCTGCATTCGGCGATCGCCGCGCTGTGGTTCGGCGCCATGATCCTGCTGTTCTCGCGGCTGACACGCTTTGCCTCAAGCGGACGCTTCCAGCGCTGGCTTAAGGGCTTCACCGGCATCGTCTTCCTCGGCTTCGGCGCGAAACTCGCGACCTACCGCGTCGCCTCCTGACCACGCCGCGCAATGAAAAACCCGGCGCTCGCAAGGAACGCCGGGTTGTTTTTTGCGCGAGTTCTTATCCAAAAACCGGTTCCCACTTTTTGGGAACGCGCGACTAGATATGTATCGGCCGCTTGTCGACGGCGAGTGCGGCTTCCTTGACGGCTTCCGACAGGGTCGGATGGGCGTGGCAGGTACGCGCCAGATCCTCGGCCGAGCCGCCGAATTCCATCAGCACCGCCGCCTCGTGGATCATCTCGCCGGCGACCGGGCCGATGATGTGAACGCCAAGCACGCGGTCGGTGGTCTTGTCGGCGAGCACCTTGACGAAGCCTTCCGAGGCGCCCATCGCCTTGGCGCGACCGTTGGCGGTGAAGGGGAACTTGCCGACATTGTAGGCGATGCCGGCGTCCTTCAGCTCTTCCTCGGTCTTGCCGACGGAGGCGACTTCCGGCGTCGTGTACACCACGCCCGGGATGATGTCGTAATTGACGTGACCGGCCTGACCGGCAAGCCGCTCGGCCAGCGCCACGCCCTCTTCCTCGGCCTTGTGGGCGAGCATCGGGCCGGCGATCACGTCGCCGATGGCGTAGATGTCCTCGGCACTGGTCTTGAAGTGCGCGTCGGTCTTGACCCGGCCGCGGTCATCGAGTTCGACGCCGACATTCTCCAGTCCGAGATTGTCGGTGTGCGGACGGCGGCCGATGGCGATCAGCGCGACGTCGGCCTCGATGGTCTCGGCAGCCGCTTCGCCGGCGGCCGGCTCGACAGTGATCGAAAGCCGCTTGCCCGACTTGTCGATGCCGTCGACCTTGGAGGACAGCTTGAAGTTCATGCCCTGCTTTTTCAGCATGCGCTGGAACTGCTTGGCGACGTCGCCATCCATGCCGGGCAGGATGCGGTCGAGGAACTCGACAACGGTGACTTCGGCGCCAAGCCGGCGCCACACCGAACCGAGCTCGAGGCCGATGACGCCGGCGCCGACGACGACGAGGTGCTTCGGCACCTTGGTCAGCTCGAGCGCGCCGGTCGAGGTCACGACCCGGGTTTCGTCGATCTCGATGCCCGGCAGGTTGGCGCTGTCGGAGCCGGTCGCGATCACGATCGCCTTGGTCGCAAGGATCTGGCTCGAGCCGTCCTCGGCCATCACCTCGACCTGACCCTTGGCGAGGATCTTGCCGGTGCCGTGGAACGGCGTGATCTTGTTCTTCTTGAACAGGTAGTCGATGCCCTGAACGTTGCCGTCGATGGTCGCCTGCTTGTGCGCCATCATGGCCGGCAGGTCGAGCTTCGGCTTCGCCACCTTGATGCCGAAGCCGGCGAAGGAATGGCCCGCCTCCTCGAACAGCTCGGAGGTATGCAGCAGCGCCTTCGAAGGAATGCAGCCGACATTGAGGCAGGTGCCGCCATGGGTCTTGCGCTTTTCGACGACGGCGACCTTCATGCCGAGCTGGGCGGCGCGAATGGCGCAGACATAGCCGCCAGGGCCGGTTCCGATGACGACGAGATCGTAAGTGTCGGCCATGATTGTGCTCTCCGACTTCCTTTTGGTACGTGCGGGCTTCGATTTGTTCGGGCGGTAGCGGACGGAGCTCGACCTAGAGGTCGAGCACCAGGCGCTGCGGATCCTCGATCGCTTCCTTGATGCGCACCAGGAAGGTGACGGCTTCCTTGCCGTCGACGACCCGGTGGTCATAGGAGTGGGCGAGATACATCATCGGGCGGGCGACGATGTCGCCACCGCGCACGACCGGGCGCTGCTCGATGCGGTGCATGCCGAGAATGCCCGACTGCGGCGCGTTGAGGATCGGCGTCGACATCAGCGAGCCGTAGACGCCACCGTTCGAGATGGTGAAGGTGCCGCCCTGCATCTCGTCGATGCCGAGCTTGCCGTCACGGGCGCGGCGGCCGAAATCGGCGATCTGTTTCTCGATGTCGGCGATCGACATCTCGTCGGCATCGCGCACCACCGGCACGACGAGGCCCTTCTCGGTGCCGACCGCGACGCCGATATGGTAGTAATTCTTGAACACCAGATCGGTGCCGTCGATCTCGGCATTGACCGCGGGCACGTCCTTCAGCGCCTGCACGACGGCCTTCACGAAGAAGCCCATGAAGCCGAGCTTGACGCCGTGCTTCTTCTCGAACAGGTCCTTGTACTGCTTGCGCAGATCCATCACGGCGCCCATGTCGACGTCGTTGAACGTGGTCAGCATGGCGGCCGTGTTCTGCGCGTCCTTCAGCCGGCGGGCGATGGTCTGGCGCAGCTTGGTCATGCGCACGCGCTCTTCGCGCTCCTCGTCAGCCGGGGCGGACGGGGCGCGCACGGTGACCGGGGTCGGCGCAGGCGCCGTGGTCATCGCGACAGCCGGCGCGGCAGCGGGCTTGGAACCGGCCGCGAGCACGTCTTCCTTCAGCACCTGACCGCGCTTGCCGGAACCGGCGACGTCGGCGGCATCCATGCCCTTTTCTTCCAAGAGCTTCTTTGCTGCCGGAGACGGCGGCATGTCGGAGCCGGCTTCAGCCTTGGCTGGTGCGGCGGCAGCGGCGGCCGGTTCGGCCTTCGCAGTCGGCGCAGACGCGGCAACGGCGCCGGAGCCTTCGCCCAGCATGCCGAGCAGGGCGCCGACCTCGACCGTCTCGCCGTCCCCGACGATGATCTCGGCCAGCACGCCGGCGCTCGGCGCGGGCACTTCGATGGTGACCTTGTCGGTCTCGAGCTCAACCAGCGGCTCGTCGGCGGCAACGGCGTCGCCCGGCTTCTTGAACCATTGCGCGATCGTGGCTTCGGAAACCGACTCGCCAAGGGTCGGAACGCGGATCTCGGTGGCCATGGTTTTCGTTGTCCTCAAATCTTGGCCGGCGATACCACCGGCATCGTCGGGTTATTCGGCGAAGGCTTCGTCGAGGAAAGCCTGCAGCTGGGAGAGATGCTTCGACATCAGGCCGGTTGCGGTCGAGGCGGATGCCGGACGGCCGGCGTAGCGCGGCCGCTCGTGGGTCGCACCGATCTGCTGCAGCACCCACTCGATGTAGGGCTGCACGAAGCTCCACGAGCCCATGTTGCCCGGCTCTTCCTGACACCACACCATGTCGGCGAAGCGGAAGCGGAGCAGCTCGGTGAGCAGCGCCTTGGTCGGGAACGGGTAGAGCTGCTCGATGCGCAGCAGGTAGACGTCGTTGATGCCGCGCTTCTCGCGTTCCTCGAAGAGGTCGTAATAGACCTTGCCGGAGCACATCACGACGCGGCGGATCATGTCGTCGGGGACGAGCTTGATGCCCTCCTCGTCGGGATGCCGCTCGGCGTCGTCCCACAACACGCGGTGGAAGCTCGATTCCTCGGCAAACTCCTCGAGATACGACACGCAGCGCTTGTGGCGCAGCAGCGATTTCGGCGTCATCAGAATGAGCGGCTTGCGGAAGTCGCGGGTCAGCTGGCGGCGCAGGATGTGATAGTAGTTCGCCGGCGTCGAGCAGTTGGCGACCTGCATGTTGTCTTCGGCGCAAAGCTGCAGATAGCGCTCCAGACGGGCCGAGGAATGCTCCGGTCCCTGCCCCTCATAGCCGTGCGGCAGGAGGCAGACGAGGCCCGACATGCGCAGCCATTTGCGCTCGCCCGACGAGATGAACTGGTCGAAGACGACCTGGGCGCCGTTGGCGAAGTCGCCGAACTGGGCTTCCCAAAGTGTCAGCGCGTTCGGCTCGGCCAGCGAATAGCCGTATTCGAAGCCGAGCACGGCCTCTTCCGACAGCATCGAGTTGATGACCTCGTAGCGGGCGGTTTCCGACGCGAAGTTGTCGAGCGGAGTGTAACGCTCGCCGGTATCCTGTTCGTGGATCACCGAATGGCGCTGCGAGAAGGTGCCGCGTTCGACGTCCTGGCCGGAGAGGCGGATGGCGTGCCCGTCCTTCATCAGCGTCGCGAAGGCGAGTGCCTCGGCCGTCGCCCAGTCGATGTTCTTGCCGGCGTCGATCGCCTTGCGGCGATTGCCCATGAAGCGCTGGATCGTGCGGTGCGCCTTGAAGCCTTCGGGAATGTCGGTCAGCGTGTGGCCGATCTCGACGAGCTGATCGAGCTCGACTCCGGTGCGGCCGCGACGCGGATCGTCGTAACTGCCGGCCTGGCGCATGCCGACCCAGCGGCCGTCGAGCCAGTCCGCCTTGTTCGGGCGGTAAGCCTGGCCGGCCTCGAATTCCTCGTCGAGCCTGGCGCGCCAGGCGGCCTTCATCTCGTCGACCTCTTCGGCCGAAATCAGGCCTTCGGCCACCAGCTTGTCGGAATAGATCTGCAGCGTGGTCGGGTGCTGGCGGATCTTCTGATACATGATCGGCTGGGTAAACGCCGGCTCGTCGCCCTCGTTGTGGCCGAAGCGGCGGTAGCAGAACATGTCGATGACCACCGGCTTGTGGAACAGCTGGCGGAACTCGGTGGCGACCTTGGCGGCGTAGACGACGGCTTCCGGATCGTCACCGTTGACGTGGAAGATCGGCGCTTCGATCATCTTCGCGGCGTCGGACGGATAGGGCGACGAGCGCGAGAAGATCGGATTGGTGGTAAAGCCGATCTGGTTGTTGATGATGACGTGGATCGAGCCGCCGGTGCGGTGACCCTTGAGGCCGGAAAGGCCGAAGCATTCGGTCACCACGCCCTGGCCGGCAAAGGCGGCGTCGCCGTGCAGGATCAGCGGCATGACGGAGCCGCGATCGAGCTTGTCGCCGTGCTGCTCCTGCTTGGCGCGGGCCTTGCCGAGCACCACCGGATCGACGATTTCCAGATGCGACGGGTTGGCGGTCAGCGACAGGTGCACCTTGTTGCCGTCGAACTCACGATCCGACGAGGCACCGAGGTGATACTTCACGTCGCCCGAACCCTCGACGTCGTCGGGGTGGTAGGATCCGCCCTTGAACTCGTGGAAGATCGCGCGGTGCGGCTTTGCCATCACCTGGGCGAGCACGTTGAGGCGGCCGCGGTGGGCCATGCCGAGAACGATTTCCTTCACGCCGAGATGGCCGCCGCGCTTGATGATCTGCTCAAGCGCCGGGATCACCGATTCCGCGCCGTCGAGACCGAAGCGCTTGGTGCCGGTGTATTTGATGTCGATGAAGCGCTCGAAACCCTCGGCTTCGATCAGCTTGTTGAGGATCGCCTTCTTGCCCATGTCGGTGAAGGCGACGCCCTTGTCCGGGCCCTCGATGCGCTCCTGGATCCAGCTCTTCTGCTCGGGCGAGGAGATGTGCATGAACTCGACCGCGAAGGTCGAGCAATAGGTGCGCTTGAGGATCGCGATCATCTCCGGGATGGTCGCGAATTCCAGACCGAGCACGTAGTCGAGGAAGATCTTGCGGTCGTAGTCGGCCTCGGTGAAGCCGTAGCTCTTCGGATCGAGTTCCTCGTGCTGGGTCGCTTCGCGCAGATTGAGCGGATCCAGGTCGGCCTGCAGATGACCGCGGATACGGTAGGCACGGATCATCATCAGCGCGCGAATGGAGTCGCGCGTGGCCTGCTGCACGTCGTGGTCGGAAAGTTCGACGCCGCGCGTCTGCGCCTTGGAGCGGACCTTTTCGCCGAGGTCCTTTTCCACCGCGCCCCAATTGCCGTCGAAGGCGGAGATCAGCTCACCATTGGTCGCCGGCGGCC